>QHYM01000023.1 GCA_003223295.1 Acidobacteriota bacterium | reverse complement strand
TTTGATGCACGACCACATCGGACTACAGAGGCACGGAAGTGAACTCGTTGAAATGTTTCCTGCCGGTTGGTCTTAGCTTTTTTCTAATCGCAAGCTCAATACTTGCGCAGAAGGAAGCGTTCGTCCCTTCCAGCGATCTCTCATTCAAGATTTCTACCGTGCAGACAAGTTGGAAAGCTGGCGAGTCAATCACAGTGAAATACAGCGTGAAAAACATCAGCAATGCGCCATTGTTCGTGCCGCGAGAGTGGGAGGCGACTTGCCCAGCGGCTCCTCACCTGTGGGCATGGTTTGAGGACAGCTCCGGGAAACATTTTGTGCTAGGCTATGGGGGTTCCTGCGGTGGTGGCGGTCCAAAAACAGTCAGGGAGCGCATGAGCAAGGAAGCGGTGTTGCTCAAACCCGGTGAACACCTTGACGGGGCGTTTCTTTTGGATACTAAGCTCTTCGGTGGTTTGAAACCCGGAGTATACAGGGTTGAGGCGGCATTGACCGGTTGGGTCGAAGAGAAATTCACCGATGCAGAGCGTTCTGAACTGGCGAAAATGGTCGGACCTTTCATGACGGGAGAAGTCTCAGATTCAATCCGCATCACTCTAACGCCCAGCGCGAAATAAAGACCGAGTCCTGGTAAGAGCCTACGCGTACATGTGGAATCGGCCCGAAACCACTTCCCTCCGCGAACGCCACTTACCGTCCACTTGGGCTTGCGTTTACCAATTTATTCGGCACTGTCGGACGGCGGAGGTGTGACTTTCAGTTATGGTTAGCATCGTACAGTTTTTTGGCTTCGGTCATTTCGGCTTGATGCTTGAGAGCGATTGCTTTGGCCAAATCGGTCTGTTTCTCGATAGTGGCTTGTTCAAACTCCGCCGCGATTTGCTTCAAAACTAGCTGAATGCGGCGGTAGTCTGAGGATTGCGAGAACAATTCTGCGCCGCGCCTTTGCTCAGGCGTCATACCGTTGTAGACCTTCAAGACGCGGTTGTTTTCTTCGCCCGATACCATGGCCGCGGCGCGGTCGCGCGCCTGCATCGGAGTCAGACCGGCGTGCTGTGCTTGCACGGTAGCTTCGAGGAATTTTCTGGCAAGCTCTTGGCCCTGAGGCGAAGCAAACAACTCAATCAACATCTTCGCGTCGGCCTCGCTCATGTACTTCCGGTAGATGGGAAGTGCGAGCATGGGCATGTCTATCTTATCGACGGCATCCTCAATTTCGTCCCAGACAGATTGTGGATACCAAGGTGGAAGCTGCTGTCGTTGCGATTCCAGCTTTTCATGAGTCAATTGGCGGGAAACGGCGGAGACGTGGCAAACGGCAAAATACGTACGCAACTGGTCCTCAGTTACAGGATGGTCCGGAGGTTTTGAACCGAGTTCCTGTGATGTCGTTGCAGAAACATTCGGTTCCTGCGCAATGAGGACATTCGGCTGCGCCACAACAAGAAAGAACATGCAGGCGACCCAGTTCGCGCAATTCATAATAGTGAGGCTCTGACGCCTGTGACCGCCAGTCAGTGGATTCTAACTCAAGGTAACCTGCTATAGCGAGCAGACCGGGTGCATACCTTCTTCTAGGACCTCAGGTCCTGATAAACAGCGATTGCGGAAAAGTGCAATCCGTCGCGGAATCGGGCAGGCCACTTCTACGAGCACCCCACTAACCAGGACCTGACCGCCTAAGTTGTACTACCCTGTCGAAGAGAACAACGTGGCGCGGCCTGACATTTGGATTGGCACTATCGAGATTAGCTGGTCGGATGAGAAAACGCCGACTGTGTTCCGGCCCGCATTCACCGTGGTTACAACTTGGGCGACAAGCCCGGAAGAGTTCCGTGAAAAGTGCGTCCGAATGTTGGAGAGCTACGGTTGGAAGCTGCTGGACGTTGAACGGGCAAATCCTGTACCGAAAGACGGAGAATTCAGCGAAGAGGTCGAAGACATGTTGGAGAGAACAAGAACGAATCCCAACGCGATTATCTACGGTACTTTTTATTCGTATCCGGTCATGTGAAACCTTCCATGGCCACTTGATGTCCCGTAATGCTGGCACGACTCACCAGGCACGTAGAACCGATCGTGCAGGGCCAGAAGAATGACGTTAGAATTGCGAGCATGCCTCATCTGGTCTTATTGGGAGATTCTATCTTCGACAACGCTCAATACACGAGCGGCGGCCCAGACGTTGTGTCGCAAGTTCGCAACTTACTACCATCAGGATGGTGCGCATCGTTACTCGCCGTCGATGGGTCTACGACTGTTAACATTCCCGACCAGATTCAGCGCCTGCCGAAAGAGTGCTCCCATCTCGTACTCAGTGTTGGGGGTAACAACGCACTGACAGAAGCATCAAGGCTTGGTATCTCGTTCTTCGGTATGACCGGAGAGCCCACTTCAAAATCACTCGATACCTTGGCAGACATCTCCGACGCATTCGAGTCTCAGTACCGCTCGGCTGTGGATGCGTGTCTGCGACCGGGACTGCCGCTTGGTGTCTGCACGATTTACAATGGCTGCTTCCCCGATAAGTCGTATCAGCGAATTGCCTCACTGGCTCTGGCGATTTTCAACGATGTAATCATACGAGTCGCTATCGAGCGAGGCCTCTCAGTAATCGACTTGCGCTTAATCTGCACGGCCCCTACAGACTATGCGAACCCCATCGAACCCTCGTCAATTGGGGGCGAGAAAATTGCAAAAGTAATCGTGGCATTGGTAACGGGACGTTATGACCAACTGCACGGAACGCGAATACTCAGTGCCCCGGGGATACGTTTCAACTCCTGATTGACAGCGTACGCGTACATGTCCGCCGCGAAAGTTAGCCGAGCGCATGGACGACGGTTTCGCGACCCGACTGTGTTGAGGAACGGGCAATGTATCCATCTCGATGGGCGTGCTACGGTACGGTAAAGGTCTTGGTCAGGCCGCCCGTCTCAAGCGAGAGTTGGTGGGGATCGATCCAGGACATAGAAAGCTTTCGAAGGTCTTCTTCAGAGAAATCATTCAGCACGAACAGCACAGCCTCGCTATTTTTCGAAACAACTGCGAGCGAGCATCGGCGGTTCGACTGCTCCCCATCTCCTTCAGACTGCGATTCGGCGCTGCTTGCCTTCCAGTCATAGACGCAATCAACTAACGCAATCCGCTGGGAATCAGGCGACCAATACATCTCCGGCATGAATTCGTGGATGCCTTGATAGAGCAGGCCCTTTTGATGCACGACTTTCGGCGGCTCTGGCAGCCCCTTTTGCTCGACAGGGCTCATCCCTTTTGGAAGGGGATATATCGTCGTGTGGTCAATTTGAAGGTACTCGCTCTTGGCAAAAGGTGGCGCAAAGTGAGGAATCCAGCCCACATGCGCGACCTCTTTCCTGTTGGGTGAAACCGTGAAGTTATATCCGACAAGGTCGCGGACAGTTTGGCCAGTCGATAGATCAATCTCGAGGTATTCGCTCATGGAAGGATTGCCATGGCAGATGGCCGAAACTACGTTGTCCCCGACCCACGCAATGGAAAGAATGCTGGAGCAAGGCTCTGCTGGGGGGAAGGCCTGATGCCTCGGCTGGAAGGAGGTGATTCGATGGCCTTCGAGGTCAAGGACGATCACTGTAGGCGTGCAGTGTTCCGCTTCTATACATTGCTCATAGTAAGCAATTCGTTTTTGCACGGGCGACAGCTCCGCCTGCAACTTAGACTTGCCGTCGTGGGTGAACTGATACTCACGTCCATCACGGACCACCCAAACTTCGGAATCACGGATTTCCACTCGAAGCTGAATGGGCCAAGCAAGCAATCCCACGAGAAAGAGAGCCATTCGCATAGGTCAGAACCTTTCACTTTAGTGCTTTAGTGTACGCCCAAGTGCCGCGGTGAGGAGGTCGTTCAGCAGAAGTCAGAAAATTCTTAAAGCGTCCGGGTCAAGTCCTGATTAACAGCGATTGCGGACAAGTGAAATCCGTCGCGGAAACGGGCCGGCCACTTCTACGAGTACCCCACTATACGTCCAGGTGACCACTGGAAAATTCGGTCCAAGGATGACCTCCGAGTGGCCGACGATACTTCCAGGGACGATCTAGACGATGCCCGTTCTTGGTTTATTGGAGGATAGATC
>QHYM01000022.1 GCA_003223295.1 Acidobacteriota bacterium | reverse complement strand
GAAATCGCCGATGGCGATGTCTCCCGTGCCGCGCGCCTCCTCGGTCGCCCATTCGTCCTCACAGGAGAGGTTATTCCCGGCACGGGAACCGGCCATCGTTTCACCTTTCCCACGCTCAATCTTGCCGCGGAGCAGGGATTGCTCCCCCGCCGCGGTGTCTACATCACCCGCACGTGCCTCGACGATAAGCAGCGCAGCCATCGCTCGGTCACCAACATCGGAATGCGCCCCACCTTTGACGGCTCGGCCCTCAGCATGGAGACGCATCTTCTGGACACGAAGCTCACTTCTCCACCGAAACGCATTGAAGTGAGGTTTTGCGAGCGGCTTCGCGATGAAAAAAAATTCAGCGGACCTGAAGAACTGCGCTCACAAATCGCTCGCGACATTTCAAACGCCGATAAATTCTTCTCGCGCCTGCGCCGCTTTCGATCGATCCGGCAACCAGCCGCGGCCAGAAGCTGACAGCTGACAGTTCACAGCTAACAGCGAGGAATCCCCGTACGCGTGCCGCAGACGAACCGCACGGATACGGGGCACTAAGAAGGTTGAGTAGCTCGTGCACGTGGGGGTTGCCGCTCCGTCATTCCGAGGAGTGGCCCGACGAGGAATCCCTCTTCACCCCTGCGCTCTGCTTCCCCATTGTTATCAGTAGAGGTGTTGCCTTGAAGAAGCTCGCTCCCGCAGAAGAGGCTAGCGAAAGACAGCCCCACCCTTGTCAGCCTGCGGCAAGCAGGCATAAAGCAAAACCGCAAGGATGGGCCACCCAGAATCTCCTATGCAGGTTGGTGCTCGGCCCAGTGGCTTAGGGCCGGTCACCCACGCGACGCGGAAGTGTGACATTGGGCAATGGCGGCTCAATTCCATATTGTATCGTATTACGATATATATTAGATTAGGGGCATCCCCTCAGGGTCACAGCCCACCCGGGAGAGACAAGGAGGGAGCGCCTCGTGGGCCCCAAAACGATTCTCTGCATTCATGACAGGAATGGGTTCGTCAGCGTGTTTCGCAGCTATTTTGAAGAGCGCGGGTACCAGGTGCTCGCGGCGTCCACCGGAATGGAGGGCCTCCGGCTGCTCAAGAGAACCAACGTGGATGCCGTCGTTTTGGATTATGAGGCGCGGGAAATGTCGGGTGCTGCGGCATTGCAAGTGATCAAGGGCGTCTCGCCGCAAACACAGGTTTTGATCCTCTCTGGAGCAAAGTCCAAAATCTCGCCGGATGTGCGCCACGCCGCAACCGCAATCCTGGTGAAAGTCTTTTCCGCGCCGGAATTGATGCGCAACGTCGAACGAATCCTTAAAAAGGAACTCCCGGAGAATTTCTGCAATTACCTGGCGTAGTCTCCGCTCCCTGTTCTTTCCTCGACCGCGTCGGCTCGGAACTCGGCATCCGTGGACGCGCTCGACACCCCAGTTACACCGAAATCCTGAAGCATGAACTTCCTGTTTTTGTAGAGGCCAGGCTTTAGCCCGGCCCTTGTTTGGGCGTGTTGAGGTGAAACGCCGCCGCACGCCTGGCCGCCCGCGATCTGGGGTAGACTTGGCCCATGGTCCGTCAGATTGCACCTGTGTTCTTCACCATGGACATTCCTGCAACGCTCGCCTATTACACAAGCAAGCTTGGTTTCGAATGTTTGGGGACGTGGCAGGATCCGCCGGTCTACGCCATCGTGGCGCGCGACCAGCAGGTGATTCATTTCCGCTGCGCCGAGCCGCCCACAGCCAACCCGGACAAATACGCGGACGAATTGCTCGACGCCTACCTGTTCGTTGAAGATGCCGACGCACTTTATGCCGAGTACGCCGCTCAAGGCGTAGAATTCACTCGGGGACTTGGCAACATGCCATGGCACACGCGGGAGTTCGTGGTGAAGGATTGCGATGGCCGTCTGCTGGCTTTCGGCGCGAACCTGTAGTCTTCTTCCAAGGTTTTGTAGAGGCCGGGCTAAAGCCCGGCGTTGTCGTCCCTTTCAGAAACCGGCCTGAGGGTGAGTGGCTAGGAATCCGCTTTATCGAATGGCTGCACCCAGCCCAAATCCCCCTGTGCAGATCGATGGTCGGCCATATGGCCGAAGGCCTGCTGCCCGCCACCAATCTCGGCCATTGATCCGTTATCGCAGGCCGCTAAGAAAGGACTGCATTTCAGCGAGCACGTCCGCTTCGTTTGACAAATAGATGTAATGATGGGCACCACGCAGCCTAACCACACGCGCGGTCGGGACGCCGTTTTCAAGCCCCTTCGCCTGGCTTTCTGTCAAAGCTGTCAACGCTGTGGAATAGGCCTTGGCCGCCTCACGCACTTTGGGGTCAGTGCTGTCATCAACCCATTTTCCTAGGCTGTGCGGGATCCCAAAGATCACGAGCGCGGGCACGGGAATATTGGCGTACTTCTTCCTGCCTTCTAGAATCATCGCGTTACCAGGAAAGTCGCGTTCCTCTCCAACTCGTCCTTCTGAAGTCGTAGTGAATAGCTGGCGAAGCTCTCCTTCGGGATAGGTGAACCCAAGGTTTCGCAGGTAATACTGCTGTAATGCAGCAAAACTGGCCAAATCGGATTCGCTTGGCGGTGGAGGTTGAGGCCCGCTGATATCTTGAAACTCCTTCATGGTCGGCCCCTTGCCGTTATCGAAAGCATAAGAATATCCGGCCTCGAGGTACACTAGCCCCGCGACACGACCAGGGTACCGGCTGGCGACCGAGCTCAACTCCTCTCCCGCGATTGAGTGTCCCACCAACACAGGCCTCCTCAGTTTGAGTGAGTCAAGGACGGCGAGCACATCGTCGCCCAGGCGGTCCGCCCCGAAGCCCTCCGGGGAAAAACCGGATTCGCCGTAGCCGCGCCGAGTGATGCCGTAGACATGAAAGCGGGCCGTCAGCTTGGGCGCGAAATCGTCAAATACGTGTGCCGCGTCTCCCCCGCCTGCTAGTAGCGCGAGGGGCCTGCCAGAACCACCCCAATCGAGCACCTCCAAGCGAACGTTCTTGTCGACGGTCACAAATCGTGTGATGTGCGGGGTTGGGTCTTTCCAAGCGGTGGGTTGTTGGGAGTAAAGAGGAACTGCAAATAAGACGAGCAGCATGGAACCAGCTCGTTGACTGATTCGGCTTATAAACGTGTCCATGCTTCCATTTACGTTGTCCAGGCCCAGAATGTTCTGCGCCGACCGCCAGCTGCAAGGGACGAAGGTTTGGTCGTTTGGGTGCTTCGGGATGCGGGGCAAGACTAATGTCGCGCCGTTTTTGCCCGGGCGGTTCGCGCGGATCTTCTCGGGCAGGCGCATCTCGACGAGATGCCCGGTTTTGCTACGTTCCAGCACGCGCAAACCCCTCATTTCATCGAGCTGGCGCACCGGTCCGTTGGACAAACCGAGATCGCGAGCGACGGACATAACCGCAAAGTGCAGACGGAGCTTGCCTGCGACAAGGGAAATGGCGCAGGAGATAGGAGTACACGGCCCGGTCCCAGACGGTCAGGCCGAGACGCGGGGCGAGAACATCTTCAAACTGCTTTGGCGTTTAGTATTTTGTTTGGCATTGGTTGAGGTCCTGAAATGAGAAGTCGAAGAGTCGAAGAGTTGAAAAGTTCAAGAGTCGCGATAGAAAAAAGAAAAGGCCAAGATTTAACACAGAGGTCACAGAGAAGAGCGGGGCCGTGGGGTGTGCGGCGGCCTGACGCCGCTTTTCCTTCGTTTGTAATCCCCTTCTATGACGGAAGTTTGGGTGAACGGATAAGCGGAAGACGTCAGAAAAGCGGCAGCCAGGCTGAAGGCACTCCAAAAAGAAAAAGCCCGACCAAAGTCGGGGCGCACTTTTCTACAAGCAATATTCTCCTAGACCGGTTATGCATTCCTCAATAAAGAAGTCAGGAATAGGGCAGACGTCGGCTATGCGTTCATCTTTTTCAGGCACTCCGCGCAGTAGCCGCCCACTTCCGTGCGCGAAACTGTGACCTTCATATTGAAGTCCCGAGCTATTTGATTTTTCAGTTGTTCGTACAGGCGGCTTTCGAATTCGCGGACCTTGCCGCAATGCAGGCAGGCAACGTGGATGTGGTCCCGCGGCCCATGCGTCTCGTAATAGTGGCGGTCGCCGCGCAGATGAAGCAAATCCAGCTCATCGATGAGGCCCTCTTTTTTCAACAAGTCAATCGTGCGGTAAACCGTAACGAGGTGTACTCCCGCGTCAATCTTTTGCGCCCGCTCGAGAATCTGATCCACGTCCAGATGCTGCTCGGCGTCGTCCATCA
>QHYM01000260.1 GCA_003223295.1 Acidobacteriota bacterium | reverse complement strand
CGAGCTCAGCTCTGCGTTGAATGCTGTTCCATTGGTCAACGCGGCATTGGCTTGCCCGTTCTGGGCTGCCGCTCCGGCGGACGTGGAACTGGAAACGCCTGCTTGTGCCTGCGTTTTGCCGGCCTGGACGGACGCTTGCCCGCCTGCCTGCGCCCCCGCTTGCGCGCTCGTTTCTGACTGCGCCGCCGCGCTAACCGCGAAGAGCGCCCCCGCGACAATCGAAACTCCTGCACGATACATGGTCATACGACCTCCTCAAACGTTAGGACTGAAATTGGATCCCACTACCCTCGTATGAAAGGGTGTCTCGAAAGCCCCCTGATACCGGCAAAGCCCGTGCCTATTCGTAAAGTCTTATCGTTCAATAAGTTAGGGAAACGGCAACGCTCCGCAACCATCGAGAAATGACCGGGGAGCATGCAGGATTTACAGGGCTAGTTGGCCCCCACGCGGGGCCGATTTCAACTCCTAGACAATACCCAGGGACTTACCGACCTCGCCGAGGATGTCCGCCGCGCGCAGCAATTGGTCCCGCTTGTGCGCCGCGCTGACGATGGCGCGCAACCGCGCCTGGCCCTCGGCCACCGTGGGGTAGCCCACCGCCGGCGCGAAAACGCCGGCCTCAAAAAGCTTCTTCGAGAATTCGAACGCCTTCGTGGCGTCGCCTACGTGAATCGGGACGATCGGCGTCTCGCTGACTTTGAACTGGAATCCGCGCTTCTTCAATTCGCGCTTGAAAAATTTGGTGTTGGCCCAGAGTTTCTTCACCAGCTTCTCGCCTTCGGGCGAAGCCAGCAGGCTAAACGCCGCCTGGCAGGCTCCCACCGTAGCGGGCGGGTGCGAAGTCGAAAACAGGAACGGCCGCGCCCGCAGATACAGAAAATCAATCACGTCGCGCGAACCGCACACGTATCCGCCCATGGCGCCGATCGCTTTGCTCAACGTCCCCACCTGAATGTGTACGCGACCGTGGCACTGGTGATGGTCCACGGTGCCGCGGCCATTGCTGCCCAGCACGCCCGAAGCATGCGCGTCGTCCACCATCATGATGCAGGCGTATCTTTCAGCGAGGTCGCACAATTGCGGCAGCGGCGCGATGTCACCGTCCATTGAAAAAACGCCGTCCGTGATAATCAGTTTTTTCCCAGGAAAATTCGCGTGTTCCTGCAGGATGCGTTCGCAGTCCTGCACATCTTTGTGCTTGAAAACTTTGATCGTCGCTTTCGAAAGCCGCGCGCCGTCGATGATCGATGCATGATTCAATTCATCGGAAACGATCAGGTCATCCTTGCCGAGCACGGCCGCAACGGTTCCCGCGTTCGCCGTAAACCCCGACTGGAACACCACGCACGCTTCTACCTTCTTAAAAGCCGCAATCTGCTCTTCCAGTTCCATGTGCAGTTTCATCGTGCCGGCAATCGTTCGAACCGCGCCGGCTCCCGCACCGTACCGTTTCACCGCGTCCAGCGCCGCCTTGCGCAACGCCTTGTGCGTGGTCAGCCCCAGGTAGTTGTTCGAAGCGAGGTTGATGACTTCCCGTCCGTCGAATATGCATACGGGCTTCTGCTCGCCTTCGAGGATGCGAAATTTTGGCGCAACGCCCTTCGCGCGCAACTCGTTCAACTGCTCCGTGACGTACTGCAGGGGATTTTGCTTTGTCGCCAGCGTGGCGGTCTCCGACATATTGTCGCTCCTGATGCTAGGCATCGGCCGGGGGGAGTCTCTATTGTGCTCCAGCGCGGGCCCCGGGGGCAAACCCCTGAATTACTTCTTAAGTGTTCACGAGCTCGGAATTGTGCTTCCGGAACACCGCCGCCAGCGCCGCGGGAGTGCGTTCTTTCATCGCATGGATTTCCTGAATTAATCGATAGATGTTCGCCGTCATGACCAGGAGATAGCGCGTCGGGCCGGGGCCCGGATTCCAATACGTATGGGGAGTGCCGCGCGGCACAAGGACGCCCGAGCCAGCGCGCGCCTCCACTTCGTTCTCGCCTCTTTGAACGTACAACGTCCCCTCCAGCACGTACCAGGCTTCATCATCGTGGTGGTGAACATGCGGCGGAGCAATCAGTCGCCGCTCTCCCGCCGGGCCGCCGGGATCGCGCCATTCCGCGATCACGAAGTCACCTGCTCCGGAGCCAAGGGTATTTCCCGCAAGCGGAGGAGCGACAATAGTTGAAGTCATGTTCCAGAGCACCTGAAAGCAAGATTGGGTTTACAAAGAGAACGAATGGGAATCAGTTCAACGACGAACTCCGTTGGGATACAGCAAAATCTTGCCCGGCAATCCTTCCTGCAGCTGCGCAAAAGCGCCTTCGAACTTCGCCAGCGGCACGCGCTCCCCGAAAAGCGGCTCGAGATTCAGCCTCCCCGCTTTCAGCAGAGCCGTCATCTGCACCCATGTTTCATACATCCGCCGCCCATAAATTCCTTGCACCGTCGCGCCCTTGAAAATCACATCGTTCACCAAGTCCAGCGGCACATTTTCTGTCGGGATTCCCAGCAACGACGCGCGCCCTCCCGCGCGCAGCGCCCGGAACCCCTGCTGAATCGCCTGTGGATTCCCGCTCATCTCCAGAAGCGCATCCACTCCCGTTCCGTCCGTCTCGCCCAGAATCCGCTTCACCGCATCTTCCGCGGCCGGATTCATCACCACGTCCGCGCCCATTTTCTTGGCCATGGCCCGGCGCGCGTCGTTCGTTTCTGTGGCAAACACCGTCGAGCTCCCGCTGGCCTTGGCCACCGCGATGGACATCAGCCCAATCGGCCCGCAGCCCGTCACCAGAACGGTTTGCCCCACGATTGGTCCGGCCAGCACCGTGTGCACCGCGTTCCCCAGCGGGTCGAGAATCGCTCCGTAATGCTCGGGGATGTCCGGATCCAGCTTGATGATATTTGACGCCGGGATCCTCACGAATTCCGCGAACGCCCCGTCCTGATCGATCCCGATAATGCGCAGGTTCTGGCAGATGTGCGCCTGCCCCAGACGGCACTGGCGGCAGTGCCCGCAGTTCACATGCATCTCCGCGCTGACGAAGTCGCCCGGCTTCACCGCCGTGACTTCGTCTCCCACGCGTTCCACGGTGCCGCAGAATTCGTGTCCCAGAGTCAGCGGCGGCTTGATGCGTCCCTGCGACCAGCGGTCCCATCCATAAATGTGCAGGTCCGTCCCGCAAATCGAAGCCGCCTTCACCCGCACCAGCACGTCGGTCGGCCCGATCGGCGGCACCGCGACGGTGTCCATCTGCAAGCCCCGCGTGGGCTGCATCTTCCGCAACGCCTTCATCGTCGCTGCCATCTACTCGGGCCCCCGTTCCACGCACAGATTGCGAATGTTAGCACACGCGTTTGCCATAGCACCCGTAGGGGCACAATACATCGTGCCCTCTTTGCTGCACGCTCGATTGACCTTGCCTCCTACGTTCCACTGGGCTCGACTCGCCGTTCTTGGTTCTCCTTGTCCCATTTCCAACGCTGAGGATTCTCCAAGATGTACCGGCTCGCATGCGCATATTCTCTTCCGTCGCGCAAAACCCGCTCGAAATAATTTCGTTGCCAAATGACATCGCCTTCCATTCCCAATGCTCTTTTGGCTTTCCGCGCCACTTCGGTCTTAAACGTACGGACAACTGTCGGAATCGAGTCTTTCACTGGCTTTTGGAATCTTTCAGGTGTCCTTGCCTTCCCGTCGACGGGCACGATATATCGTGCCCTTCTTCGCCGCACGATCACTTGATCTTGACACGCACGAGCCACTCGCCTTGATGCGTTTATTTCACCTGTTCCACCACCCCGATCTTCTCCAGCGCCTTCAAATATTCCACCACCATCTCCAACGGCACTGGCCCATACTCTGCCGACACCGCATCGCGAATCTCCTGCGCGTTCCGCTTCCCATCCGCAAAATTCAGCACCTCGTACGCGTACTCCTCGCCACCTCCCCACAATCCCTCATAACTCAGCAACTTCGCTGTCGCCACTCCCGCCGTCTTTGCGTGCTCCGCAAAATAGTCATACCCAAACACCGCCAGCGGCCCCTTCGGCTCTGCTTTGCGCTGGAATTGCAGCAAGCCATCACCCTTTGCAGGAATCGTGTTCGTCAAGAACCTGGCTTGGGTTCTCAGAAACTCATCCTTTTTGGAAGCACCTACGAAATCCTTGGCAGAGAGTTCCTTGAGCCCCATGTGGAAGATCAACCTAGTGATAAGGCTGTGTCCCTCTTTGTCGGTGAGTTGCACTTGCCGCCTTTCGTATTCAGCCATTTGTCTTGTGTTTCCACCTTGGGTTTCCATCGAAAGGTTAGAAAGAGCTACGCTCGCGATCTTTGCTAAGAAATAGCCACTTGCGGCGCCGATAAAGGCGGCGCGCTTCAGCTTGGTCGTATCAATATTCGCCGCCGTATCGAAATTCGTGTGAATGGATCGGTCCGGCCAGTCATTCAAATAAATTGCCGGTATCCCGAACGACGAATCCTGATACACGTCGTGGTCGCTCCCCATGGTGTACGCCGAATACTCCGCGCGCAGCGGCTCCTTGCCGCCCTCCGGGGCCACCATCGGATCGTCCGCTTTCCCGGTCGCCGCGAACTTGTACGATTCCTCGTTCACCCACTCCGCAAACGCCCATGCGACGTCATGCACGAAGCTCGGCAAGCTCATCGGCCCGCGTGTCACGTGGAACACTGCCTTCGTCTCCGGCCCCCCGCCCACCATGTCCATGTGCACCACAGCTTTGATCTTCTTCGGAAACTGCGGTGCCATAAGAATTGATGCATGAAGCGGATCGCCATCAGCCCCGATGCGGACGCCTTGTTCGACAACGACCGCCTTGCCATTCAGCAGCGCCATCGTCCCTTCAATTTCGGGCGGGAAAATGAACCGAATCGTCCGCGCGGGCCGCGCCAGCTTCTCCTCGCCAATCAACTTCTGCAGCGTGCGCGCCACTTCCAGAATCGTCACGCACCCGCTCGCATTGTCATTCGCTCCCGGTCGCTGATGATCCAGGTGGCAACTGAACGCGATTTCCTCTTCCTTCAGTTTCGGATCCGCACCCGGAATCGCAGCCGTCACTACTTCATAATTCCCCGTATGCTGCCCCGCCTTTACAATTGCATGCAGCCGAATCCTCTCTCCTTTCGTCAGCCTTTCTTTCATTCCCCTCGCCGTTTTCAGCGACACCATGAACGCGAATGTCTTGTGCTCGGAAAATGTCTCCAGGTGCCCCCAACGGATCAAATTTTCATCTTCCCCCCACCAAGCCGTTTTCTGGTTCTGTGCATAGCTCACAATCCCTGCCGCGCCAAACTTGGCCACCGCCACATCCTGCACCGCTCCGGGCTGCGCACTCACGAGCACGATCTTCCCCTTCACATCTTTACCCGCGTAATCGCTCTCCTTCGTTCCCTCGCCGACGTCCACGATGTCCGCCGTCACATCCGCGCTCTCGCTGTCCTCCGCCAGTACCACCGGCTCTGCCTCATAACTCGCAATCTTTTCCTTTACTTCCTTTCCCTCCTTTACTTCCTCTAACTCCCCTTTTTCGGCATCCCACGCCGGCCGCGACCTCTGCGTGCCATAGAAAATCTTCCCATCCTCCGGAAACTGCAGGATTGCCACATCGCTCAATCCATACGCGCGCAGCCGCTCCGCTACTAACTCCGCTGCCGCATGAAATCCCTGCGACCCCCGCTGCCGATGAAATCGCGCAATTCCTTCGAGATTCCGCTTCGCTGTCTCCCCGCTCAATTCATTTGCCAAGGCCGCCACATCCTGGGCCGGCAGCAGCGGCGGCTTCTGCGCTGCAATCCCGCCGCTCAGCAGCAAAGCCCCGAGCAGCCCAACGCACATTCGTTTCATGGCCTCTCCTTGTGCGCCCGCATTCTATTCCCGATTCGCCTTTTTTCGATGGTGCTTCCCATTGCGCCTGCTGACCACGCGGTGCCCAACTTTCCTGAAATTTCAGTGCCCTGGCCGTCGTATCATCAATGGACCTCACATCCATGACCGAACTTCCTCCCGCCATCCACCTAGAATCCGTCTCCCGCCACTACCTCATGGGCGAATCCGTGATCCGCGCCGTCAACGACGTTTCTCTCACCGTCCCGTCCGGCGGATTCCTCGCTCTCCTCGGCAGCTCCGGCTCCGGAAAATCCACCCTCCTCAATCTCATCGCCGGCCTCGACCGCCCCAGTTCCGGCTCTGTCGTCGCGCACGGCCAGGACCTCTCGAAAATGTCCTCTCTCGAACTCGCCCGCTACCGTCGGCAAACCGTCGGCATGGTTTTTCAATCCTTTAATCTTCTTCCGCGTATGACGCTCGAGGAAAACGTCGAGCTCCCGCTGCGCCTCGCCGAAGTCGACCGCTCCGAGCGCGCCACGCGCGTCCGCGAAGCGCTATCGCGCGTGGGGCTCGAGAAGCGCATCGGCCATCGCCCCAGCGAGCTCTCCGGCGGCGAACAGCAGCGCACCGCCATCGCCCGCGCGCTGGTCAATCGCCCTAAAATTCTTCTCGCCGATGAGCCCACCGGCAATCTCGACAGCGCCACCGGCGAATCCATCCTCACGCTGCTTCGCGAAATCCAGAAAAATCCCGGCATGACCATCGTCATGGTCACGCACGAACGCGCTCTTGCCGAGCGCTTCGCCGACCGCCTCGCCGTCATGGGCGACGGCAAGCTCCTTTCGAATGGAGCCGCGCGATGAAGCTCCGCGACCTCAGTGATCTCGCGTTCCGCAATCTGCGCGAGGCGGTTTTGCGCAATTCGCTCACAACTCTTGGTGTTGCCGTCGGCGTGGCCTCGCTGGTGGCCATGCTTTCTCTCGGCGTCGGCCTCCAGCAACTTGCCACCAGCCGGCTCGCCAAAAGCGGCCTCTTCGACTCCATTTTCGTCACTCCGAAAACCAATCTGCGCGGGCCGGGCGGCGGGCCTCCCGCCACGCGCGCTCCGGCTTCGAAAGCCCGCCCGCTCGATGCAGATGCGCGCGTCGAAATCTCCCGCATGCCCAACGTGATTGAGGTTTATCCGCAAATTCGCTTCTTCACCGAGGTGCGCTACGACAGCAAGCCTTTTGCCACCATGGTTGCGGGCATGCCGGAATCTTCGAAAGCCAGCGGCGCTTTCGACGGCATGCAAGGCAGCTTCTTCTCTTCGCCAAATGCGGATGAAGCTATCTTGCAAGCGGAATTTGCCAAGGAGCTGAATCCGCAAACCGCGTCGCTGATTGGCAAAGATCTGATTCTTCGCTACGCGGAACGCCAAGCGCTCCCTTCTCAGGCTCAAGCCGGCGATCCCGCCGAGTATCCCGGAGGTTTTTCCGTCGTTCCCAAGGAAAAGCATCTCCGCATCATCGGCGTGGTCGAAACCGAGCCGGCCTCCGGTTTCGGAGGCTTTGGAAGCGGCCGCTTGCTCATCCCTCTTCCCCTTGCCGAAACCCTCCGCGCCGCCCAGGTCAACGATCTCCGGGACATTTTGCGAGACACCTCGAGCGACAAGCCCACCTACTCCAGCCTCACCGTTCGCGTGAAAAGCCCTTCACTGGTGGAAGCCACGGAAGCCAAGCTCAAGGATCTCGGCTTTAGCGCGTTCTCTCTTCTCGACGCTTCCAAGAGCCTGCGCATCTTTTTCCTCGTCTTCGATCTTCTCCTGACAATCTTCAGCAGTCTCGCTCTGGCCGTCGCCACGCTCGGCATCATCAACACGCTCGTCATGGCCGTCCTCGAGCGTCGCCGTGAAATCGGCGTTCTGAAAGCCCTTGGCGCGGCTGACAGCGACGTCAAGCAGCTTTTTTTCGTAGAAGCAGGCGTCATCGGTCTCTTCGGCGGAATTCTTGGCGTCTTCCTTGGCTGGCTCATTGGCCGCACACTCAATTTCGGCACCGTCCTTTACCTGCATCGCCAGAATCTTCCCGGCGTGGACATTACTTCGGTTCCTTTGTGGCTCGTTGCATTTGGCATCCTCTTCGCCGTTCTTGTTAGCCTCGCCGCCGGACTCTATCCCGCCTCGCGCGCCGCGCGCCTCGATCCTGTCCAGGCCCTCCGCTATGAGTAAAATACTCGCGTGACTTCTCGCCGGTCTTACGAACACCTGTGTCATCCTGAGGACATCCGATGAGGATGTTCGAAGGATCTCAACCCATCGTGCCCGCCAGTTCTCCTCTACGCTTTTTCCTCTGCTTCCTTTGCCTCCTCTACCTCGTTTACGTTCCTGCTTCTCGCGCTTCCGGCCGCGTCGAATGCAATGCTATTCCCAGCAAGATCATCGCTCGCAGTGTCACGTACTGCATCGTGCTGCCGGCTTCGTTCGATGCCGACAAGGCCAAACACTTCCCCATCCTGTACGAGCTGCATGGCCTCGGCGATAACGAGCAATTCTTCGTGCACTCCGGCTTATGGAATCTCGTCGAAGACTTGCGCGAGCGGGGTGAGCTGAAGGATTTTCTCATCGCCACTCCCGCGGGTGGCGCGAGTTTCTACATCAATTCAAAGGATGGAAAAGTTCGTTACGAGGATTTTCTGCTGCGGGAGTTTTTTCCGTTCATCGAAAAAAAGTATCGCGTGTCAGCAGGCCGCGCCAACCGCGCGATTTCCGGCGTATCCATGGGCGGCTACGGCGCGCTCCATCTCGCCTTCCGCCATCCGGAGCTCTTCAATTCCGTCAGCGCTCACAGCGCGGCGCTCATCGAAAAACTTCCCGCTTTCGTCAGCGCTCCGCAATCCCCGCGCGCTCGCGTCCTCGGCGGAGTCTTCGGCATTCCTCCGGATATCACTTTCTGGAACGCCAATAGTCCACTCACCCTCGCGCATTCTTCAAATCTCGCCGGCCTAAAAATTTCTTTTGATTGCGGCGATCAGGACGATTACGGTTTCGACGCCGGCGCGGCCGCGCTCGACAAAATCCTCACTGGCCGCAAAATCGCTCACGAATTTCACATCTTTCCCGGTCGCCACGACCCCGGCTACTTCGCCGCACACATCCCCGCTTCGCTCGCCTTCCACTCCCGCCTTTTCTGAAGCGCACGCGCTTTTTGTAGGGTCTAAATCGCCTATTCCACTAACTGGGCGACGCAAGAACGTCGTCGTAGTAATTGATCAGCGCGCGGCGAGGCTTTGCCTTCAGGCCCTTGAGGGGAACTTTCGCTGTACCCGAACTATTTCCCACGATGCGCAATCTCCCGAGAAAAACAATTCTTCCATCGTCCAATTCCAGGTACACGGGAACCACCATGCGGAACTTGTCGTCCACACCGGACTGCGCGACATTCAGGTTCATCACAAACGTGCCATCCGCCCCGGCCTCAAAGGAGTAGTCCGTCTTGTAGCTGGGCAACTGCGTTCCATAGACGTACTCGTTGAAGAACCAGTCCATCTTGTGATTTCCTTCGGCATCCATATCCTGCGTCATGTGCTTTTCGACGATCGCCTTGAAGTCTTCGGTGGTTGCCGCTTTCCCGCGGTAGGTGTTGACGAAGTCCTGCATGGTCTCCTTGAACTGCTTATCGCCTTCGCGGTTCTCGTGCATCATCATACGGATCATGTGCAACACGTAGGCCCCCTTCGGATAGATGAGCCGCCGTGTGATGCCCCCGCCCGTGCGCGAGTTATTGGCGCGATACCCCATGGTCAAGGGACCCGCGTCAATGGCCCGAAAACCCTGCGCGTTTCGCTCCAGCAGCAACTCGCGCTCATCATTCCAGAACGTGAGGAACTTCTTGGGGTCCTTTTCAATCATGCTGAGGTACAAAGAGGCGGACATGTCGGCAAATCCCTCTTCGATCCATTGATCGCGCCCGGAATTGGTCCCCACCGTGTGCCCCCACCATTCATGTGCGACCTCGTGCGGGGTAACCACTTTCCAGTACCCGCGATCGCCCCAGTCCATGCCGAGCTGATGCCGAACCGTGGTGTCGAAGTAGTAGCAAATCGGAATCCATACGAGTCCGGGCCACGCTTGACCGAAGTTGCAAGCCGTTTGCTGGGTAATCTGGATGTGCGTAAAGGACGACGGACCGAAATAATCGGTGTACAGTTGCACCGCGAGCTCACCCTCGGCAAGCGCCTTCTTATTGAGCGACGTCGTGCTCATCGTGCCTAAGGCTACTCCGGTGTTCTGACTTTGCCCTGGCAACTCGCCGCTGGTCGCTTGCTGCAACGACTGGACCCAGTTGGGAGGTTCCTCGTTGGCAAACGACTGGATAAACACTTCCGGCTTAGTAAGCCTGGCTTCTTCCACTTTGAACCTGCCATAATTAAATCCGGCAACCGTTTGCGGAGATTCGCTCTTCCACACGCTAACCTCTTGCCCGCCCTCCTTGGCTTCGCTGACCAGCGCTCCTGTCGCCGCGATCTTCATCCCCTTCGGGATGTGAAAGGTCATGTCATACGAGGCATACTGTCCAAGACCAAAACCTGCATGATTGGGATACCAATCGTCACGCGCGACCGGGAAATAGTTGCCGCCGCCCTCGTTCACCACGGCCTCTTTGCCGCCGTACGTTGTGGTGATCGTGAACTTCTCGCCAGCAGCCAGAGGCTTCGGGAGAATTACGGCGAAGTTGGCGTCGTCATTTTTGTCTTCCTGGATGAAGGATAGCGGTTGGCCGTCCGCGGAAACCGATTGAACTCGCAGTGTGTGAAACAGCGAAAATGGCACTACACGCAGTCCATTGCGCAGCGAGACAAACGTCGTTGTGGCTTTCCCGCTGAGATTCCCGCTCTTCTCTAGCGTCGTGTCAAGTTGGTGATGATCGATCTGGATGGTTCTGCCGACCGAGCCCTTGGCGTGCGGCTCCGTAAAGTTGAAGGAGGCCCAGTCTCCCCATTTGTTCTCGTCATACGTCCAGAAGTCCACTTGATTCGAGTTCAGGTTGGGGTCCAGTTCATAAATCTCTTTGGCGTCGTAGCGCTTTCCGTGGACAAATGCCACAAAGCGGCCTCGCGGTTCGGGACTGAGGACTTCCTCGAGGAGCTCCACTTCCAGATTGTTCTTGATTTTGTGCCGCGTCGTATTCTGGCTGTCTTTCAGAAGTCCCGCGTCGCACCCGCCGGACGCCGCCGTGCCCGCTTTCTTGATCTCCTCGTAAGTGGAATCCGTAAAGCGGATCACCAGCCTCTCGAACTTTTCAATGAATTCATCTTCCTTGGTCAAGTACTTCAGGCTCTTGCGCTCGGTTTCATTGGGCGGGACCAGCAGGAAGTTACCGTCGCCGGAAAACACCGCCCCCGTCACCTTGCCGTTCACCGGCGGTACGAAGCAGACCGTGCCCGACTTCAGACGAAAAGTCCCCGCGTCGCGCTTCAGGTCAAAATTCGACACACTGACGGCTTCACTTCCCAGAGTGATGTTGCGCAGCGCCACGTAATTGGGATCGGAATTAGCACCGGCTTGCGCCCTGGCCACGGGAACACCTGGAATGAAAAACGCCGTCGCAAGAAGGAGCGCCGCGATGGAGCCTGGTGCGGATGCGAGCAGGGAAGTGGTGCTACGTGGTGCGCTAAGCGCAGAAGAATTGACTGACGAGCCACTGGAGAACATAACAAGCCGACGCAAGATTCTCATGTCGGGCTCCTGGGGGAATAGATTTGTCGTGAAATCGAGGCAGGATTAGTTTAGACCTCAATATCAAAAGAACGCAAAAGAAAATAGGGCACAATTTCCAACCAAAACTGAATTTCGCGGCTCCTTGCAATGGATGCGGAGTTCACAGCGCAAAGCCCGCTGCTACTTTTTCCGCTTCAGTTCCTTTTCAATCTGAATCGTCCCGTCCGTTTTGACCTGATACATGAAGTGCGCCGTCATGACCATTTCCGGTACAGGCGGATCCTGCGTCAACACGTGAAATACGTCAGTATCCTCCGGCAGATCACTCAAAACATGCGTGTGATACCCGGCCCCCACTTTTTTTGCCTGCTGTGTCGGCTGATTTTCAATGATCGTTTTATGCATCTGCCGTTTTTCCAGAATCTCCATACCATCCGCGCTCACCAGGTAGCGCACGTCCCCTCCTAGCGGGTAGACGCGCGCCTTCGTCTGCGCCGGATACAAGTAAACGTACAGTTGCTCCGAGGGCGCCGGTAACACCGCGACATTGTACGGCCGACTTGAACCTCCAAAATCCTTCATCGCCACTTCCATGGCCCGCGCTGCATACAAGAAGAATCCTTCGTCGGCGCGCTCCTCGGGTTCCTGCCGGACCGCGAACTGCCGGAGCGTCGCTTGCTCGTCTGCTTCATAGGTAATGACAAACCGAGTACGGTCCTCATTCAATTTCCCGAAGACCACCCGCCATTTGCCGTTCTCTTTTTTCGCAGTGTAGCGCTGCCCCTCGACGGTCTTCGGATTGGCCATCTGCACCCCGTCCGTGGCGTGCCACGCTGCCTGGTCGTACTCATACAGCATCCTGCCGCGCCCCGTGATTGTGGCAAGCTCCTCCGCTGCAGGCGGCGCCTGTGGTCCTCTGGACATGGCCGGCACGCTGAAAGATGCCGCTGCCAGAATCGCCACAGCAGTTGTAACTTGGATCCCTCGGTTCACTCCGCCTTCTCCTGTTCCACGGCTCCGGGATTCTAAGAATAAGTCAAGGTAAATATAAGTGTTATGTTTGCGATGAGAGGCAGCGATGGCAGCATTGCCCCGGCTATCCCATTAGTTTTCTTGTTTCGCTGGCTTTCTCTGAGGAATATCCGTCCGGCATTGGCTGCGTCTCGACCGGCTTTTCCGCTGGCCGCGAGCAGAGGCACGCTCCCGTGATTCCCAGCTCCTGGCACCTTCCATTCCAGGTTTCCTGTCCGATTTTTCCGTCAGTCAGTTCCTCCATTAACTGGAACACGTCCACTTTCTCACTTCCGCGATACAGGAAGAAGTTGCCGGGCTGCGCTTCCAATTGCCAGCCTCTCTCGAGCATGGCTAGCCCCAGGGCCATGGTCAGTAGGTGCTTGGCACGCTGCTTTCGTTGCTCCGGCGCGAGCAACATTCCTTTTGGATTGGGAATTCGCGATCCGATTGCAGCAAGGTCTTTAACTGTCTGTGAAAGAGACTCCACGGTGTTCTCGCCTAATACCGGTGCGAGTTCGGCCACGGCCGATGTCCAAGCGGGGATGGTCACGGTGGAACCGACGTCAGCCCAGTTCACCCGCTTTAGACCTCCCTTGGGCAGATTCGGGTTGACGCTTTCAATCCACTGCAGTTCGGCCGACTCGGGGTCGCTCAACAATGACACCGCGGGCTCCTCCCGCCGGTCCTGGGACTCCGCGGCCATTTTTTGGATGGCGGCGATTCGGTCTCGCAGGGGCGGATGGGTGTCATACGGATTGGTTTTTCCTTCGGCAAGCTCTTTCTCGATACCTCGCGCCACTTGTTCCGCAATTTGCGGGGCAGCAAGAAATCGCGCAAATCCGTCTCCGAAAGGCGCGATATACCCCAGTTGCAATACCGGAACAACTTCGGTGCTCCAAAACGGCTGCCAGGCCATTGCGCCGCCGTGAATTTTCTTCAAGCTTTGAAGCACAGACTCTCTGCTGGCCACCAAACAAGCGAGCTCATCGGCCCGAAATTCCTTTTTCCGCGACACGAAGTTGATCACCCGGAGAAAAAACAGAAAGTTCCACTTCAAAATCAGGGTCACCAGCTGCAACATGGCCTGAAGGATTCCAATTCGTCCCACATCCCGCAGCGAGCCGATATTTTGGAAGGAGCGGATCATGGCGCTCTGCGTCCTGTGCACCCACGGACCCATTCGGGTATCTCCGCTGTAATAGTGGGCAAACTCGTGCGCCAGAACCCCTCGAAACTCGGAGACCGTGAGGAGCGACAGCAGCGGCAGCCCAATGGCCAGTATCCTTCGACTGCCGAATCCCAGCAGCCCACCCCGGTCGGACACAAATGCGTTTACCTGCCCAATCAAATACACTTCGCCCGGGACCGGCTCATCCAGCGACCCTGCAATGTCTTCGAGTTCCGCGAACAAGGCAGGATGCCCGGAACGGGAGATTAATAATCCGGGAGCCTCAAACTTTTCGCGTCTTGGCACCAGCGACCACAGCATTGCCCCCGCGGCGGCGATCCCCCCGAGAAACAGAATCAGTACCTGCAGATTGGTGGTGGAGGTCAATGCCAGGTAGGGCAAGTAAACGCACGCTGCGGCCAGCGCCACAATCACAACGTACGAAGCGATCACCATGAGGATTGCGAGGAGCGCAAACAACGCGACCGAACGTCTCGGAGCGATGGTGACTCTGGCCAGCGTCATGGGAATGCCCGCGAATCATATACCGTCCCAAATTGTGCGCACAACAGGATCGGCCAGGAGGTAACGGCCAAGATACTCAAGGCAATTCTCTCAAAACTTCAAAGCCACAAATTCGTCCCGGAAGGATATAAGTCAGGAATGTCCGTTCCTCCCGCGCCGATTTTCCTTCCCGAACCTCCGCCCCGGATGCCTCCCGACGAGAGGCGCGAACGCTGGTTTGAGCTCGTCTTGGTGTTGCTCGTGGCCTTCACCGCTCCGCCTTTGCGGTGTACTACGCATTGACGCGTCGCGCCCTCCCCATCGTCGTCGCGCATGGCATCTTTGATATCTACGCGCTAATCCGCATGTGGTAGCGGGAAGCGCCGTCGATAAGAGAACAGCATTTTCGCGCGGCGATTCTTCGCATATTGTCGCCGGGTCTTTTCCTTCCTTTATTTTCCTTCCTTTATTTCCAGGGCTTGCTCAACTATCATCGCGCCGCGCATCCGGGAGGCGTCATGAGCTTTGGGCAAAGGCTTCAGGAAATCCGCGATGGATTCGAGCGACCTTTCTGGGTCGCCAACATCAGCGAAATCTTCGAGCGCCTTTCTTACTATGGGGCATTCGCCTCGCTGGCCAACTATCTCCATGAAAAACTGAATTTCCCCACAGAACAAACCGGAACGCTTGCCGGGATCTTCGGCGGAATGGTTTGGTTCCTGGCCATCTTCGGAGGCGCAATTGCCGACAAGCTGGGCTTTCGCCGGGCTCTTTCGCTGGCCTATCTGATTCTTGCTACTGCCTATTTTGTGCTTGGCTCCATAGGCGCGCCATGGCTCGCTCCCATCAGAGGTGCCATTCCACCGGCTATCTTCGTCGGCTTCATTCTCATTCTGCCAGCCTTGGGCATCTCGATGGTCAAACCTTGCGTCGTCGGCACCACTGCTCGGGCTTCCAAGGAAAATGTCCGAAGCATCGGCTATTCGATCTACTACACCATGGTCAACATCGGTGGAGCAGCCGGGCCCTACGTGGCCTCCTGGGCACACCGCCATCTCGGTGTGGAAAACGTCTTTCGTGTGGCCGCCCTCAGTGTCTTTGCCATGTTTTTCGTGGTTCTGTTTTTCTTCCGCGAGCCCCGCAAGGTTAACGATGCCCCCGCTCCCAGCGTTTCCGAAACGCTTCGGAATTTTATTACCGTGCTCACCAATCCGAAGTTCATGCTTTTCCTGCTCATCTTTACGGGCTACTGGATCGTCTTTTGGCAGCAGTACATCTCGCTTCCCGGCTACATCCACGGCTATATCAATGCCGGCGCCGACGTCGAACTCATCCTTATTACCGATGGTCTCGCGGTCATCTGCTTCACTGTTTTGATCAACTACTTGACGCGCAAAATTCCGGCGTTCGGGGCGGTGACCCTTGGAACGCTGATTTCTTCGCTTTGCTGGCTGATTCTGGCATTTCGGCCCACGATTTTCGGGACGGTTCTCTCTATCCTGGTCCTCGCGCTCGGCGAAATGATTCAGGCCCCGCGGTATTACGAGTACATCGCCAAGCTGGCCCCGGCCGGCCAGCAAGGCACCTACATGGGTTTTGCATTTCTGCCCATCGGCATTGGCTCGCTGGTCGGCGGATGGTTTGGAGGACGCGTGATGCATCAATTCGGGGAAGTGGCGCATCAACCGCAACGCGCGTGGTACGCCATCGCCGGCGTCGGCTTGCTGACTACTCTGTTGCTGTGGATTTATGACCGCGTCGTCAAGCCATCCGCGCAGGAAGCCGCATGAACGAGTACTCAGTTATCAGTTTCAGTGGAGAAGAATCCGGCGTTTTGGTTGGTGCTTGGCACCAGCGGTCTTCGATTTTCATTTGGGAGATCGCGTGGAATGGCGGATAACGAAACGCAGAGACGCAGAGTACGCAGAGAAAACTAAGAACTGAAGACTGAAAACTTTCTCAATTCACCATGCGGCGGAGAGAGGCCAGCGCCTGCCGCGCCAGCGAATAGCGCGGCTCGATTTCCAGGGCTTCCTGGAAGCTGCGCATGGCGTTGCTGTACATCTCTTTTCCCAGATACGCGCGGCCCAAGTTGTAGTGAGGAAAATGCCGCGGCTCGTAACGACGCGCTTCGGTGGCGCGCTCGAGCCAGGGAATGGCTTCATCGAAGCGCTTCTGCTCGATCAGGTACGCCCCGATGTCGTTATAAGGATTGCCGAAATCGGGATCGAGCTCGATGGCGCGCTTGCATTCGGCGATGGCCTCGTCGATGCGCCCTTGGAAATGGTAGGTCCAGCCGAGAAATGTATGCGCCTCGGCCGTGGGGTGCAATTCGAGCGAAGATTGATAAAGCTCGACGGCGCGATCGTAATCGCCTTCCATCTGGGCCTGGTAGGCGTCCTGCAGGATTTCCCACGCTCGCGTGAGGGTCTCCATGCTCATTCGCCATAGTTATCACAACGGTTGGCATGGGTCAAAAGTACGAAAGTCAGGGGCGTGCACGGAAGGAACCTGTACTTTGTGCCGGGGGAATGGTTCTTGGCAGTGACGAGCGGCGGATCGCGAGTGGAAATTTACGGGCCAAACGGAGAAAATGGACGAGTTTACAGGAAGGGCGGAACCGGCGCTCGCCGGCAGCTCAATTTGCGGAGACGAGGGGGAGGAATCGTGAAGCGGAATTTACTACTACTGGGGACCGCAGTTCTGGCCATTGCTACGGCCGTGGTGGCGCAAGACCCGCCGGCAAAAACAGACACAAAAAAAGCTGCAAGCCACTCGGCTGCGGGATCGGCCACACGCGGGAAGCAAGTGTTCGAGCAAAAATGCGCCATGTGCCATTTTGCGGATAGCGATCAGAAGAAAATCGGTCCGGGATTGAAAGGCATTTCGAAGCGCGGCACGTTCACCGTGAACGGCAACAAAGTGACGACGGAATCCTTGAGGACGTGGATTGAAAACGGCGACTCACAGATGCCGGGAATGAAAGATTCGCTCGATGCGGCGCAAATCCGCGACGTGGTCGCCTACGTCAAGACGCTTTGAGTTTTCAGTTGTAAGTTCTTAGTCTTAAACGCTCAGCCCGGGAGCCTGAGGAATCCTTGTGGGTTTGCAATTCGCAGGGCTTCGAGCGAAGAATTTGAGAACTGATCACTGACAACCGCAGGTTATAAAGAGAAAAGCCCCCGTAAGCCCGATTGCTCAGGCCGCCGGGGGCCAAAACTCCGAGAAGACTACGACTACTTCAGTACAGCGTCTTTCAACGCTTTCGACGGGCGCAGGCGAACCACAGTCTTCGCCTTGATCTTAATCTGCTCGCCCGTCTGCGGATTGCGGCCGAGGCGCGCCTTGCGGTGCGCCTTAACCAAGCGGCCGAGGCCCGGGATCACGAACTTGCCCGCAGCGCCCTTGGCTTCTTTCACGGCGAGCTTGAACAGCTCGTCGAAGAACATGGCGGCGGTTTTCTTCGGAGTTCCGACTTTCTCGGCGATGTGCCCAACGACTTTCGTCTTGCTCAGTGGCTTGGACATCTAGTCTGCTTATCCTCCTGATTTTGCTTTCCACTCCGACGTAATCGGGGCAGGCCCCGATGTGATCGAAGCAGGCTCCGAGCGACTACCCCTCAGTTTTTCCGTGAAATACTCGGGCCGGGAAGGACTATAGCCAAGGAAAAACGAGAACGCAAGGACAAATCGCAAAAAAAGGCTGGAAAAATGCTGTTTTTATGGTGGGGATGTGGAAATCCCCGCTAAAAACGCGGGTAGAACGCATTTGGGAGCTTCTTTTGAGCGTTGGAAACGGGATGTCTGACGAAATTCTTCAGTTAATGGCCAGAAAAGAAACAGTGAGCGGGCATGCGCTCAGCCGTTTTACCGCGTGGCCAAGTCGGCGTAAAAGTGCGCGATGGCTTTGATGCCGCCGAAGTAGTTTTCGAGAGCGATGTGCTCGTCGGGGGCGTGGGCATTTTCATCCGGCAAGCCGAAGCCGATCAACACGCAGGGCACTTTGAAGGTGTCATACATCTGGGTGACGAAGGGAATCGAGCCGCCTTCGCGGATGAACACGGCCTTCTTGCCGAAGCCTTTTTCCAGTGCGGCTTGCGCCTTCTGGAAAATCGGATTGTGATAAGGAGCAGCCCACGGTTTTCCCGTGCTCAAGAGTTCAAATTTGCAGTGAACCGTTTTGGGCAGCAGCTTTCGAACGTGCTTCTCGACGAGCTGTGCGATCTTTTGTGGATTCTGATTCGGGACGAGGCGCGTGGAGAATTTTGCAAACGCCTTTGACGGAATAACGGTTTTGGCGCCTTCTCCCTGATAGCCGCCCCAGATGCCGTTCAGTTCGAGCGTGGGCCGCGTCCACAGCCGCTCGACGGTCGTGAAGCCTTTCTCGCCACAATAGGCGGGCGCGCCGACAGCTTTCTCGAAGTCCTTCTTTTTCCAGGGCAGCGCGTTGAGAGCTTTTCGTTCGGCTTTGGAAAGCTTGGCGACCTGGTCGTAGAAACCGGGAATGGTGACGCGAAAATTCTTGTCGTGAAGCTTGGCGAACAGCTCGGTCAAAACCGTGAGCGGGTTGGGAACCGCCCCGCCGTAGACGCCGGAATGGAGATCGCGCTCGGGGCCGGTAAGTTCAATCTGGTAATAGTTCAGACCGCGAAGCCCGTAGGTAATCGACGGCACGCCTTTCCCGAGCATTGAGGTGTCAGAGACGATCAGGGCATCGGCCTTCAGTTTTTCCTTGTTCTTCTGCACGTAATCCCAGAGGCTGACGCTGCCCACTTCTTCTTCGCCTTCGATCAGAACTTTGACGTTGATGGGAAGTTTGCCGCGGACCTTCTGGAGCGATTCGAATGCTTTCAGGTGAATATGGACTTGGCCTTTGTCGTCGGCTGTCCCACGGCCAAAGAGATTGCCGCCGCGAACCGTGGGTTCGAACGCGGGAGAGGTCCACAGCTCAAGCGGCTCGGGCGGTTGCACGTCATAGTGCCCATAGAAGAGTATGGTGGGCTGCCCCGGAGCTTCCAAAGACTCTGCATAAACGAGCGGGTGCAAGTTCGTCGGAACAATCTCGACGGTCTTGAATCCTGCTGCGCGGAGATGGTCGGCAACCCAGCGCGCCCCGCGCTCGATATCCGGCTTATGCTCGCTCTTGGCACTGACGCTTGGAATGCGCAGGAATTCGTACAGTTCAGCCAGGTGCTGGTCGCGCGAACTGTCAATTAGTTCAGCAAGATTCATAGCAGGCCCTCGGGGGACAGAACTCCTGTCGGATTTGAATGCCAACTACCATACGCAAAATTTGAAACGAATGTTGCGGAGCGGGTGAATGATGACCTGGCCTGCAGCCGCGTTTGTATTCTAAGGCTGCCTCTCCCCCGGTACAAGGCAGGCTGTACCGTGAGGTCTCCCCTGATGGCCTCGCTTGAATAGCCCGACTCCAGAGCAGAAGGGCGACCACGAAAAGTGTCTTGCAGCGGGAATGGACGGGTACCTGAGCAAGCCGATCTGGCCTCAGGAGCTGGACGAAGTCTTGGCTCGGTACGGCACGCGCCTTCGCGTAGCCGCGCAGTAGCCAGCGATTCGAACGACATCCAGACGTTTGTCGATGGGAAACACCTGTACGGAAGGCCAGATTGACGGTGCAAGGGTGGCGGTCAATCATGACTCTATGAACGAAGTGATTTCAGCAACACCAAGACGAAGCGCGCGAACCTTCCACAAAATCCGCGTGCAGGCCCAAGGGCGCGCCCACGACCGCAAGAAGTTCAAGGAAACTTGCGAGACCGTGGTGGTCAGCGCTCATGGCGGCTTGCTGCTCCTCAAGCATGAAGTCGATAACGGCGAGATGTTGGTGTTGACAAATCCGGAGACGCAGGAAGAGCAGGAATGCCGTGTGGTCTACCTGGGGGAGCCGGTGGCGAAGGGGCAGCGTGTCGGCATTGAATTTCTGACTCCCGCACCGCGGTTCTGGGGAGTGGAATTCCAGACCGAGTCTCCCTCGGCCAGCGTTAATTAGAAGAAGTTAGCTTGGCGGGTTCGCGGCGGAGTGCTGTGGCGAAAGAGTGGCACCAGCGGCCGAGCGGCGCTTGAAAAACCAATCACCCAACCTCCACAAAAGCAGGATTCCCACAAGCGTTCCATAGAAAATCGGCATACGCACGTCGGACTTCACCTTCCAGTAGTAATGGATCACTCCCGCAATCGCTGCGAAATAAATGCCCCGATGAAGCATCTGCCAGCGCTTGCCGCCTAGGCGGCGAATCCAACCAGCCGTGGAAGTGATCGCCAGCGGAAGCAGGAGCAGGAAACCCAGGAAGCCCACAGTAATGAACGGGCGTTTGGCGATATCTTTCCATATGGCGGTAAAGTCGAAAAACTGATCAAGAACAAGATAGGTTAGGAAATGCAGGCAAACGTAGGAAAATGCAAACAAACCGAGCATGCGACGGAAACGGATCAGGTCTGGAAGACTCAGAAGTTTACGGAACGGAGTGATGCACAGCGTGAAGACCAGAAAACGCAGCGTCCAGCGGCCAGTCGTGAGCTGAATGAACTCTACGGGATTGGCGCCCAGGCCGTTGTGAAACGCGCGCCAGACGAGCGCGGCCAGAGGAATCAGGCAAAGAAAGAAAACCACAACCTTGGTCCACTTGCTGGTGAGAAGAGCGCGCATTCTGAGCAAATCAGCCTAATAGTATTTCTTCAAGTCCATGCCGTTATACATGCTGGCGACCTGATCGCCGTAGCCGTTGAACATGAGCGTGTTGCGCTTGAGAATTTCCCCGAGGCGGCGCTCCTTGGCCTGGCTCCAGCGCGGGTGATCCACGTTGGGATTTACGTTCGAGTAGAAGCCGTATTCGTTTGACGCCGCGAGGTTCCACGTGGCCGGCGGCATTTTGGATTGGAATTTGATTTTGACCAGCGACTTGATGCTCTTGAAGCCGTATTTCCAGGGAATCACCATGCGCACCGGCGCGCCATCCTGGTTGGGCAAGGATTCTCCATACATTCCAACGCCGAGAAGCGTGAGCGGATTCATGGCTTCGTCGAGGCGCAGGCCCTCGACGTAAGGAAAGTCGATCCCCGCCCACTTTGCCTCAAGCATTTGGCCTCGATCGTAAGAACTTTGAAAAGCAACGAATTGCGCCTTGGAGGTGGGTTCGACAAGTTTCGCCAAATTGCTGAATGAAAAACCAATCCAGGGGACGACGATGGACCAGGCTTCCACACAGCGATGCCGGTAGATGCGCTCTTCAAGAGGAGCTATCTTGAGGATTTCATCCATGGTGATCTTGCGCGGCTTGGCGACATCTCCTTCGACGGAAACCATCCAGTTGGCTGTTTTGAGTTTGTGCGCGTTCTTCGCGGGGTCAGATTTGTCCGTACCGAATTCGTAGAAATTGTTGTAGTGCGTAACGTCCTCGTAAGAGTTCTGTTTCTCTGTGGTGCTGAAGGGGCTCTTTACCACGCCGCTGAATTTCGTCCCGGCAAATACGTTCTCTGAGGGCGCCGCCACTTCGAAGAGGCGCTGGCCTACAACTGCGGTGGCACTGGCGATCCCCATGGCCTGCAAGAATTTCCGCCGGTCTAGATAGACGGACTTTGGCGTGACATCGGCGTATGTCAAATCCGAGGCCTTGTGGATCAACATATTGCTCCTCCCAATGAATGTAGACGGTCCAGCTTCCTTATTATCCTACGCGTTCTTCTTTGTGTTGGATGAGAAAACGGGCGGGCAGGATTCTCGTACAACTTGGGCACAAGATGGCGCAGCCTGTCCGCCTGATGGATAGGAGTCGCAACAGGGAGAAAAGTTACAAGAAGGCGCGTGGTTTCGTCCGCGCAGTTTCCGTTGAAAAATCAAGTATAGAGGCAGCAGCACGCTGGAACCTACCTGGAGGCTTAGAAACCGTACCGGGCGATCACGGCTTTTTCCTGTTTTCCGATAAGCGCGAGGGCAGCGTGTTGTGCCTGGAGTTTCAGTGTCAAACGCGCGCCGGTGACAGCGTCGCGCAGGTCAATAGCGGTGTCAGCCGCGTTTTCGGATTCCAGGATGTACAGGACGGAATCCTGCAGTTCCGCGGAGTAAATCAGAACGCCTGGCGGAGGCGCCGAATGAAGATCGAACGCCGGCTTGATTTTCAGCGTTGCCAAAAGGTAGCCGTACACCGAGGCTGCAGCGTCGAGTCCTTCGGCCAATTCCAAAGAGTAAGACGACCAAAAGACTTTCCCTTTGCCCGAAGGAATCTCCTTCCAAGTTGCGACGTCGCTGAAGCGAAGAGCCTCGAGCGAGAATTGCTTTTGCTGATCGAAGGAAAGAGGCATCGTCTTGCCGGGTAGGCGGATTTCCGCGCCGCGATAGCTTTGGGGTTCGATTTGCGCGTTTAGCCCGAGGTCGTGCGGACGGTCTCGGAATTGCCAGTGCTCGTCGCGGGAGACAGGTCCGGTGATCAGGAGATTGCCGCCGCCCTTTGCGTACGCCAGCAAAGCCTGCCAGGTGTTGTCGTTCAAGGACTGTGGTGATGGAAGAATCACGAGCTGCGGCGCGCCGAGTTTGGCGATTTGGTTCTCGGCGATGATGTAAGGAGTGATGTGCAAGCCGTAAGCGAGGGCCCGTACGGCCTTTTGCTGCGCTTCGAGCTGCAGATCGCTGAAAACCGAGAATTGCGCGGCCTGCGAGGTCACCATAGCCACGGAAGGCTGGTGCGGGTTTTGCAAGTGGCTATGGAGAGATTTCGCAAACCTCGCGAAATCGCGCATCACCGCGGCTTCCGGTTTTTCCGTGCCATCTGCTCGCACGGCGCCAATGGGCGCTTCGTTGGCTGCCGTCATGTAGGAATTCGTGTTCCATAGCCATTCGATGGTGCCGGAGCCCTGCACAAAAGATAGAGCGACTTTGCGTTCGAATAGGGAGGCTTCTTGCTCGGGGGTGAACCGCGCGGATTCATCCAGATTGATTTCGCGCTGCAACCCAGTCTCCTGAATCAGCATGGCCTCGCTTGGCTGCTTGGCGGTGAGGGAATCCCACAGCAGGGAATCGTTCCCCCACCAGGAATGATTAGTGGTGAAATCGACCGCAGGGGCATAAAAAGCGGGGGAGAGGCGATCCCTCACCCCGCCTTCATCCTGGCCCACGGTGATGAGTTGCTGCGAGCCGGTTCCGCGGATTTTGTCGCGCATGGCGCGGACCCATTCGACGAAAGTTTCCTGGGCGAAGACGAAATAGTCATAGACGCGAAGCGAGTTGTGGCCCTCATACATTCCGCGCGAGCTGAATTCGAGCTCACCCGGCAAGGAAATGTTCCCCGCGATGGAATCGTGCGGTGCGTTCCAGGCAGCCGCGAGCGCGGCGCGGTCGGGATAGCGTTTCGAAAGCCATTGGTTCCATGCAGCCAGTTCGATGGGATCGCCGTTCGGGCGCGTCTGCCACAAGTGCTGCGAAATGCTGGGCTCGTTGATCAAATCCCACGCCAAGAACGGAACATCGTGAAAGCGCGCGACTACCGTGGAGACGAGGGTTTGCTGCTTGCGCAACGCCTGAGGATCCAAATAAGGATTCACGCCGCCGAGGACCTCCGGAAGAAAGGCGAAGAAATTGAATTGCACGGGAAGGCCGTGCTTGCGCGCGGTCATGAGATAGGCTTCGAGAGTGCGGAGTGTACGCTCGTAGGGCTGGCCATTTTCATCGCAAAATTTGTCCCAGCCGGTCCACCATCCCGTGCGAAGCATGTTGAGACCGGCGGCCTGGATCTGCGTCATGTCACGATCCCAGACGAAGGCGTTGGGATGGTCGAAATAGAGGCGCTGGACTTCGCTCGACATGTACGTGGTGCCAACGACGGCGAGCGGATGGCCGTCGATCTCAAAGAAGTCGTGATTGACCGTCAGATGCGGGCCGGAGCGCAAGAACTCGTGGTCGCGAATCCAAAAGCCGGAACGGTAGGTGGCGCGAATCGTATTTCCTTCCAGGAGATCGGCCTGGATGACGTGGAAGCCCTTTTCCTTGGGCGCCGGAAGCAGGATGGTTTGCGGTCGAGACAGGTTTGCGGTTTGCACTTCGCGTTGCGAGGGCTGAGACTCGGGAAATTCGCTGATGCGAACGGTCAGAGGCCCCGACGGCTTTTCGGCGGCGTGCCAGAGGACCTCTACCTCCACGGGTTCGGCCGGGAGATAAAGAGGAAGCGACGGGCGCGCGGTGAATTCTTCGGAGCCTTGGCGTGCGCGTTCGGCAAGGATTCGAATCAGGCTGATGGCATCAGTGCCCGCCAGAAATTGTGAATCGAGTTCCGAAGACAGGAAAATCCAGCGGCCGCCATCGAAACCGTTTCGCAGATGATCGATTTCCATCGCCGGAGCGGCCATCTTGCGGCCATCCTTTATACCCCAGGCGAGGGGATCGAGCCGCGCGTCAATCGAGCCGGCCGAGCCACCCCGATTGTAGAGGCCCACGGCGCTGAGGCGAATGATGGGGCTGAACGCGCGCTGCCAGGAGAAGCGCGGCAGGGTGATCGAAACGTCCGCGTTGTTTTGGAATTCCAATCCGGCGGAGCCCGGGGTGGTTTGAAACTGATCCATGGACAATTGCCGGATGAAGCGGACGCTGTAATCGCGCAGATGCCAGCCGGAGCCGTCGTGATACGCGGCTCGCGTGAAGGGTCGCCCGCCAAGAACTAATAAGTTTCCTCCGTGCCCGAGAAACGCATGAATGGCAGACCAATTCTCTTCCGGGAAGGCGGAGCCGTAAGGAAGCACGAGGAGACGCGTGGAGGTTTCGTCCAGAACAGTAGGGAGTTGCTCCGCAGAAGCAAAGCGCGCTTGCGGCAAGGCTTGCGCGAGTTGCTGCCGCGGGAATGCAGGCGACTCCGCGGAGGGCAGACCGGCTTCGTTGAGGACAACGATGGCGGAAGCAGCTTCTTGCGCGCAGACGGACTTCAGAGGAAAAAGGAAAGTCGCAAAACAAAAGACAAGAACAATGGCCCGGAATTTGGGCATGTTCATTTCGCACCTGATACCGCTCAAATCTTGATTCTGACGAGACTTTATAACACGCCTCCGTCGACTCGCCTAACTCACAAGGTTTTCTATGCGAGCCAAGTGTGTCATTATCCTGCGCGGTTGAAACCTGCGAGTTGGACAGACTGGCCAAGAAAGCGAACGTGAACGCTAAATGCCAAACATAGCGGTTAGCCGTTCGGGCGGAACGAGCGAGGCCGCGACTACCTACACCGGTGCGCTCGCCACTGTAACCAGCCTCTTTTTCATGTGGGGCTTCGTTACTGTACTCAACGACATCCTTGTACCGCACCTCAAAGCCATCTTCGATTTAGGCTACGCGAAAGTCATGCTGATTCAGTTTGCGTTCTTTTCTGCGTACTTCATTTTCTCGATTCCTTCGGCGAAGCTAATCGACTGGATCGGCTACAAGCGGACGATGGTCGTTGGCCTGATGACCATGGGCGTGGGGGCGTTGCTGTTCCTTCCGGCCGCCTCGGCCGCGTCGTATGTGCTGTTCTTATGCGCCCTGATGGTGCTTGCGGCGGGGATCACCGCGCTGCAAGTGGCGGCGAATCCGTATGTGGCCGTGCTCGGGCCAGAAAGAACGGGCTCGAGCCGGTTGAACTTGACTCAAGCGTTCAATTCCTTTGGCACGATGATTGGACCATATCTCGGAGGCTTGCTCATCCTCAGCGCGAATCCCAAAACGTCCGACCAATTACACCAGATGCCAGCGGCAGCGCTGCAGGCCTATCGAGTTCAAGAAGCGTCATCGGTGAAGTTGCCCTACCTGATCATCGGAATCGCCCTGATTTTGCTGGGAGTCGTGATTGGCATGATCAAACTCCCAGCCATGCCGCATGCCGAGCGTCACGGAGAAACCGGGCCCAAAACGAGTCTGTGGAAATACCCACATCTGGTTTTTGGCGCGATTGGGATTTTTGTTTATGTGGGCGGCGAGGTTTCCATCGGGAGCTTTCTGATCAACTACTTCACGCAGAAAAACATCGGCAACATCAGCGAAGTGGCCGCAGCGGGTTTTGTTTCGTATTACTGGGGCGGCGCTATGTTTGGAAGGTTCATTGGTTCCGCTATCCTGCAAAAGGTGGAGACGCGAATCGTGTTAGGTATCGCGGCGGCAGCGGCTTGCGCGTTGGTGATTATCTCGATGTTGACAGTGGGGCATGTGGCCATGTGGAGCATCATCTTGGTGGGATTCTTTAATTCCGTGATGTTCCCCAGTATTTTCACATTGGGAATTGCAAAACTCGGACCTCTTACCGGAGACGGATCGGGAATGTTGATCATGGCCATTGTGGGAGGAGCGATGATTCCGGTCATGCAGGGGGCGCTGGCTGACCGTATTGGCATCCATCACGCTTTCATCCTGCCGGTGCTCTGCTACGTTTATATTTTCTATTACGCTCTTCGCGGCTCGAAGCCTTCAGGTCCGGGGATAGCTGTGGCGTGAGGCTTCTAATACTTGAGCGAGGCTACCTCTAGTGGGGCAGGAAACGAATCCAGAAACTTGGGCAATTGGCGTAGATGTGGGCGGCACGAAAGTGGCCGCGGGGTTCGTCGATGCAAATGGCGAAATCCATCAGCACACGCGCGTGCCAATGAATTCGCATGGGACGGCGGAGGAGGGACTTGCTGCCGTCACGGGCGCGATCGACGAACTGCTGAAGCTCGCGCCGGGTGCGAACAACGTTCCGCGGCGTATCGGGATTTGCGCGCCCGGGCCTTTGGATCCTCAAACGGGCGTCGTGCTGAATCCTCCCAATGTGCCCTGCTGGCGGAATTTTCCGTTAGCTGCCGAAATCGCGCGCCGCTACGGTGGTTCCGTAAAACTCGAGAACGACGCCAAATCCGCAGGG
>QHYM01000259.1 GCA_003223295.1 Acidobacteriota bacterium | reverse complement strand
AAAAACTCGCCGCCGAACGCCGCGCGGAGCTCCGCGAACGCATTTGCGAGCACGCGTTAGCCTGGGCCGTCGCTGAAATCGATGCGCAGCGCATCGACGCTTGGAACATCTATCAGGCCTCGCGCCAGGCCATGACCGCGGCACTCACACAACTCACCGTCTCACCCGACTATCTGCTCATTGATGCCATGCAGCTCGACGTGTTAATTGAGCAGAAATCCCTAATTAAGGGCGACGCCCGCAGCGTCTCCATCGCCGCCGCTTCCATCCTGGCGAAGACGCATCGCGACGCCCGCATGGAGGAGTGGGACGCGGTCTACCCGCAGTACGGACTCGCGCGCCACAAGGGCTACGCCACGCCGGATCATTTGGAAGCCTTGCGCCTCCACGGTCCCACGCCTTTGCACCGCTACTCGTTCGCTCCGGTACGCGATTCCGGCTGCTGGGCCGCAAGCGCCACGCAAACTCCCCTGCCTATTTTCTAGCCTTGCCGTAGATCAGTTCCCATTTCACCACCAGGCATGCGCAGACCGGCGCGCTGGTCACGCTTTTCCCGCCGCCGAGGTTACTCTCATGAGCCTGACTCCCGTCTCGAAAGACAGGGCTTTCCTTCATTTCGCCATGTATTCGCCGAAGAGTTTCCTCAACAGCACGGGGATAACTGCCTGCTCACAATAAACTTTGGGTTCGTTGACTTGCCTTTTTATCGCCTGTTAGCGTTACCTAAGCAGCTCCGAGGGTCGTTTTCTGCCCGCGGCCAGTTGAAGGAAGTGTACGGGACGAGTTCCCGAGGGAGATTTGTCTCTTTTCGCGAATGGCCTATAACAAGAGCAAATACGTCGAAGCCGCACAAAAGCTGCTGAACCAGGGCAAAGTCGCCCAAGCCATCGCCGAATACCAAAATATCCTGAAGTACGAGCCCCGCGACCAGGTCACTTTGATGACCATCGGCGAGCTGTACATCCGCCAGGGCGAGACTTTTCAGGCCATCGATTACTTTGAGCGCCTGGCCCAGATTTTCGTCGGCGACGGCTTCCTCACTAAAGCCATCGCTGTTTACAAGCGCATCGCCAAACTGGCCCCCGAGGAGATTCGCCCGCTTGAAAAGCTCGCCGACCTTTACGTTCAACAAGGCGTAATGAGCGAGGCCCGCCCTCTGTTCCTCCAGCTCGCCGAAATTCATCTGAAAAACAATCGCCAGTCCGAGGCGATTGGCTTGCTGAAGAAGCTCTTACAGGCCGAACCCGATAATCTTCGCATTCAGATTCGCCTTGCCGATTTGTACCAGGCCATGGGGCAGCCCCGTGACGCCATCGAAGCGTACGTTTCCGCCTCCCAGCGCGCTCTTGCCCGCGGCGACCAGACGGAAAGCGAGAAGCTTGCCGAAAAAGCCCTGAAACTCGAGCCCAACAATGCCGCCGCGCTCATTGTCCGCGCACGTTCTTATTCTTTGCAGGGTGACCTCACCAAGGCCGCACATCTGCTGCAACAGGTGCCCGATCTCGAAAAGGGCGGCGAGCAAACCGAACTCCTACTCGATTTCCATCTCAAGAATTCCAGTTGGGACCAAGCCGTCACCCTGGCGGTTCAGGTCTTCGAAGCGGACCCGAAAAACTATGGTCCGATGCAAAAGGTCGTGGAGGCCCTGCTCGAGGCGGGGCAGACGCAAAAGGCCATGGGGATTCTGCAGCAGTCCCGTATCCCCATGATCGATGCCGGCGAGCACGAGGTCGTTGGCAAGATGCTCAATGCTCTGGCGGACAGAATGCCCGGTCGGGTGGAGCCGCTGGAATGGCTGGTCGAACTGTACGGTCGCACCAGTGATTCCTTCCACATGGCCGATGCTTTGGCGAAATTGGGCGATGCTCTCGTTGAAGACGAACAGTACGACCGCGCCAAGAAGATTCTCGAGCAGCTCGTCGAACGCCAGCCCGATAGTGATTCTGCCAAGCGCAAACTCAATAGCGTGCTGCGCAATCTGGGCATGCCTCCTGCCGCCGAGGTCTCTGAGGAAGCCCCTATTCCCGAGGATCACCTCCGGGCGGACATACCCAAGGCTCCCACTCCCAAGTTGCGTTCCGACGTGAGCGGCTTTGGCCCGGAACTTCAGGAGAAATCGCAAGCGACGACGCCCGATCCTCAGCTGGACGACGAGACCCAGAAATTCATCGCGCAGTCGCTCACCGACGTCGACCTGTTTGCCAGCTACGGCCTTACGCAGAAGGCGATCGGCTTGCTCGAAGCCATTTTGCGCCGCGCGCCGCGCCACACGCCTACGCTCGAAAAGCTGCTCGATTTTGTCCTCGGCGCCGGTGACGACCGCCGCACCGCCGAATTGGCGGCGCAGCTCGAACAGATTCATACGGAAACCGGTGACAAACGCAGCGCCGAGCGCTTTGCGGAATTGCGCCGCCGTTTCCAGCGTGCTGCCGGCATGTCAGACGAGGAACTGGCGAGTGCAGCAGCTCCCGCGAAACCTGCCGTTGGCCCGCAGCAAACTGCCGCTGAAGAACCGGCAGAAATGGCCATTCCGGAAATCGCGGCTGTACCTGCTGAAGCAGAGCCCGTTCCCGCTCCCGTGAGTTCTGCCCCCGCTCCGCCGGTTGCTAAACGACAACCCGAACCGGTCGAAGCCAGCGCCGCGTCCGAGGAGGAAGAAGTTCAAGAAGTGGATTTGTCTGACGAGTGGGCCACACTCCTTGAAGAAACTCACGGGCCCGAGCCAACCGTGGCAGCACCGGCGCCGCCGGCTGCGAAAGCCCCGGCCCAGACACCGGCGAAACCTCCTGCTGCTCCTCCGCGTCCCGCAAAGCCCACTCGCGTCGAAGAATTTCATATCAGCGAAGAGCCCGCGCCCGTTGCGGCGGACGATATTCCTGCGGCAGCGGCCCCGCCAATTCCATTGGAGAAGCCTGCCGCCAAAGTCCGCGCTGAGAAACCGAAGGAAAAGCCCGCTCAGAAGGCTCCGCAGAAGCCGCCAAAGCCAGCCGAGCCCGAACTTGAACTGGAGCAGGAGTACGAACTGGTGCTCCAGCAGGAACCCCTGGTTCCCGCCTACGACCAGAAACCTCCTCAGCCGCCCGTTGCTCCTCCACCAGCGCGGCCGTCTGCGCAGAACAAAGCGGCGGCGCCCCCCGCGGACAGCGGCTTCGAATCCGATCAATTCCTCGCCGATCTCGCCAAGGAAATCGATCAACTCGGCATGGATTCTCTCGCTCCGTCGTTCTCCAATTCGAAACTCAGCGCTGCGGCTCCCCCGGCACCTAAGCCCAAGGCTCCGCCTCCGCCTTCCGCGGAATCCGGCCCGCTCAAGGAAGTTTTCGAAGAGTTTCGCGCCGAACTGGGAGAGATGGGCGCGGAAGAAGAAGATCTCGAGACGCATTACAACCTCGGAATCGCCTTCCGCGAGATGGGGCTGCTCGAAGAAGCCATCAGCGAATTCCAAAAGGTCGCCAAGGCCAACGACAGCGGCCGCCCTTTCCGCTACACCATGCAGTGCTACACGCTGCTAGGTCTGGCCTTTATGGAGAAAGGCCAGCCGGCCATCGCTGCCATCTGGTACGAGCGCGCGTTGCACACTCCGGGAATGGACCCGGAAAGTACGCTCGCCTTGCGGTATGATTTGGGGGTCGCCCAGGAATCAGCGGGCGAGCCGGAAGCGGCGCTAAAGAGTTTTTCCCAGGTCTACGCGATGAACATCGACTACCGCGACGTAGCCGAGCGCATCGCAGCTCTTCAGAAGCCCATCCGCTAACCCAAGAAACTATCCAGACAGGACGGCTTTCCACGCATCGATGAACCGGATTTACCGCGCACTTCTGGTTGTACTCGCGTTTGAAATGGGCGCGTTGCTGCTCTATTTGCCGTGGTCCGTTTATTGGGAGCAGAACTTCTTTCTAAGTCACTATCCGTTGCTGCGGTCCGTCTTGCTTCATCCATCCTTCCGTGGCGCGGTCAGCGGCATCGGCATTCTGGACATCCTCTTGGCCATCGGATGGATCGGCTCCCGTCAGGGTCCAGACCGTGTCCCCCCTCAATGAGTCCCAGCGCGTTCCGCTGCTCTGTTATGTGACCGACCGTCGCAGTCTTGTTGCTGCGGAACCTGCCGAAGTTCGCGATATCCTCTTACGCAAAGTCGCGGCGGCTGCGGCGGCTGGCGTCGATTGGATCCAGATTCGTGAAAAAGACCTCTCCGCGAAAGAGTGCAGCGCACTCACGCGCGACGTGTTGCAGCTCATTGCAAATTCCGTGGCAGACGTGCGGTCGCGTGCACGCATCGTTGTGAACGACCGTTTGGACGTCGCTCTCGCCGTGCAAGCCGATGGCGTCCATCTCGGAGAAAAAAGTCTTCCGCCACAAGAAGCGCGGCGCTTCGTGAACTTGCTCCGCCGTGAAAAAGATTTTCTGATCGGTGCCTCCTGCCATTCTCTCGAAGCGGCCAAGGTGGCGGAGCAGGACGGTGCGGATTATCTTATCTTTGGTCCGGTGTTCGCCACGCCCGCGAAGGCCGTTTACGGCGCGCCGCAGGGCCTGGAGCAGCTCGCTGAAGTCTGCCGCGCCGTCGCGCTGCCGGTGCTAGCCATCGGAGGCATCACCTTGGAGAATGCCGCCTCTTGTTTATCCGCGGGAGCGTCGGGCATCGCCGTCATCCGCCTTTTTCAGGACGCAGGGGACATGACTGCCGTGGTTCGCGCGCTGCGGAGAGTTTCTGCCTAATCAGCGCGCATCGATCATCCTCATTCAGCGTTCTTGTAGCCGGCGCAGCAGCCGGATTTGCCCCGCGTGGTAGATGTCGTGAAAGGCCACACCATAAAGTTGGCGGAGGAACTTGGCGCCGCGCGGCGTCCGCAGGATTTTCGCCACGCTGGCACAGAGCGCGCGGTGCTCGCGCTCCAGCAGCTTCTTGTCGGCGTTCCAGGCCGCCTCCGTCGCATTACCCTTTTCCGGCCGCGGAAAAAAATTGCTGCCCTTCAAAGCAAAAGAGCCGCGCTTGTTGCCCTCGATCCTTCGCCGCACCGCGTACTTCCAGTACGCGGCGTGCAGCGCCTCTTCCCAGATGTTGTGCCGTCCCGCTCCGGGACGCCAAGCCGCCTGCACGACCGATATGCCTTTCAGAGACTGCTTGAGATTCGGTCCATGCCATGTCTTTCGCTCATAAGCCTCGTCCAACAAAGCAAGCACCAGCTTTGCGGTATTCACGCCGCCCTCCTCGGGAAATCTCGCGGTAAGAAAATGGCGTTCATCCTACCACCTCCACCTTGTTGTGCGTGAGGCAGGCAATCTTCCCGTCCTCCGTCTTGCCTCCGGTTGCCGCGCTGTCGCGTGAATGCTACGATTTCATGTTCTATGTGCCCGACTGACACCCACCAGAGCGCCCCTCATCGCCCTCGTGTTGGCATCCCTTGGCGCACAAGCGCTGACGAGGACAATGCAAAGGCAGCTGGCGTTCGAGGCAAGAACGAGGATTACTTAAAGGCGGTAGAGAGAGCAGGGGCCGAAGGTGTAATTGTCCCGCTGAAAGATGAAAGAGAAAGGAATCGCCTAATTCCTACGCTCGACGCCTTTGTGCTCCCTGGCAGCCCCGCAGACGTGGAACCTCAGGAATACGGCTCGGAGAATCATGGTTTGTCCGCTCCGCCTGATGCGGCTCGAGAAGAAACCGACCGCGCCATTCTCAAGCATGCTTTTGCAGAACAAAAGCCTGTCCTGGCGATCTGCTACGGCTGCCAACTTCTCAACGTTTACCGGGGGGGAACACTCATTCAGGATTTAAGGGCCGAGACAGGTACTGCGACTCCTCACCGCAAGAAAGACCTCGGACCAGAAGCCGAGGAGGACCCTATTCACAGCGCCACCATTGAGTCCGGTAGCCGCATCGCTTCCATCGCAGGCACAACTGAGGTTGCCGTGAACAGCTCGCATCACCAGGCCATTGCAAGACCGGGCAAGAATCTGCGCATCACTGCCCGCGCCTCGGACGGCACGATTGAGGGCGTCGAGTGGACCGGCAATTCCAATTGGGTCGTCGGTGTCCAGTGGCATCCCGAGCGCATGCCTGACGATCCGTTCGCGCAGCGCCTGTTCCGGGATTTTGTCGTTGCTGCCAAAGCTCGCGAGGCCATCGCGCACGAAACGTAAGTAAGCCGAATTCCGATTTCTAGTTTCAAGCTTCAAGTGTTCAAGTTCGGGGGTGTCATGATTTCTCTCGCAGGCAAGGCGGCGCTCATCACCGGCGGTTCGCGCGGCATCGGTGCCGCGGCGGTCAAAATGTTTGCGCAGGCCGGCGCCGACGTGGTGTTCAGTTACTTCAAATCGAAAGACGCCGCGCTCCAGATTCAGCAGGAAGCCGGGAAACACGGCACGCGCGTCGAAGCCTTCAAAGCCGACGCCGGAAAGCACGCCGACAACAAAAGCCTGGTCGACCACTGCATCGCCCGCCTTGGCCGCCTGGACATTCTCGTGGCCAACGCCGGTGTTTGGAATCTCGAGGATCTTCCCATCGAGAAAATGTCGGAGAAGCAATGGGACGATATGATCCGCACCAACCTCAAGAGCATCTACTCGATCATCCATTTCTCGGTTCCGCAAATGATCAAGCAGAAGTCCGGCAAAATTGTCACCATCAGCTCCACCGCCGGGCAGCGCGGCGAAGCTCTCCACACTCATTATGGAGCATCCAAAGGCGGCGTTATCAGCCTCACCAAGGGCCTCGCTACGGAACTCGCGCGCCACAACATTCTGGTGAACTGCGTCGCTCCTGGCTGGGTGGCTACGGATATGTCCAACCCGGTGCTGGCGACAAAAGCCGGTCAAAAGATGGCCACCACGGTGATTCCGCTGCGCCGCGCCGGTACCCCGGAAGAAATTGCCGGCCCAATTCTCTTTGTGGCTTCCGACCTAGCCAACTTCATGACCGGAGAAATCATCAATGTAAATGGAGGCGCTGTCCTGTGCGGATGAAGCTTCGCCATTTTGCCCCCAAAATCCTAAGCGCAGCAGCTCTCGTCGCGGCGGTCTGCTTTGTTCCTCGCGCCACTGCCCAAAATCCCGACAACATGATGCCGGAGCAAAGTGAAGCCAAGGGCAAACAAATTCTCCAACAGCTGATCAACGGTCTTGGCGGCCCGGGTTACACGGAAGTGCGCGAAAGCCAATGCGAAGGGCGCCGCGCCCTCTTTGGCCATAGCGGAGATCTCACTGGCTACATCGTCTTCAACGATTTCCGCCATTTTCCCGATAAGGCGCGCATCGAATACATAGGCAAAGGCCGCAATACGATTCTCTTGTCCCTGATTGGTCTGGACGGTTTGGATTTTGCGCACGGTGGAATTGTGATCGCCCTCTACAACGGCGATCGCGGCTGGTCCTACGATCGCAGTGGCGTCAGTGAGCTGCCTGTCACTGCCGTTACGGATTTCCAGGAAGCCATGAAACGCAACGTCGATAATTTGCTGCGCTTTCGCCTTCACGAGCCCGGACTCACGATCCGCTTTGGCGGCAGCGACACCGTGGACCTCCGGCAGGTCGACTGGGTCGAGCTGAACGATGGCGAAGGACGCAAGTACCGCTTGGCCGTCAATCGCTCCACGCATCTTCTGGACCGCTCGGTGGTTAGCACCGAGGACCAGGAGAACCAGCAGGTCAATGACGACACCACCGTTTATACGAATTACCAGTTGAGAGACAGCGCCTGGACTCCCATGCAGTTTACGCGCGAACACAACGGCCGCCGCAGCGCTCAGTTCTTTCTCGATAGCTGCCGCTACAATCCCGGCTTCCCCCAGGATCTCTTCGCGAAGGATTCACTGAAAACGCGCGGCGCCGAACTCGTCTCCAAAAAGAAATAAGCGCCCGCGCAAACCGGATTCTTTGACCCCCATTCACCATAGTTAGTAAGAGGATAGGTTCCTTCGGGAGACGGACCGGGAAAAGATACGTTTCAATCTGTTACATTTCTTCCCCGCTCTTGCGCCCTGTAATATGATGTAGCTAGAGAGTCCCAAAAAGTACCATGTCTCGTGTCGGTTACAAGCGACTGTCCCTGGCTGTACAACTGCACGGAACTGGCATTTAGGCTAGTTTCTTGGAATAAAGACCCCCGGTTCGCTCTGGGAAGAGGAAAGACTTTGGCAAAGAGTGCAACTCGCTCCGGCACCCGGCGTAGCGCCACCGCCGGTTTCAGCATGGTCGAGCTGGTAGTTTCCATCTGCCTGATGCTGATTCTCACCGCCATTGCCGTTCCCTCCTTGATGCGTTCTTTGCGGGCCTATCAGCTCAACAGCGCAGTGGCAAGCGTGTCCGACATGCTGAAGTTCACGCGCTTTGAGGCCGTCCGCCGGAACACCCAGATCAATTTCCGCGATTTAGCGAGCGGCACGGGATGGCTTGTTGGGACCGACTTGAACAACGACGGCGTGCTTAATCCCACCGAGAAGCAGCAAATGATTGCGGGGTACGCCATCTTGTTGCCCGCGGGCGGCCCGGTTCCCCCGCCGAACGCGATTTCGGCGGCCTTGGGGGGCGCTGCGCTGGTCCCCTTGTCAGGGGCCAACAACTCGGTCACGTTTGATGCGCGAGGCGCCATTCGGCAAGGAATCAATGGGCCGGTCTCCACCAGCATGTATATCTTTTATGTCGGCAACGCCAACGATCCCGATTCCGGCTATCGCGCCGTGGTTTTGCTTCCTTCCGGCGGCACGCAGACTTGGACCGCTCCAAGCGGCGGACCCTGGCGCCGGGTTGGCTGAGTCGTGAAACCGCGGATGAGCATGCAGCGTTTGAGCTCAAGAGCTTGCGTTCAGCAGAAAGGCTTCAGCCTCCTCGAGATGTTGCTGGCCACGATGATTCTGCTCGTGGGCCTGGTGGCCGTTGCACAACTCGTGCCTGCCTCGATTCTCCTGAATTCTCAAAATCGAACGGATTCTGCAGCGCTAGTTTTCGCTCAGCGTCAGCTTGATGTGATTCTGGATCAGCCGCTCAATCCGCCGGGCAATTCCTTTACCGACCAGCAGGGCAATACCTACCAGCTCGGGAATCCGGCAACTCCCAATGTCGTCCAGGGCGCGAACGTTGTTTCTATCAACAACCAGACGCTTATCAATTTCGGTGGGCCCGCTCCCCCGCCCTATCCCACGAACGGCTATGGCTTCACTTATCAGGATCCTACGGATCCCAATGGTGCAACTTATGACGTGCGCTGGGCCGTGATTGTCACCGGAAACGGATCTGCTGCCGCTTCCAAACGATATATTCTTGGGGTTCGGCAAATCAGTGGCAGAGGGTATCGTCCGCCCATAGCGCTCGATACCATGGTGGCGAAATGACGTCCGAGCGCAGCAATACGTCCCAGCGCGGTTTCACGCTGATCGAAATGCTGGTCGCTCTCGGCATTTTTCTTCTGGTCACCGGCGCCGCGTTCACCCTGCTGACTTCCTCGCAACAGCAGTATCAGACGGAAACGCAAGTTCTGAACTCCTTCCAGGAAGCGCGTCTGGGTCTGGACCAAATGGTGCGGGACATTAACGTTGCCGGATTCCCGCCGCCCACTTTCGTTAACCTCGATCCAACAAGAGTCACGAGCACGCCATTCGCATGGAGCCCTGGCTACCCCGGCACTCCGTGCCAAATTGGAACTGCTGGCGGCGGAACTTGCGTCACTTCCGCGGATTTTGCCCCGGGCGATTTCGACATCATCATAGAAACCGAGCCCAATCCTCTGGATCTTGCCTGCGCCCCCTGCCAAGTCCAGTGGATCCGCTACCAGTTGCAGGGAACCACGCTGATGCGAGGGATGACTACTAAAGTGTCGGGCGGCAACCCGGATTTTGCTTTCACGGGCGCCAATGCGGTTGTGCCCTTTGTCCTAAATGTCGTGAACAATTCGCCCAATCTTCAGATCGGACAGTTTCAATTATCCGCGGCCTATCCCGCGCTTTTCCCAGGGAACAATCCCGTGCCCATCTTCCAGTACATTTGTGATACTCCCAGCACGCCGCAGAATCCGCCGCAGCCTTGTTCCGATCCCGCGACCGGCCCGGATAACTCACCGGCTAACATCCGGGATGTCATGATTACTTTGATTGTTGCCGCTCCTTTGCCAGATGCCACTACGGGCCGTCCGCGTCTTGTACAATTGGCAGGACGCGGACGCCGCATTAATCCGAATCAGTAAGGGCTGAATCCGTGAGGTTCATAGAGTCAAAGTGAAAGCGGAACGCACAATGCGAAAGCGGCAGAGCGAAGAGGGAATTGCCCTGCTCATCGCTATTTTTGTTTTGCTGCTGATTGGCGTAGTAGCCATCGCCCTGGTTGTTTCCTCGGGCACGGAGTCAGCACTGGCGGGCAACTATCGCGCTTCCACGGGCGTTTATTACGCCGCCGTTGCTGGCTTGGAAGAGGTCCGCGCGCGGCTGCGTTCCAACAATCCCAATTACTTTAGGACCACGGATCCAGTTTTCCTTCCGCTCGTCGGGACGCCGCTCACGGTCTGTGCCCCAGCCTATGTCATCAATCCACTGGGGGGAGAGGCCGTTACCCCGTGGGATCCTACCAACCCGTATTACGACGCCGAGTTCAGCAAGGAATTCCCGCTCGACTGCGGCGGCGGTCCGCCTCCTAGTCCATCACCCAAAGCACTCTCCATTTGGGACCGGAATCCCCTGAATGGTTTACCCTTTTCCGGTCCACCGTACAAATGGGTGCGGATCAACGGCGTCACCGAGCAGTCCCTCAACTTGGATACCGGTCCTCTCTACGATGGCATTGACGCCAATCTCGTCTATTTCGATGGCACGAACCTCAACGATACTTCAACGGGGAACCAGGTGCTGGAGATCACGGCGCTGGCCGTCCTGCCGGGTGGCAGCCAGAAGCTGCTTCAATACCTTGTTGCCCCCAACCCTCTAAACTTGAGCTTCCCAGCTGCTTTAACCCTCGATGGTAATAACGTGCCGTTCACCGTCCCGAATACAAACAGCTTCTCCGTGAACGGGGCGGACCAAGGCAGCGTGGGGAATTGTAATCCTGGGGCGGCTCCCGTTTCGGCAGTTGGCTATACCAACGGGGGCGATGCGAGTCAAGCAAACATCTTGAGCGCAATTGCAACGGGGCCTCCCGCTTCGCAAGATCGCAGGGGGAACTATACAAATGGCAGTCCTCCTACCCCCAACGTGAATCAAGTGATTCTCTCCCCAAATCTGGCAACCGTGGCGGGGCTGAATGCGTTGGTTCAAGCGATCACGCAAAACGCAGACGTGGTGATCAACGGCAACGCGACTCAAGCGAGTATGCCGGCGGCCATGTCCGTATCCAACCCGATGACCATTGTTGTCAATGGGGACCTGACCTTCAATGGTTGGCATGCTACGGGCTATGGTCTCTTACTGGTTACCGGCGACTTCACATACGATCCGGACGCTTCCTGGGATGGGATCGTTCTTGTGATCGGGACCGGTAAGATTTACTCGCATCAGAATGGAAACGGCCAATTTCTGGGAGCAGTGTTTTTGGCAAAAACGGTCGACGCGTCGAACAATCCGTTGCCACCAACATCCCCCCTCGGATCCCCCTATTTTGATTTCACCTCATCCTCAGGGAGCAATGGCATTTACTACAGTAGTTGCTGGATTCAGGCGGCAATGCCAGCCACTGGCTACAAGATCCTCTCTTTTCACGAAATCTCTCAATAGCCGCCTCAGCGCCAGATGGCACGCTCTTAGCGAAAAGTTAGAATCTCAGATTTCTTCTTGGAGGGCCTCAGAACCTCGCGACGCGACTTGTTACCTTTCTACCCACGCCATGCTCCTCAGCCCTCCTGTCTAGCTTCAGTCGCGCCGTAATTCATTCCACCAAATAGAGTTACTCCCTCATCTCAGTTGGCGTTCAAAGTGCCCTTCCCAGTCTGCCGTCAAGTCACTGCCCGCGTTTCAAGGCTTTCATCGTGGCGGGCAGGTAGCTAAAGACGTGAGGGGACTAATGAGAATGAACCGCAAGCTTCATGGGACTAAGAAGAATCGCAGCAAAGGCTTCTCCATGCTCGAACTGCTCATCGTCATGCTCGTCTCGCTCATCATAGCGGGCCTTGCCATACCGAGCTTTAACCAGGTACGCCGCACCTTGCGTATCTCCGGGGATGCCCGGGACCTGAACGGTGCGCTCAACCAGGCGAAGTTGCAGGCTGCCGCTGACTTTACGCGTGCCCGCGTTTATGCGGATTTTACTATTCCCAATAGCGCCTCGTTCCACGTGGAAGTTTGGAACAAGGCTTTGAACGGTGGGAATGGCTGCTGGCAGACGGTCGGCGATCCTATTGCAGGTGCGCCTTTTGTTCGTTGCACCGTGCCCGGTACCAGCCCCGTTGAGACCCTATCAGACCAAGTCATCTTCGGATTCGGAGGCGCTCCGGGTGCCCCCCCGAATACACAGGCCGGGATAGGCCAGGCACCCGCTTGCCAAAACATCGCTGGCGGAGGCGGCACGATCGCCAACACCGCCTGCGTCGTCTTCAATTCCCGAGGCATGCCGATCTTCCCGGGAAGAGGAGAGATAGGAGTGGCGGTTGCGCCCACGGGAAACGACGCTTTTTATATCACGGATAACACGGTCGTCTACGGGATGACGGTTGGCCCAACGGGAGTTAGCCAGGTCTGGCAATCGGGCGTCAACGCCGGAAACTGGTATCACAAGTAAGGAAGGAAAAAATGAAACCGCACTTTTCAACGCGAATGGCCAGCAGAAAAAAGAAATCACAAGCGGGCGTAAGCCTGGTTGAGACGCTCATCGCCCTGGCCCTGCTTCTGATCGCCTCCGCGGGCATCATGACCATGGCCACGGTTGCCATGTCCACCACCGAGTCACAAGGACACTTGGCTGCTCGTACTGCCGAATACGCTCAGGACAAGATGGAGCAGCTCCTGGCCTTGCAATACCCGGACAATTCTACTGATACCAGCGTTTTTCCTGCCGTGGTCAACCCTGGAGTGGGTACAGGACTTTCGCCAGGCGGTGGCTTGAATCCTAACCTCCCCGTGGCGGGATACTCGGACTACGTAGACGCCAGCGGAAATCCAGTTGGTGCAGGTGCAGCCTGGCAGTACGTCCGCGTCTGGCAAATCACTGCAAATCCGGCCAACAACATGAAGACCATTAGCGTCCTCACGCAGGTGCGCCACGCCATAGGCCAGCGGAGCCAGACCGGCATTCTTCCCAGTTCTACCGTAACTTGCTTGAAATCGAGTCCGTTTTAAGGGGGCCGTGTGCAACCCAGGAAAGAGTGGAAACTCATGACGCGCAAACTGCAAGCCGGCTTTACGTTGCTCGAAACGATGGTGGCCCTGGTGATTCTCCTGGGAGTTTCCGCAGTGGTCTTGTCTGGAATGGTCCAGATGATGATGACCCAGGGAACCATTGCCAACCGTACGGAAATGCATACCAGCGTCCGCGCTGCGACGGAGTTGCTCCAGCAAGAAATCGGACAGGCCGGAAAGATCTCGCTGCCGCCTACGGCACCTGCAGGCGGATGGCGCATGCTGACGCCTGTGCTCGCCCTAGATCCTCCTGTACCCCAAGTGGTGACGTTCACCGCTGACAGCAACGGTTTCCCTGTCCTCTTCGAAGGCGAGTGGGTCACCGTGGACACCGGTGCCCCCAGCTGTGTACCTCTCGGGATCGCGTGTCAGGAAACTGTACAGTTGACCTGTGCCGTTAAAGGGAATTGCCCGGGTTTGGCAAGCACCTGGCTGGCTACCTTCACCTACAGCCACAGTCCTGCCTTGGCGGCAGTTCCGTTCAGCCTGCCAGGGTCATTTGCCACCGGCATCATCCCACCCGCAGCCGGAGTCATGCCGGCGCCACCGCCGGGCTATGCAGGCTATCCGGTCTGGCCGGTCAATGCCCCGGCACAGGGATCGAGTGGCACCGTGTTGAAGCTGTACGGCGATGTAAACGGCGATGGCAACATGGTCTACATCGAATACACCTGCGTCCCCGGCACTCCCAACGCGCCCGGATTTTTGTACCGGAATCAAGTTCCCTGGACTGCTTTGGTGATTCCTCCCGTCGATCCGTCGATGGTCGTGCTGACAAATGTTCTCCCCAATCCGCGTGACCCGAATGGGAACGCCGTCCCTTGTTTCACCTATCAGCTTCAAACCAGGGACGGCGCCAATGCAGCTCTCAACGACATGACCTTCGTGACCGACGTGGCCGTTACCCTCACGGTGCAGACCGCCAACAAAGACCCGCAGATGCACATCTTTCAGCAGGAAACCAAGGCGCTGCTGAACGTCTCTCCACGGAATGTTTTCAATGCCTACGAATTCGCGACTCTCGATTATTTGAATCGCATTCAGCCTACGCCCCTGACAATAAAACAGACTATTTTGCCCAATTTCCAATGATGGATATAGCGATGAAGGACGAAAACGGAGAAATGCTCATGAAAACAAACAACCAACGAGGTTCCGCGCTGATATTCGCCCTGATCCTCTTGCTGGTGCTCTCGGCGATGGCCGGCTCACTGATGTTCCTCTCGCGGTCGGAGACCTGGTCCAGCGTGAATTACCGCATGATGACCCAGGCCCGTTACGGCGCAGAGGCCGGTGTGAACGCCACGGCAAACTTCTTGATCAACACCTATGTGCCGCCCACTACGCCGCCAGGCACTCCTTTTCCCGGCTTTAATACCAACGTCTATCCGGTCACGGACGCCGCCGGACTGCCGGTTTTCCTATCCACGTTGAATACGCAGGCGGCAAACTATCCGAACGGGGCAATGCAGGCCGGCTTCGTCAACGCCATGAACGCCACCCAGCCCTTGCAGGCGGGTGCGAACCAGGTGAATTACTCGGCTTCCGCCCAGTTAATGACCATGGTCTCGATCGTACCCTTTGGAACCACTACCCCCGCGACCATCCAGACCTGGCGGATCACCGCGCATGGCAACATCTCCAACGTGCGCAATGCCGAGGCGGAAGTAGTCACCACGCTGGAACGCTACATCTCCCCGGCATTCGCTTATGCGGCCTTTGCGGACGCCAACGGCTGCGGGGCCCTGAGTTTCACCGGCAATGGCACCACCGACAGCTACGATTCCGGGCTTCTACCGGTGGCCGGCGGAGTAGTTTCGGCACCCTCCTCCTTTAACACCTCCGGCGGGAACGTCGGAACCAACGGAAACGAGAGCAACAGCGGCAACAATGTGACCATCAACGGCACATTGTCCAGCCCCAACGCTGGCTTTGGTGTGTGCACCGCCGGCAACATGACGGCCCTGTCCGGCAAGAGTCTGAATCAGGTCACCGGTGGCATTATTCAGTTACCCCAGGCGGTCAACTTCCCAACGCCTGTGATTCCGCCGCCGGGAGCGTCGAATATCAACAACACCGCAACGCTCGGGCCTACTCTTGATCCTGCCAATTGTTCTGGCACGACTTGCAGTTACGGAGACATCAACCTTTCTGGTAACAAAATCGTGACTCTGACTCCGGGCACTTACAACATCAACAGCATCTCCCTCAACGGCAACGCCCAGCTTGTGATTGCGCCCGACCCTGTAACCGGGCTGTACGGCCCGGTCGTTGTGAATGTGGCCGGCATCAATAACGCCACACCCATCGATCTGGAAGGAAACGGCATCTCCAATCCGACTTACAATCCAGCGAACCTCCAAATCCTTTACGCCGGGACGGGCGACATCAAAATCGCCGGCAACGGCGCCAGCGCGGCCGTGGTTTATGCTCCCAACGCAACGGCTAGTTTCAAGGGAAATGGAACCTTCTATGGATCCGTTATCGCCAGTCAGTTGACCGACGTCGGAAACGGCGCCCTCCATTACGACATGAAGCTGAAGAAAGCGATGTTTACCATTGGAGATTACGTCCTCAATTCGTTTACCTGGAACAAGTACTGATCTCCAGTTCAACGATCAAGCTACAGCTTTCAAGTGAACCCCGGGCCGGCACTTCCAGCCGGCCCTTTCTTTTTGCCCCTCCTCTTCCGCTCTTTTGGTTGCAACCGCGCGGGGCGCTATAATGCTGCGATGCACAATAGCCAGAGAAGTTCGCCGATGCACGGCACTACCGTCTTGTGCGTCCGCAAGGAGAACAAAGTCGTGCTCATCGCCGACGGCCAGGTGACCATGGGCGACCACGTAATGAAGCACACCGCGCGCAAGACTCGCCGTTTGTACAACGACAAAGTACTGGCAGGGTTCGCAGGTTCCACGGCCGATGCCATTACGCTGTTCGAGCGATTCGAAGGGAAGCTCCAGGAGTTTTCAGGCAATCTTCAGAAAGCGTCCGTCGAGCTGGCCAAGGAGTGGCGCAAGGACCGCGCACTTCGCCACCTCGAGGCCATGCTCGTTGTGGCGGACAGCAAGAGCACCTTCATCCTTTCCGGCAATGGCGATGTCATCGAGCCGGACGATGGCATCGTGGCCATTGGCTCCGGCGGCAGTTACGCCCTCTCCGCGGCACGTGCGTTGCTCAAGCACTCCAAGCTGAACGCCAAGGACTTGGCCATGGAAGCCATGCGCATCGCGAGCGAGATTTGCATTTATACCAATGCAAATTTTACCGTCGAAGAGCTTTGACAAGCTGCGGAAGAAACGCGCGATGTGTCATTCCGTGGGCGCTGTTTGCCCGAGGAATCTGCTTCATTCTTGGCTTCGCAGTTGATTCCTCGCTTCACCGGGAATGACAGTCGGTCGGCCTTTTTGTTGAATCGCAGGTGTGCATCGATTCTCCGGATTTGGTTGTAAACCATCTCCGGGCGGGTAGCATCTTCTAGTTAGGGGATGTTAGGCTTTGACTGTGCCTCTTTTCATCGAAAACCTAAGACTTAAAACTTGGACCTAGAACTGAGAGCCGAGAATGACCAGTAAGGCCGACAAAGAATTGATTGTCGCACCCGGCGGCAACGGCGCCGTTGCCGGGGAAGAAGAGGAGCTTCTTCCCGCACTGGACGACATGACCCCGCGCGAGATCGTCCTCGAGCTCGACAAATACATCGTGGGTCAAGCCGCCGCGAAGCGCGCCGTCGCCGTGGCCCTCCGCAACCGCGTACGCCGCCAGAAGCTCCCTCCCGAAATCGCCGAGGACGTTTTGCCGAAAAACATTCTGATGATTGGGCCGACCGGCGTGGGCAAAACGGAGATTGCCCGGCGTCTCGCGCGTCTGGCGGGATGCCCGTTCATCAAAGTGGAAGCTTCGAAATACACAGAAGTCGGCTACGTTGGCCGTGACGTCGAGTCCATGGTGCGCGACCTCGTCGAGACCTCCATCGACATGATCCGCGAAGAAAAACTCGATGAAGTCGCCGATCGCGCCGAGCAGGCCGCGGAAGAGCGTGTGCTCGATCTTTTGCTCCCCCCGCTCCCGTCTCCCGCCCCAGGCACGCCCGAATCCGAAGTCACCGCGCAGCGCGAGCAGAACCAGCGCACGCGCGAAAAGCTCCGCGCCCAGCTTCGCGAAGGCAAGCTCGACCAGCGCATGGTGGACCTCGAAGTCCGCGAGCGCATGATGCCCGCGTTCGAAATCATTTCCAATCAGGGCATGGAGGAAATGGACGCCTCAAAGTTCAGCGACATGATCTCCGGCATTTTCGGACAGCAAAAGAAAAAGCGCAAAATGAGCGTGGCCGACGCGTTCGAATACTTGATCCAGGAAGAGGAAAACAAGCTGCTGGACATGGACATGGTTACGCGCATGGCCGTGGAGCGCGCCGAGCAGATGGGCATCATCTTTATCGACGAGATCGACAAAGTCGCCGGCCGCGAATCCGGCCATGGCCCCGACGTCTCCCGCGAGGGCGTGCAGCGCGACATCCTCCCCATCATTGAAGGCACGACCGTCAACACTCGTTACGGCATGATCCGCACCGATCACATCCTGTTTATCGCCGCCGGTGCCTTTCACGTGACCAAGCCTTCCGACTTGATCCCAGAACTCCAGGGCCGCCTGCCCATCCGCGTCGAGCTGCAGTCCCTCAAGGAAGAGGATTTCATCCGCATTCTCACCGAGCCGAAGAACGCCCTCCTCAAGCAGTACGCGGCGCTCCTGGAAACCGAGGGCTTGAAGCTCAACTTCACCGAAGATGCCGTTGCCGCCGTCGCGCGCTTCGCCACTAGCGTCAATGAACAAACCGAGAACATCGGTGCCCGCCGCCTGCACACCATTCTCGAGAAAGTTCTCGACGAGATTTCTTTCGAAGCGCCCGACCTCAAGAAAAAGAACGTGAAAATTGACGCCGCTTACGTCAACAAGCAGCTTGTGGACATCGTCAAGAACCAGGATCTCAGCCGCTATATCCTGTGAGTTCCGAAAAGTGAAATTGGAAAATAGAAAAGGGACGCGCGCCCCCTCAGAACGCGCCAATCAAACGCGCTTCTTTTCTTTTCTCCCTTGCATGCTCCTTTCGCAGGTCGCGCCTCGCGTCCGCGGTGTGCCTTTTTACTTCCACGAATCACCAGTCACCAGTCACCAATCACAGTTCTTTTCCATTTTCCCTTTTCTAGTTTCCATTTTCTTCTTGGTCTCCGGCTGCGGCGCTCCTGGCGAACCCGTTGCGCCTTCTCCGCCAGTTCCCGTGGCCCTTTCCGATCTCGTTGCCCGCCAGGCCGGCGATGGCGTCGAACTTGTTTTTGCGCTCCCCGCAAAATCCGTTTCTGGAGAGAAATTCACCGCCGTTCCCGCCGTCGAAATCGTTCGTGGCTCTCTGAAGCCGAATGGCGCGCCCGAGTCGAAATCCTTTCGCGTTGTCTACACCATCCCCGGCGCTCTCGTCGGCAATTACCTTGCCTCCGGCCGTGTTCATTTCATCGATCCGATTTCGCCTGACGAAACGAAAACCCATGCTGGCGCAACCTATGCCTATCTCGTTCGAACGCGTCTCTCAAAGAAGCGCGCTTCCGCCGATTCGAATCTCGTCACGGCGCGCGTGTTTCCTGTTCCGCGGTCCATCTCTTCAGTTCAATTCCAGGTCACGGAAACTGCCGTGAATCTCTCCTGGCCCGCTCCAATGCAGACTTCCGCGGGCGATCCGCTCTCAGCGGTCTCCGGCTACCGCATCTATCGCGGAGAAAGTGATCCCAACGCGCCTGCACCAACAAGCAAGGACCTCTCTGCCGCGCACTGGATCGCGCCGCTCGCGCTTCTCGGGCCATCTGCCACAACCACCTACAGCGACACACAATTTGATTTTGGTAAGACCTACGTTTACACAATTCGCAGCGTGATCGCGGTCGAAGGAAACGAGATCGAATCCGACAACTCAGAGCCCGTCACCGTGACTCCGCTCGATACCTTTCCTCCCGCCGCTCCCCAGGGACTCGTCGCGGCCGTACTTCCCGGCGCGGCTCCGTCTATCTTTGTCGTGGACTTGTCCTGGTCCATCAATGTCGAAACCGATCTCGCCGGCTATCGCGTTTATCGAAGTGAGCTGGAGGGCGCGCGCGGCCGGCTTATCACTCCGGATTTGTTGCCTGTGCCGGCCGTTCGTGATAGCTCTGTAGAGCCCGGTCATCATTATTGGTACACCGTGACCGCCGTGGATCGCGCGGGAAACCAGAGTCCCCCAAGCAATCCCGTCACGGTTGACATCACGCGGCCGCCTTCGTAAATTCGTGCCTCTTACTGAGGCATCTTGGGAGCCCAGCTTCGGATGTTCGTTCGAACAAACTTGCCCGGTTCTCGCCGGCTGCAATTTCTGCACAATGCAGCCATCCGCACCGGCGTTTACACCGGAGTTTGTCTTAGTTTGGTTTTCGTCGCCTGGCTGGTCATTGCCAATCACGTTCCTTTTCTCGAGCGCTTCGCCTTGGAGCGCAATCTCGCCGCCGCCGCGGTACTCGGCTTTCTTGCTGCCGTTCCTGTCCTGCGATTTCTTCGCTACCCCGGGAATCTTTTGGCCTCAAGTATCATCGCTTGGCTGATTTTCAGCGTGGTCTACCGCGTCCTTTGCCTGATTTACCATGGCCTGACCAATTGGCACAGCACTTTCCGGATTTTTATGGAAGGGACGGTGGTCTATTTGATCTTCACCACGCTGGCTTGGATTGTCTCGATTATCCGGAGGGCGCGCGAAGAAGATATTTCTCATTCGAAACACCACGCGAGCTGACACGCCATGAAAATCTGCCGTTACGTCCCGCGCAATACCGCTTCACCGCCCTCCCCGCGATACGGCCTCATCGAGGGCGAAAACGTGATCGAAATCGTTGGCTTGCCTTGGGGGCAGTGGACACGCAGCCCGCGCTCCTCTCGTCTGGCCGATGTCCGCCTCCTTGCTCCCGTCGAGCCTTCCAAAATTGTTTGTGCCGGCCGCAATTACGCCGCGCACGCCGCCGAACTCGGCAATGAAGTCCCCAAAGAGCCGCTGATCTTTCTCAAGCCCTCCACTTCCATCGTCGGCCCCGAAGAACCAATCGTCCTGACGGACTTCTCACAGCAAGTGGAACACGAAGGTGAACTCGCCTTGGTCGTTGGCCGCCGCTGTTCACACTTGCGCGACTCCGACGATGCGCTTTCCTTCCTTCTCGGCTACACCTGCCTCAACGACGTCACTGCGCGCGACCTCCAGAAGAGCGACGTACAATTCACCCGCGGCAAAGGCTTCGATACGTTCTGTCCCGTTGGCCCGCATATCGAAACCGATCTCGATCCCGCCAGCCTGCATGTCGAAACGCACGTCAACGGCGCTCTCCGCCAGTCCGGCAAGACCTCGCTGATGATTTATCCCGTCGCCTTTCTCGTTCGCTGGATTTCTCGCATGATGACGCTTCTTCCGGGCGACGTCATCGCTACCGGTACGCCTGCGGGTGTCGGCCCCCTGGTCGCTGGCGATATCGTTGAAGTCGCCGTCTCCGGAATTGGCGTGTTGCGTAATCCGGTGCATCCCCCGCAAGACTGAATACCCCTGCGGCCCCAGTTTCGTTAGAATACGCGGTAGTGGGGCCGGTGCGGCAACTGGGGGTCGGACCTTCAGGTCCGACATTAAAGTCAGCACGATCCATCGGGCTTTAGCCCCTGAGGAACTGATTCTGAGGTTCTCGCACAGGCTCTCGTGGGGCCTGTGTGACCGTAGCAATCCGTCCGCCTTGTAGCTAGCCCAGTCTTGGCGCCCCATGGCATCCCCTGGATTTAGCTGATGGAGTCGCATCGTTGAAAGCATTGCTTGCCGATTGGAAACTTGTGCTTGTCATGGGGGGCGCGGCCATCGCCGCCGTCGCCATGATTGTTTACGCTTTTCTCCGCCCGGCCGAGGATCCCGAAGCCGAAGAACGCAAGCGCCGCCTCCATCTCAATCAGATCGGCCGCATTGCCGAAGGCCAGGTCGTGGACCTCGTCGAGAATCCCGCCGAACCGCCAAAACCGCGCAAGAAACTGTTTGGCGCCGCTGCCAGCCCGCTCGCGGATCTGCGCCCCCGTCACCTCGTCTCCTACAGTTATGCCATTTCTGGTGTGGTCTATCACACGGCTCAGGACATCACGGGTCTCGAAAGCCAGGTGCGCCTCGATCGCCTCGTCCCCGGCCAGCCCGCCAGCGTCAAGTACGATCCCTCCAATCCCGTCGACTCCATCCTCGTCGCCGACGACTGGTCCGGTTTACGGTGAGCCTCGAACCGCTTGCGCTAACGTGGCACAGGCATTCTTGCTCGCCGTGAGCCGCGAAGGGCCTGTGCGCTTTTCTCTTGTGGTAGACGCACTCTTGCCTGCCCTGAGCCGCGGGGGGCCTCCGTCATCCCGCGCATCGCGAGGGATCCTGGCTGGACTGAAACACTACCACCGCCACCGTGAACATCGCCCTCCCGGTCCTACGCATTCCCTCCTGTGCTACCGAACGAACCAATTACGAACTGCCCAATTTGCAAGTCCTTTGCTTTGATAACCGATCTAACAGTACCGGGGGTGCGTGGGGACCTCGTTCAGGACGTTCAAACATTTCAGCGCGCCAACGTTTAAGACCTTCTTCCTCTATCCCCTTTACAATCAACACTTACGCAAAACCAGGGGGTGGGACCCCATAAGCGCTAAGATAACGTAAGGCGGTTAAGTTGATGCGACCGGGAATTCCTGCGCGCTTGCTCCTGCTGCAGCCTCAGCGAACCGCGAAGCATACTTGCTCCCATTCAGTATCTAGGCACTACGCCTGAGTGCTCGCGTCGGCCCCTTCCAGGGATCGCCTGGCAGAAGTTCGATGAATGCTTGGTGGACTTGGCGGTAGGCTGCATCGGGATCGTACTCCGCCTTGCCGGTCTGGAAACTCTCCTTCTCAAATGCACTCGCCTGGAACGCGCCGCTCACGAGTAGAGGTTTCACGTCCGTACGGAAGTCTGCGTCCCGCATTTTTTCTGCCATATTGGCCTCAAACTCAGCGCGCGATATGCGTAGCCCTTGGTGTTCAATGTAATTGAGGAACGAGGTCACAACTCTCTTGGGATCGAGCTTCGGCGCCTTCTTGAAGGCTATAGCGAGGTCAAAAAGATCACGGCCCTGCTTTCGCTGATAAAGAGCACGAAGCTTGGTGCCGAGAAGCTCTTCCAGCGAGTAAGTTATGAGTTCGGCCTCTCCAGAAAACCACGAGCTCTTGACGGCAAACTTCTTTCGAATGAAGCCGAAGACAGAGAACTGTTCCCGCGTATTGATTTCAACCTTCAGTCGAAGCGGTGTGATGGGTGGGACTTCAGAATCGAAGCGGTAAACGAGAGTGACTCTTCCTTCGGATTGTTTTCGGCGCGGCTCTCCGAGCCAGGAATCAAGTGTTTTGTGCAAAGCTGTCAGAGTTGGGCCGATGGGCTCAGGCTTCACTTGTACAAGGTCTATGTCCTCTGAGTAGCGGCTCGGGGGACTGAGGAAGAGCTTGTGCAAGGCGGTTCCTCCGCGAAAGGCTGCTCGGGTGCTTAGAGTGGGTTCAGAAATATTTGAACAAGCGCGCGAGAGACAATGAGGTCCTGTTCAACTTGTGCGTCCGTTGCCCAGGGAGCGACCGCACGCCACGCAGTGATTGGCCCGCGCGGGATCACTGGGAAACCTCAACGGCCTCGTTAAGGATCACTTTCCACCGCGCCGATTTGTTGCCGGTTTGCTTCCGGCCGCCGACGCGCAAGGGTATGGTTCTAATTCGAGCATTCTTCATCCATTGGGCCAGAGGTTCCGCTTTTGCCTGCTCACCGATGTGTTCCAACAAGAAACCAAGGCGTTGCGCAGAAGGAAGATTGTCACTACGACGCGCTGTCTCGGCGAGGTGCCGGGGATCGACCCGTTCGGCGAGTTCGGAGAGGACGGTTGCAATGTTGCTAAGTCCGCCCG
>QHYM01000021.1 GCA_003223295.1 Acidobacteriota bacterium | reverse complement strand
TGCCGATTCACATCGAAATTGAAATTGGTTTAGGTTAAGCCATCAACTGGCGCTTCGCGAGAGGAACGACCGTCACGGCGCGCCGGGGCGCGGGGTAATTCTTTATGGCAGGGGCATAGGGGCGCGCTTCCCCTGCGCCAATTGCCAGAGGATCCGACGCTGCTCCCGTCGCATGCCGCGCGGCTTCACGAACAAGCTCCATCCGGCCCCGCACATGGAATTTTGCCAGCAACGAAGAAACGTGAAATTTAACTGTTCTTTCCGAGAGATTGAGGTTGGAAGCAATTTCCTTGTTGGAGAGACTTTCCGAGACGCCGGCAAGAACTTCTTCTTCCCTGCGTGTCAATCGGATCTGGCCGTGAACGGACTTCCCGGCCTCAAGCAGTTGGTCAGCCTTTTCAATGAGGTTTTCCAGCATGCCGTTCTCTGCCTGGACCAAAACAGCATAGTCGCTGGGCGTTCGGCCTCGAACCAGGCAATGCATGGCAAGAAGTCCGGCCGCCTGATCTACCGGAAGACGCCCATCGGGTCCCGCTTGCACATGGAAGTGGGCAACGCCAGAGTTTTTTTCGTAAAAGAAGAAGGTATTGCGGTGGGAAACAGGACGCGCAGCGAGCAATTGATGCGGATGGTCACCTCTGCGGATCACCTTCACGTGCACCCCCTCGAATGCAGCCTCGTGATGGAACCGAAGCCATGAATTTTTTTAGTTCTACGCCCCTCGACGAGGCAGGATCCCCGATTGGGTAAGTCGCCCGAAAGTGATCGAGAAAGGAGGCTGGCGACTCGGTACTCGTTACCCAATCAACGGCAAGAAAGCAGGGTTGGGCAGGGACTCCCTGAAAGTCCGTCAGAGCACGGCTTGCCGAACAAGTACCTCCTGCAAACACTCTTCCGCAGAGAAGAATATGCAAGTCACTCAAAAATTGGGGACTTAGACGGCGTCAGAGGCAGTACTGTAACTTCCATGCGCGTAGGAATTTCACAGGATGCGAATTTTTTCCACGAAAAAGGACACCAAATCGCGCAGCAAATTGCAGTAAATAGACATTAAGTGAATAAGTTCTCGGGGCCCTAGATCGTCGTTCCATGTGCTGTGGAAAACTCTGTGGAATCTACGGAAATCCCTGGACAATTACTTAATGCGCGTTTGCTGCGGGCTGACCAGTTCATAGGTTACGCCGCGCCAACGGATTTTGCGTGTGACCAAAGAGTTCACAAAGTTCGCCAGGTAAAGGAATGGCATAACAGTAGTCAACAAGACATAGATCCACGCCTGCCCCATGATTTGCGTGCGCGCGGCCGGTAGAGCTTCTGTTACTCCGGTGAGGCGCAGCACTCCGCGAATGGAGGACAAAAGCAGAAGCAGAAAAGCCAGCGTGATGAAATGGAATGCCGGTCTTTGCGCCAATACGGTGCCAAGGATGACATAAAGGCCCAGCACCAACGTCACGCAGTAAAGTAAATGCGTGAGCGCTGCCACCCGCCACATTTTGTTCGAGTAGATGCGAGTGATCAGGATTTGCCGATTGGTGAATTCCAGCAAACCCTCAAAGTCTGTCTCCACATAAGAAAGTGTTAGGCACTCGGGGATGAATAGAATGGGCTGGCCAGTTCTTTCCAGCGCGCGCGTCAGCGAATAATCGTCGCTCACGGAGTTTTTCCATTCGTCCAGCACTCCGGACTGCTCGAAAACGGCGCGGCGAATCGCCGTCCCTCCTCCCCAGCAAAAATTCTTCGCTTTTTCTCCCAGCATGGTCACAATAGGAGCGTTCCAGGCTGCAAGAAGCACGGCTGGCAGGCTGCCGCTATTCGGAATCAGCCAGCGCATGGTGCTGGTGGCTCCCACCCGCGAGTCCGCAAGAGGTGCAACGAGATGATGAAGCCAGTGTTTTCCGGGGCGGCCGTCGGAATCGGCGAACACCAGCACTTCAAATTCTTCGGGCAGTTGCTCGACCCCCACTCGCAGGTTGTTCACTTTTTCGCCGCAATTGACCGGGTTGCCTGCAATCACCACATTTGTTTTGACCCGGGAGCTTTTCGCCACGCGTTCGATGATGCTGCGTGCGGAATCTTTCTCCGAAGCGAGAATGAAGAAAATCTCGTAGTTCTGCCGTTCGAATTCCGTCAACGAAACCAGATTGCGCTCTAGGCCCGGCTCGATTCCTTTGCACGGGCAAAGCACGGCCACGCGCGGTGCGTAAAATCCGGGATCAGAATGCAGGCGGCGGCGAACGAAACCGAGCCACTGCACGCCTTGCCAGACCAGATAGGCTCCCAGCAAAATCTGCGTGATAGCCAGTAAGTAAAAGAGGGTGTCCACTATCTCAAAGAATAACAGAGGAAGATTCTTCGCGGAGCGCCGGTCAAACGGTTAGAATCGCACCCGTTAACGGTGTTCCATGAGCTGCTTCATTTCTCCAAGGAGAGGCAAGTGCCAAGAGTTGACGCTGGGATGGTCACATCAGGAGTCGAGCTACCCGGGTACAGAATTGTCAGGAATTTCGGGATTGTTCGTGGCATCGTAGTGCGCTCGCGCAGCATCATCGGGAACCTCGGCGCCGCGCTTCAAACGATTGTCGGAGGCAACATCACCTTGCTCACGAATCTGTGCGAGAAAACGCGGGAAGATGCCTTCGAGCTTCTATTGCAGCATGCGGCCCAGCACGGAGCCAACGCCGTGATTGGCATGCGCTACGACGCCACGGAAGTGATGCAAGGCGTCACGGAGGTCCTGGCGTACGGCACCGCTGTACAGGTGGAGCGCATTTCGTGAAGGGCTTCGCTCGCATTCGCGGCGTCCCGCGAACCAGTGATAAAATCTCGACCTCCTATGTATTGTTCAACGTGCGGCGCAAAAGCTCCCGCAAACGCGAAGTTTTGCTCGTCCTGCGGCCAGGCGACGGATTCGGACCCCGGCACCACGCTGATGGACCATGACGGTGGTTTCGAAGGTGAAACCATTGCTCCGCCAGCGCCCACGCCACGCAAACCGCCATCGACGCCCGCCTCATCCCGTAATCCGCGCTCTACTCCCGTTTCGAATCCACTGACCAGTTCCGACCCCATCGGCGGCGGCCGGTTCACGCCCGGGCAGATCCTCGCGGAGCGCTACCGCGTAGTTGCACTGGTTGGCCGAGGCGGAATGGGCGAAGTTTTTCGCACTGAAGACTTGACCCTTGGGCAAATCGTCGCGATGAAATTTCTCCCCGAGCGGCTTTCCCAGGACGCCGCGGCGCTCGAGCAGTTTCACGCTGAGGTGCGCAACGCCCGGCAAGTTTCTCATCCTAACGTTTGCCGCGTCTTTGATATCGGCGAATCCGACGGCTCCCTTTTCCTGACCATGGAATACGTGGACGGCGAGGATCTGGCTTCGGTTGTTCGCCGCATCGGCCGCCTCTCGCCGGACAAAGCCACGGAGATCGCCCGGCAAATCTGTGCCGGACTGGCCGCAGCGCACGAACGCGGCGTCATCCACGGCGACCTTAAGCCCGCCAATGTCATGCTTGACGGCGCCGGAAAAATCCGCATCACCGACTTCGGGCTGGAGGGCGTCGCGGCGAGCATCAAGGGAGAAGAAGGCCGCGCCGGCACGCCTGCCTATATGGCGCCTGAACAACTCGCCGGGAAGGAAGTCACTCCTAAGAGCGATATCTACTCCCTCGGCCTCGTCCTCTACGAGATCCTGACGGGCAAGCGCGCTTTCGAGGCCTCCACGCTGCAGGAACTGGTGAGGCTGCGCGAATCCGGAACCATCACCAATCCTTCGATGCTGGTCCGCGATCTCGATCCTCTGATCGAACGCGTCATTCTGCGTTGCCTGGAAACGGATCCCGGGAAGCGCCCGGCTTCTGCGCTGCAAGTCGCAGCCGCTCTTCCTGGCGGCGATCCTCTGGCCGCTGCGCTTGCCGCAGGAGAAACGCCATCGCCTGAAATGGTCGCCGCCGCCGGGGCTACGGAAGGCATGAAGCCGCGGCTCGCGCTTGGCCTCTTAGCGCTGACCATTGTGGGATTAATCGGCTACTTCTTCGTAGCGGAAGCTTTCAGGCTGAGCAATAAGGGCGTACTCGAAAACCCTCCCGAGGTGCTTGCGGCCCGGGCCCGGGATATTCTTGCCCAACTGGGCTATCCCGAGGAGCCGGCAGATTCCGCATATTCCTTCAGCTTGGCTACGGATGAGCGCGTCAAGTACATTCGCGAGCATGACAAGACACCGACGCGGTGGAATGTTCTGGCCGCCGACCGGCCGGCGCCGGTTGTGTTCTGGTACCGGCAGAGCCCGAGAGAAATGCGTGCGCTGGGATTCTACTCCTCGGGCGGTGCTGGACGAGTGACGCAGTTCGATCCGCCCATGGATGTCGTGGGGATGGTGCAAGTCGCGGTGGATATGCGCGGGCGGCTGGTTCATTTTGAGGCCGTTCCGCCGCAACGTGATCCTCCTGCAGCCGATGCGCCTTCGCCAAACTGGTCCGCGTTGTTCTCGGCGGCAGGTTTGGATCCAGCGTGGTTTCATTCAGCAGCGCCGGAATGGACTCCGCTTGCCTGGGGCGACGCGCGCGCAGCTTGGACCGGATCGTTTCCCGAGCAGAAGGACCTTCCTGTGCGAATCGAAGCGGCAGCGTACCGAGGAAAGCTTCTTTACTTTGACACTTTCTATCCTTGGACAAAACCGGGCCGCTCAACTCCCTACGCACCAGCACTGAGCCAAAAGATATGGAATGTGGTTTTATGTCTGCTCCTTTTTTCAGTCCTCATCGGCGGAGTGCTCGTTGCGCGCCGCAACCTGCGGCTGGGCCGGGTGGACGGACGAGGAGCGTTCCGCCTTGGAAGTTTCATCTTTGTTGTGTTCCTGACGATGTGGGCGCTGCGCGCGCACCACATTGCCTCTCTCGATGAAATCGACCTGTTTATTATTGCGCTGAGCTGGGGACTATTGGGCGCGGCGTCGGTTGCGCTCCTCTATCTGGCGTTGGAGCCGTACGTCCGGCGCAAGGAACCACAAACGTTAATCTCCTGGAGCCGCCTCCTGGCGGGGAAGTTCCGCGATCCTCTCGTTGGGCGTGATCTCTTGGTGGGATCCTTATACGGCGTGGCTCTCGCGCTTTTCGAGACTTCGGACAATTTCCTCCTGCCCGTGCTCGGCAAATTGCCGCCGACACCAAACATCGGCCTTACCGAATCGTTGCTGGGCGTTCGGGCGGCGCTAGGACTCCTGCTCGCCTACGTATCCGGATGGACTCTCGACGCGCTGGGAGTTTTCTTCGTGCTTTTTCTTCTCCGGCTTGCATTGCGCAAGGAGTGGCTCGCCGCGATCGCCGTGGTGATTCTGTTTTCTGCGCCGAACCTGGGCGACGAGTACCCGATCGTGGCATTTGTGTTTTCGGCTGTGATCTGGCTCTCGATCCTGCTGGTTCTCAAGCGGTTTGGGCTGCTTGTCCTGGTTACGGCGCTGGTGATGCAGAATGTGCTGATCCTGTTCCCCGTGACTGCGCATTTGTCCCGTTGGTACGCGGCCTCGGCGATGACCGGCTTGACGTTCTTCGCCGCGCTCGCTTTTTTTGGCTTTCACACGTCGCGTGCAGGTAAGTCGATTTTCTCCGGTGCCGTCCTCGACAATTAAGCTCGGGCCCCCATTCTTCGCGGCTCATCGGATCCCGATGCTGTTTTCCTTCGAATCCGCAGGATGAACGATTTGCTCCGCCAATTCCTCAATGTCCATCAGCGTTTTGCTCGCCGCCATCCGCGCCTGTTCTAGAAAAGAAGAGTCCAGCAGAAACGCGCAGCGATCCACAAAAGGATGATTCGCGGCCTCAAACGGTTTTCGGCTGCGCCGCGAGGGCCCCACGCGGGCAATAAGTTCCTCGAACGTCTGCAAGTCCCGCTGAAAATCGAGTGCTTCTCCGATAGCCCATCCTTGTTGGCGCACGAGCGATGCCAGAAACTTTTTGCGAAACAAGGCCGCTTCCCGCCGCGGCATTGGCCGTGGTTTGAAGCGGCCCTGTGCCCGCGGCTCATCGCAGACAATTTCCAGGGCGCGCACACACAACGCCAGCAATGCCTCCCGCTGCAACAAGGCCAAGAGGCCGCGATACATCACCGCATGCACTTGTAGCGCTTGCCGGCTGTTCTCCACGACGTAGGAATCCACAAAGCGCGGCACGATTCGTTCACGCATAAGCGCGTCATAAAGCTGCCGCGCAAGCTCGGCCGCCGCATCCGTTGTGGATTGCCTTCCTTGGGCCATGACTTGGGGTTATGGTAGCAGGAGTTTGTTGCCACCTCGTGCGTCGTGGTTCCAAAAAGGAAAGCCCGGCAAATCGCGCCGGACTTTCCGTCATTTCCTTGCCAGAGTGAGGGCTTAATGGATCGCTCTCGGGCTTTCCGGGCCAATCCGCTTGGGCTTCGTCTCGGGCTCCGGCACGATGGGCGTCGCGACCGGATCCTTCTGCAACGCGTGCTCGAGCACCTCGTCCAGCGTGTGCACGTAGGTGATTTTGATGTCGCCAAGAATCTCCGGCGTCAAATCCGCCACCACGTTGGGTTCGTTGTCCGCGGGCAGGAGTACTTCCTTGATCCCTGCGCGCTTCGCGCCCAGCACCTTTTCCTTAACGCCGCCGATCGGCAGTACCACGCCCGACAGCGTCATCTCGCCCGTCATTGCCAGGCGGTCCTTCACGGGCCGCCCGCTGAGCAAGCTG
>QHYM01000020.1 GCA_003223295.1 Acidobacteriota bacterium | reverse complement strand
GCCCGGTTTCTTCGTTCTTGCAAATGCGCGCGTAGTGGCCGGTGGCAAGCCGTTCCGCGCCGATTTGCCGCGCCATGCGCAGGAGCGGCTCGAACTTCACGTCGGTATTGCAATTGGTGCAGGCGATGGGGGTGCGCCCAGCGAGATACTGATCCACAAAAGGGCGCACCACGCGCGACTCGAACTGCTCCTCGAAGTTGACGACGTAATGCGGAAAATTCAAATGCCGCGCCACGGCCTTCGCGTCGTAGACATCATCGAGCGAGCAGCAGCGATGCTGCGCGGGGCCATCTCCCTGCAATTCGGGTAGGCGGCGCTGGTTCCAGAGCTGCATGGTGAGGCCGACCACAGGGCGGCCTTGCTGCTGCAGGACGGCGGCGACGGTCGATGAATCGACGCCGCCCGACATTGCGACGGCGACGAGGCCGCAGTGGGGTTCCGCGCGCTCGGGAGGCGTGTCGAATTGGGTTAAAGAGTTCATGCTTACAATTTCATTGTAGCGGATTCGGCTGGTTGACACAGCGAAAGGGGATTCTTAACACAGCGCGGCGGAGCCGCAACCAAAAAGCAATGACCCTTACATCGGACGGTATTGCGACGGACGATAACATTTTTGCGCGGCGTACAACGAATTTGGGGATTAGTAGTACAGAGGACACAGAGAGCACCGAGGAAGAAAGGGGAAACGGGAAAGAAACAAGAATCTTAGTCATGGGCGGCGGCTTTTTGGTAGGTGGGCGATAGTTGGCGGAGTTGCGCGACGGCGGCGGGAACGACGCGCAAGGCGAAATCAATGTCGGTTTGCGTGGTATGGCGGCCAAGGCTGAAACGCAGACTGGCGCGCGCATCTTCGGCGGGCAAGCCGATGGCTGTGAGAACATGCGAAGGCTCGACCGCACCGGAAGAGCAGGCGGCGCCGGTGGAGCAAGCCAGACCTTTCAGGTCGAGAGCGATGAGCAGGGCTTCGCCTTCGACGCCCGGAAAAACAAGATTGGCGGTGTTGGGAGTACGCGGCGCGCGGCCCCCATTGATGCGCGAATGGGGCACGCGGTGGAGCAGGCCATGCTCGAGTTGATCGCGCAGCGCGCTCAGGCGTTTGGCGTCGTTCGCGAGCGAGTAGCGGGCGATTTCGGCAGCTTTGCCGAGCCCGACGATGCCGGCCACGTTTTCCGTGCCGGGTCGGACTCCTCGCTGGTGGTGGCCGCCGTAAAGGAGTTGCCGCAGACGAGTTCCGCCGCGAACATAGAGCACGCCGATGCCCTTGGGGGCGTAGAGTTTGTGGCCGGAAAGGGAAAGCAAATCGAGGTGGAACTGGTTTACGTCGATGGGGATCTTTCCGGCGGACTGCACGGCATCGGTGTGGAAATAGACGTCAGCCTCCTTGGCGACAGCGCCAATCTGCTCGAGAGGCTGGACGGTGCCGAGTTCGTTGTTGGCATGCATAATGGTGACGAGCACGGTTTCCGGACGGAGAGCGCCGCGCAGGTCTTCAAGGTCAATTAAGCCGTCTTGATCAACGGGGAGGTAGGTGACGTCCACGCCTTGCTTTTCGAGGGCTTGGCAGGCGTTGAGGACAGCTTCGTGCTCGACGAACGACGTGATGACATGAGGGCGGGAGGCTCTCGAGGGAGAAACGATGCCGAAGATGGCGTGGTTGTCGGACTCAGTGCCGCCGCTGGTAAAGAAGATCTCCTGCGGACGCGCGCCGAGGAGCGCAGCAACGTGCTCGCGGGCGGTTTCGACAGCGGCGCGGGCCTTCTGGCCAAAAGTATGGATAGAGGAAGCGTTGCCGAATTCCACAGAGAAATAAGGAAGCATGGCGTCGAGCACTCCCGGCTCGACGGGCGTCGTGGCGTTGTAGTCGAGGTAGACGCGGTTCATGAGTTAGGAACCTTCAGAATAGCCCTGTGGAGAAGGGAGGTAAAGGAAGTAAGGGACGTAAGGACACTTTGAGAGGGGACGTATTTGCAGGGATTCTGAGACGTCCCTTGGTCCCGATGGTCGCTCGAGATAGACATTCGTCCTGAAATGTCTAGTTAACAATAATTTGGCCCCTACACCCGTTTTTTCACCGGTGTTGATTCTAAAGGGGGTTAAAGTCATTTGTTTTGACGCAGTTCTGCAAGTGTTGATTCTAAATGGGTTACGGCAAGTATTATCGGACGCGAGACGGTTCGCGAGGAATGTCGAAGGAAGTGGGCTAAGGGTGGAGAAGCGGGGAGCCCCTGCTGGCGCGGCGAGAAGTGATCGACATGTTTGATTGGGAGACACAAACAAGCATAGCACGAAAAAGCGCTGCTGTATAGTACAAAGCTAAGATTACTAGATGGGAATTCGAATGGACGGCGATGTTGTTGACGCGGCTTGAATTAAGTGTGCGCGCCGAGATTAACGGCGAAGGTCGCCTTCAGGATCATTCGGGGCGGGCTGCGACTTGAAGCGCCAAGTGTGGAGGTTGACCGTATAGAGCGCGATGCAGAAGAGATTGGCGGGAACGAATCCGAATTGAGCGGTACGGACGCCGATGACACACACGACGGCGCTATTGATGGCGGCGACGACCCAGCCTTGCCAGAGTTTCCTGCCCAGCAGGATCGTGCCGAGAATGGTCAGGACACAAGAGATGTAATCCAAACGAATGCTGTGGAGTAGGTTTGCCATTTTTGTTTTCTGGCCCGGCCGCGAATTCGCTAAAACGCCGGCCCGCTTTCCGATTCCGTTTTCCGAAAGCGAGGCCACGACCGGGAGCGCGTCGATTCACTTACGATCGGTCAACTGAGGGGCCCGCCTATTTCGGTCTTCACTTCTTTTCCACGTTAGAGATGGCAATTTAGCAGCCAATCGGGCTGGCCGCTTGGACAGGAGAGTCCTTGGATAGGCCTTGCTAAGTGCTTATTCTTTAGGGAGTTGCGGGAGCCAAAAAAAAGAAGCAGAACGGTCCAAAACGACCTGAATCAAGGTCTCAACGGAAGTGAGACAGAGCGTTTCAGGATGAAACGAGGCTGGCGAGGCGCACGGGGTGCAAAAAGCACACAGCGGGGACTCAACCCGCGGCGGCTGCGAGGAGGGATAACAATTCTTCACGATCATTCAGGACGACATTGTAATCGGCGCGCGGCAACTGACGATTGGCGGACGGAATCAGGGCAACAATCTTCACCTTTGGAAAATTCGTTTTGAGCCAATCCACCATTTCCTTTCTTGTTTGTTCGGGTGCTGTGTGACCAACGACAAATACATCGACATTATGAATAGAGGTGAGAGCGTTCTTGGCAGCTTCGTTGTCAGCAACCGATATGACTTCATGGCCGACGCGACGGAACAGTTCAGCCCTCACCTTCAGTTCGTTTTCATCATAGCCAATCTGAAACATGATCCGCTTGGGTGAAAATTTGACTAAGATTTTGTCGCCCGTCATGTTTGTGATGACATATTCACCGGGTGCGGATGCCGCGAGCACCTTTGCACGCGTCTTGGCACGTTCCACATCTACCGCCGCCTCCATCCAGCGAAGGCTACCGTCGCTCTGCACCTTGAATATGTGAAAGGGCGGGAGCATAGGTCATTCCTGGTTACCGCGCTGGCGATTGAACCATAGCGCCGAGTCCCTGTCGAGAGAAGATTCGAGCGCCACGACCTTCGGTACCGCATAAATGACGTACGTAAAACGATATAGTCAAACCCCGCAACCTTGAACCCGAAGGAGTGCGGCACTCCCGCCTTCCTCGGCGCCACCCGCCAATCTCCAGTTAGCGCTGCTTAACCGGCCCAGTATCGCGAACAATAGCTCCATCCTTCATTACGAACACGACCTGTCTCAGGGCATGAATGTCAGAGAGCGGATTTCCCCGGACAGCGATCAAGTCGGCTGCGGCCCCCATGCGCAGACTGCCCCGCCGGTCGGCCACGCCAAGGAGTCTTGCTGCTCCCGATGTCATGGATTGCAAAATATCAGCTGGGGCCATGCCAGCATCCAGCATGGGGTCCACAAAATCGACCGCCACTTCTCCACG
>QHYM01000019.1 GCA_003223295.1 Acidobacteriota bacterium | reverse complement strand
CAAAGCAACGGAAACGAGAGGATTTCCGGCATCGTCGGGACCCAATGGCTTCCTACCTACCTCCTCATACTCGCCGCGAGCCACCAGATGGAACGGCGGGAGCTGCCTCGCCCTGTTAGTCGATCCCGGCGTTCGCGCGCATCGGCTGGGCGCTGTATATCCTCGTCGCTAGCCAATGCCCGTCTAGGGTATGGCCGCTGAAACCTGATTCGAGTAGACGCTTTCTTTGCCGCTGGAATCAAGCGCTGTCACCACGTAGTAGTAGGTCGTTCCGCTTTGGACAGCCGAATCGCGGTACGTCAATGCACTGAGCGGCGCGGAGTTCACCATCACGTAGGCGCTGCCGCTCACGGTGCTTCGATACACGTTGTAACCTGCAACGGCGGACGTGCTGGCGTTCCAGGCGAGCGCCACGGAATTCTGCCGAACGCCTGTTCCCGACAGGCTAACCGTCGCTGGTGAGCCGCTCGCGTTGCTGGCTACAGAGATGCTGCCGTTCACAGCCCCGGCCGCCGTCGGATCGAACGAGACCGAGAGGGTCAGAGCTTGAGAAGGCGTCAGCGTCACGGGCGAGCCTCCGGCACTCATGGAATAGCCCGTTCCGCTTAGAGTGATCGAGGAGATGATCACGCTGGAATTGCCTGTGTTGGTGATGGTGACCGCCTGTGTTGCGGACGACGTGCCTGTCGTTACGTTGCCGAAGCTCAGGCTTGTGGGGCTAATGCTCAACGTATGGGTGGCAGCAACCGCCGAGCCGCTGAGACTGACGGAACTGGGCGACGTTGGCGCATTGCTCACAATAGAAAGACTGCCGGATACTGTGCCCGCCGATGTCGGACTGAACGTCACGGTGACGGTTGTTTTCTGCCCGGCGTTCACATTCAACGGCAATAAGAATCCGCTGACACTGAATGGCGCTCCCGTGGCGCTGATTTGGCTGATGCTCAACGTCGCCGTGCCGCTGTTCGTGATAACCAAGGCTTGGGACGCGGGAGCATTAACCACATCGTTGGCGAAGCTGATCGACGTCGAACTCAATTGAATGGCCGGCGCTGGAGCGCTGTTGACGGTGAGCGTCGCGCTCGTACTTGTAGCGTTTCCAGCCGCGTTGCTGGCTACCACGGCGAATGTTACGCCATTGTCCGCGGTGGTTGTGGCCGGCGTCTTGTAACTGCTGGAGGTCGCTCCCGCAATACTGGCGCCGTTCTTCCGCCACTGGTAAGTCATCGGCGTAGAACCGCTGGCAGCCACGGAGAACGTGGCCGTCTGTCCCGCGGTCACGGTCTGATTCACTGGCTGCGTGGTGATGGTGGGCCGCACGAGTAACGCGTTCACCGTGAGCGTAGCCGTCGCGCTGGCGGCGTTCCCTGCAGCATTGCCAACAACCACAGCGAATGTCGAGCCACTGTCCGCGGTCGTCGTGGCCGGCGTCGTGTACCTGCTGGAGGTCGCCCCTGCGATGCTGGCGCCGTTCTTCTGCCACTGGTAAATCATCGCCGTAGAGCCGTTGGCGACTACAGAGAACGTGGCCGTCTGTCCCGCGGTCACGGTTTGATTGACGGGCTGCGTGGTGATCGTGGGTGGCACGAGTGCTGCGTTCACGGTTAGCGTGGCGGTGCTGCTTGTGATGCTGTTGTACCTGATGCTGACCACCACGTCAAACTGCGCGCCATTGTCGGAACTGGTTGTCGGTGGAGTGGTATAGCTGGGAAGATTGGCGCCGCTAATTGCCACGCCGTTTTTGAGCCATTGGTAGTGCGGGTTGTGACCGGTGGCAACCACGGTGAAAGTGGCGCTCTGCCCCGCCGTCACCGTTTGGCTTGCGGGCTCTGTGGTGATCGAAAGGCGGCCAGCGGCGAAACTCCGCGCGTCCCATCCGAGGTGGATCACTGGAAACAGAGCTACCAACAGACCAAGCACGAGACGGCGCGCGAAAATGGAAGTCGTGACACACGAATATGAAAGCCTTAGATTTTTCAAAGGGACATCCCCAGTTAGGTTTTGTGGGCTTCTCTAAGCCGCCGTCTCGCCGGAGCTGGGGGGCTGGGTCGCTGGGGGACCGACAACAGTTTTGAGGAACAGGGGGCTCTGCTTCTGAAGAACGTGTGGGATCCTGTAGCCCGAGGCGGACATTCCTGTTCCGCCTACGCGCGCCACATTAGAAGGGGTTTGCCGTTGAAGCTATCGGCAGGGAAAGGATTTTTGCGTCAGACTTTTGTTAGGGAATTGTCGCCAATAGTCCTACAGGAGGACAGGTCTGAACGGGCCGTACGATGTGGCTAGCGATCTCTGCTTCATCAGCGTCGACAAAGAATGACAACTTCCAGCTTTCGACTCTGCAACTCTCCTTGTGGCGAATTAGTTTGCGCAGGCCTGCGCTACACGGTTATACAACTCACCGGAGAGTCTGCGCGCTATACTTTGTGCGCCGTGAGTGACACCAGGAAAGAAAAGCGTAAATCCGAGAGTCTTCTGGTGCTCCTCTCCCGTGTAAAGGAGCCGTGGCTCACGGAGGCTGCTTCTACAGAAAACGTCAGTTCGCACGGCATGCGTGTGCTAACGGATCGATTCTGGAAACGCGACACCAAAGTAATTGTCCAATCTTCGGAGTATGAACTTTGGGCGCGGGCGAAAGTTGTCTACTGTCAGCCATTTTCAGACCGGACATTCGCTATCGGACTGGAGCTTACGGCACGGACCGGCGGCTGGATCATACGGTCATCGACTCTTTAGTCAGTCCAATCGGCAGGCGGATAGGCAATGCGCCAGAAGGTCGGGGCGGGGTGCGTAAATTCCACTGCAACTCTAGTCGGCCCCGTCAACTCCTTCCTCCCGTAAACCATGCGGCACTCTTTCTGTTCTCCGCTGTCTGTGGTTTGCATGAGGAGCCTTTGCTCAGGCGCTACCTTTTCGGCCAAGGCCATCAACGCACCGTGCGCATTGACAACCAGGGTTTGAGTCCTTTCGGAGAACAGTAGGCCATCTGACGCATGCCTGTGAAGCACAACGGGTACGCTCAACTCAATCGGCCGGCTGCGGCGCTTTCTTGAGAAAGAGCGTGGAGAGCGCCCATGCCAGGCCGTGTCGTCCAACGACGAGGATTGCCGCCGTTACATAATCAAGCGATCCGCTCACCTCGCGGTCCGGCGAGATGTAGGCCACGTCAGGGTCGTCTGCCATGGCGCCCAGAGACTCAACAGGTACGGTATAGTGCGCGCCTTTAATGAAGTCGAGCTTCGTGTTCAGGACCCCGCCCTTAGCCTGCACCTTCTGATGGTGGGCAGCCGTCGGCGTTTGGTTGAATTGGATGATCAGGTCCACCGTGGCGCCGCTATGGGCGCCTTTGAGAGCGTCGAGGTCTTTGGACAGCTTGTGCTTCTTGCCGTTGGAAAAGGACAATCCGGCAACCAGCAGAGTAAACAGGCTCAAGAGCGCGAGCCGTGCGCCCCAGGTCGTTGTCTTTAGGACGCTGTCGTTAGAGGGCTGCCTTGTTCCTGGTGAGGCGGACCTGAGCTGGGCTCCTGATGACATGAAGGGCCATGATGGGGACAGGGCCCAACGCCGTGAGTCCTGTCAGTGCTAGAAGTGTCAGTCGGGGCTAAGAGGGAATCCATGGTACAGCTAGGGCCTAGTCCTAAAGTACAGCCACGTTTGGAACGTTGCGATAGCGTTGGACGGGTGAGCTGGCTGTGGCTATAGGAAGTCGCTTGAAGGTCTTAAGAACGAGGAGTTGCTAGAGGCCGAGGCCCAGAAGTCCAGGCCAGGTTCATGAAGTTCAAGGCTCAACTGCCAACCCTTTCGGCCCTCGTTCCGGCTCCAAACCACGACAGCTTCGCAACGGACACTGGCAACACGCCTAAGCTCTCATCCGCTCCAACAGCAAGTGGGCTTCCCGGCAGTGCACCAATTAGCCGACGATGTGACGACGTTACAAGGTAGAGGGGCTGCCCGTGCAGCCCCTCTTTGGCAGGAGTTTGATGGATCGGGTTATGGGCAGATATTGATGCTCAGCGTGCCGCTCCATGAGCCGGTGAAGTTTGATCCGCCGCCGCCTCTGGGACCGCCAATGAGGAACTTCTTCCACGGCGTATTGGTGTTGTCAACCCCTTCTGGAGTCCCGGCATGATCACCGTTGCTCTGTCCGCACGCGGTTTGGTGGCCCGCCTTAACCTGAAGGGCGTTGTAATCGGTGGTAAAGCTTGAGTACGCGGCGACACTCCATTTCATTTGAATGGAGAGCCCCGGTGCATTTGCTTCGCTGCTGTAAGTGCCGCTGAAGTTCACGGGATTAGCCCCGTCCTTATATTTGGCTGGACTTCATTTCTGCTCGTCTTGCGAACCCTCCGAGTTAGCCTGACCGTCTCGGCTAAGTGTGCACTGTCCGACGGTCAGTCCACGGAGAGTAATTCAATTCAGACTTAAGCCCTGCACCAAAACTGGCCTCAGAACCAGTAGTCCTAATCATCGTAATTGTCTATGGTCCCTCCAATAGCTTGGTCAGGCTGAGCAGTTGTTCTCCAGGCCCGCCCAGTTCGAACTGACCTAAGCCCACTTAATTCATTAAGAGAGAAAAGGTCACGGTATTTGTCTGCGTTATTTGTCCGTACTTTTCCTCCTGACGAGGATCTATGAGGCACAACCAAGTAATAAGGTCAGGAAAGCGGACCGCAGCATCCGTTTCCAGAATCAGTAGCGCGTTCCAACATGGCGCGGTGTTTTCTGTTTTGATGTTTGCAGCCCTCGTGCTAGGCGGGTGCGCAGGCTTAGTTAGCGGCACAACAAGCAATCCGCCTTCGCCGTCGACTCTCGTAATTTCGAACGTACAAACCACGTCCACGACGACCTCCACCTCTCAGATTGAATGGACAACCAACGTTGCTGCGGACTCGGTGGTCAATTACGGAACCACTACCTCGTATGGATACAGTACGCCACTCAACTCTGCTATGGTCACCAACCATCAGTTAACTCTCTCTGGCTTGGCCGGTGGCACTACCTACTATTACGAAGTCGCTTCGGCAGACTCGAAAGGTAATCATGGGAAGAGCGGCGGCCATTCATTTAAGACGTTGGGCTTCAGCGTTTCCGGAGCGATTACTCCTGCAGCGGGCGGAAGTGGGGCAACGTTGACATTGACCGGAGCGGCCAATGCCACAACGACGGCGGACAGCTTGGGGAATTACACATTTGCTGGACTGCTAAATGGAACGTACGAGATTGCCCCGAATCACGCAGGCTTTACGTTTACACCAAGCAGCCAGAGCACGACGGTCAATGGCGCCAACGTCACAGGGGTGAATTTCACGGACACACCGGCATCTGCGGCGCCGACCATCACCACGCAGCCAGCGAACCAGACGGTGACGGCGGGTCAGACGGCCGCCTTCACGGTAGCGGCAACAGGAACGGCGCCGCTGAGCTATCAATGGCAGAAGAACGGGGCCAACATTGCGGGAGCGATCTCAGCGAGCTACACCACGGCGGCCACGACGACTTCGGACAGCGGGGCAAGATTTGACGTGGTGGTGAGCAACCCAGCAGGAACGGTGACCAGTGCGACGGTAACGCTGACGGTAAGCGCAGCGGCGGTGGCGCCGACCATCACCACGCAGCCAGCGAACCAGACGGTGACGGCGGGTCAGACGGCCGCCTTCACGGTAGCGGCAACAGGAACGGCGCCGCTGAACTACCAGTGGAGTAAGAACGGCGCAAGGGTTTCTGGGGCGACGTCTTCAACCTACACCACGCCGACTACGACGAGTTCTGACAACGGGGCGCAATTCACCGTAGTGGTCAGCAACGGCGCGGGGAGCATCACCAGCAATGCCGCCACCCTCACGGTGAACGCAAGTACCACCACGCCCCAGTTCGGACACGTGGCCATCGTAGTCGAGGAAAACACAAATTACTCCAGCGTGGTTGGGACGACAGCCATGCCGTACCTGAATAGTTTGATGAACCAATACGGTCTGGGTACGCAGTATTACGCCAACACCCATCCTTCTATCGGCAACTATTTCATGTTGGCGACGGGACAAATCCTAACCAATGACGACAGCCAAACACCATCGACCTTTCCAGTGTCGGTGGACAACATTGCGCTCGAAGTGCAGCGTGCCGGAAAAACCTGGAAGGACTACCGCGAGCTAACTGGAACCTACTATGTTCGCCACGACCCGTTGGCCTACATGACCAACATCAACTCCGCGAACCTGGTCTCCTTCCCCCAATTCGCAACCGATCTAGCAAATGGAACCTTGCCCAACCTTTCCTGGATTGTGCCGAACGGATGCGACGATGCGCACGACTGCTCGCTCTCCACAGCCGACTCCTGGCTGAAGACCAACGTTGATCCGCTGATTAAGAACGCAGCATTCCAGAAGGACGGATTACTGATCCTCGTGTTCGACGAATCGGCCAATGACAATACCGACGGGGGTGGCCGCGTTGTCGCGACCTTCATTAGCCCGGCATTTTCTCTCGCCGCTTATCAATCTGCGACGTTCTATCAGCATGAGAGCAGTCTTCGCCTGATGCTGGAAGGCTTGGGCATCCACACACTTCCAGGAGCTTCGGCCACTGCGCCGGCGATGTGGGAGTTCTTTGATTCACCAGCTAGCACACGGGCGGGACGACACCTTATGCCTGGACGGTGGCGTCGGGCGCTCTGCCTGCGGGTCTCACGCTGTCGTCGTCGGGGGTGATTTCGGGAGTTCCCAGCGCGGCGGGAGCCAGTACATTCAGTGCCAAAGTGACGGACATGAACCTGCAGACGGCGCAGCAGAGTTTGTCCATCACCACCAGTGCCAGCAGCGTGTGCGCGCCAACCGGGAGCGGGGTGTGCTACTACGTTTCTCCCACAGGTTCGGATTCCAATGCGGGCACCAGTGCGGCGCCTTTCCAGACCATCCAGCGTGCGGCGAATGTGGTGAATCCCGGAGACATGGTGATTGTGCGTGATGGGACGTACAACAATGCGGCGGTTTCCGGAGTGGGGAGCAAGCTGATCGTGATGAGCCGTGGAGGGACGGCGGCGAACCATGTGGTGTTCACTGCGGAGCACAAATGGAGAGCGAAGATCGATGGGCTGAACAACACCTCGGCTACGGGATGGGAGTTTTCGGCGAACTATATTGACGTAAGGAATTTTGAGTGCGAGGGATTCAGCGACACGTGTATGGAGAACTACAACGGGGGTTCCTCGAGCGGGGGTCAGTTCATCAGCATCACGGGGAACAACATCCACGACGTGGGACGGTATTGCACCACGACAACCACCGGGCGGGATGGGATTTTCATCAGCAACGACAATGTGACGATCGAAGGGAACCAGATCCACGACATCGGGCGCGGGGCACCGGGGGAAGTACTCTCTGGCGTTACTTGCGTGGATTCAGTGAACACCCTTCATTATCAGAACAATGACCACGGGATTTACGTGGACGCGGGTTTCACGAGCGCGAACAACCTAACCGTCAAGAACAACGTTTTCTACCGCAACGAACGCGGGTGGAGTATCCAGGTGTATCCGGCGGCGGTGAGCAATCTGCGGGTTCTCAATAATACATTCTTGTGCGCCAACCCCTATCGGAACGGGCACATCACCTTATCAGCGCCGATAACGAACTCCGCTATCGAAAACAATATTTCCTGGGAGCCCACGACCGGTTTCTTGGACTATTCCAACACCACGGGCTACTCGAACCTGAGTGTGGCTAATAATTTGACATATCAAGGGACGGTAGGAGCGGGGACTGCGCCAGGGGGGATCACTCTCGCGGGCAATCTGGACAATATAGATCCGAGGATCGTGACGGCGCCGAGTTGTACAGTGGACGCGGCGTCCATCCCGGATGCTCATTTGCAAATAGGCAGCCTGGCCATCGACATGGGGCTGACGCTCCTCGACGTCCCCATGGACTACGACGGCACCGCGCGTCCTCAGGGGATTAAATTTGATCTTGGTGCTTTTGAGTTGATTCCCTGACAAGCATCTCCTACGTATAATACGACCGCCGCTATGGCCTGATGACATCGCAGTTCCGGAAGATTCTCACCTGGTGTGCTACAAGGCAACGCGGGCTGTCGCTATACATTGAAGCGAGATTTGCGAGCCGATTGAACATAACTCACCGTATCTCTTCCTCAAAGTGGTCTCGGTTTTCCCTGAAGACGATCGAAGATGGCAGACGTATTTGCTATCCCAGTATGTTTCAATCATTGCAGCTACGCTGCCTGTCCCGCGAAAACGTACATTCGCTCCGAGGCTAGAGTTGGTTTCAGTCTGATTCCACAAGGACCCTCCCTGACCTAATCCCTCACCGCAGTTCGAAGCACTGCAGATTTTGTCGGAGATCAGCGTCACGTCACATACAGACCTCTTCTCTTGATTTGCCACAGAAAACCGCAGCCTGAGCGCCCCGGCTCTTGCCCAAGGCCGGGTAAACACAGTTCCAGCACGTGCCCGATCGTTGCCCTGAAGCAACGACATCCCATTCAAGCGTTGGCAGGATTGAACGTTCCGACGTTAGAGCTGGGACTCTTAGGGTCCCTATACACACTTGAAATGGGAGCGACATGGGAATCACAAGGAAGATCAAAGGAAAGACTTTAAGCGCCACGATACTAGTCATGCTGTTGTTCGTGATGAGTTCATTGGCAGCAACTGTCAATGCAACACCGACGGCCAGCCTTTCACCCACTTCGCTGACCTTTAGGAGCCAGGCGGTAGGCACAAGTAGTGCCGCACAATTCATCACGCTTACGAACTCAGGTAATGCAACTCTGACCTTCAGCGCCAGCTTCACCGGCGACTTTGGTTTTGCTGGGTTAGGGACTTGCGGGAGTTCCGTAGCAGCAGGTGTTAGTTGCACGATCAGCGTGAAATTTACGCCCACGGCGACAGGAACCCGCACTGGGACGCTGACACTTACGGACAACGCACCGAACAGTCCGCAGACTGTATCGCTGACCGGCACTGGAGGCACGGCATCTTCTGCACCGACGATCACCACGCAACCGGCGAACCAAACCGTGACGGCGGGGCGGACGGCCACCTTCGCGGTAGCAGCGAGCGGCACTTCTCCTCTAACTTATCAATGGAGGAAGAACGGGACCGCGATCAGCGGTGCAACTTCGTCCTCTTATACAACACCGGCGACAACAAGTTCGGACAACGGCACCCAGTTCACCGCGGTCGTCAGCAACTCTGCGGGCAGTGTGACCAGCAACACAGCGACCCTGACTGTGAATTCGGCCGCCGGTCTAAGCCTTTCACCGACCTCTTTGACATTTGGGAGCTTGGCGGTGGGTACGAGCAGCGCCGCTCAATTCGTAACCGTAACCAACAACAGCAGCACGAATGTAACATTCAGTGCAAGCTTTGGCGGCGACTTTGGTTTTGCGGGGACGGGGACCTGCGGGAGCACGGTAGCTGTAGGAGCATCTTGTACGATCAGCGTGAAATTTACGCCCACGGCGACAGGAACTCGTACCGGGACGCTGACACTTACGGACAACGCACCGAACAGTCCGCAGACTGTATCGCTGACCGGCACTGGAGGCACGGCATCTTCCGCACCGACGGTCACCACGCAACCGGCGAACCAGACCGTGACGGCAGGGCAGACCGCCACCTTCACGGTGGTGGCGGCAGGAACGGCGCCGCTTGCCTACCAATGGCAGAAGAACGGGGCGAATATCGCTGGCGCGACCTCGTCTAGCTATACGACTCCGGCGACTACCGCTGCCGATAGCGGATCAAAGTTCGGCGTCGTCGTCAGCAACTCGGCCGGCAGCATCACCAGCAGTTCGGCTACTCTTTCAGTCACGTCGTTGGCGATTTCCACGACGAGTCTGCCTGCGGGGATGGTTGGGCAGGGATACAGTGCGCAATTAAACGGCACGGGCGGGACGACACCTTATGCCTGGACGGTGGCGTCGGGCGCTCTGCCTGCGGGTCTCACGCTGTCGTCGTCGGGGGTGATTTCGGGAGTTCCCAGCGCGGCGGGAGCCAGTACATTCAGTGCCAAAGTGACGGACATGAACCTGCAGACGGCGCAGCAGAGTTTGTCCATCACCACCAGTGCCAGCAGCGT
>QHYM01000018.1 GCA_003223295.1 Acidobacteriota bacterium | reverse complement strand
AAACAATTTGCTTGACAACAGTTTTTTCCATTGGTAGCGTTCCCCCCAACTTGTCGAGGAGTATTGGGGTGCTTTCCTACCGGGAGAGCGCGGCTTTCGAGCCGGGCTCGGCCTGCAGTGGTATGGGCAACTTGGCGTGACGCCATTAGTTCCCATTTTCCGGGTGCGCTGCGGGTAAATTCCCGACACCAATGTTGATTCGGAAACGGTCGTCGAGGGACAAATCGCAGGTTGCGAGTCATGCCATCGGCATAGCTGTATAAAGTCAAGGAGGCAGGGGTGATGTTTAGAAATAGATTAAGTAGTCTTTTTCTTTCTGTGTTTGTCCTCGGGTTCGCCTTTCTGGGATTCGCCCAGCGCGCCGACGCGCAGGTATTGTTCGGGTCGGTGAGCGGTGCGGTGACGGACCAGAGCGGGGCGGGTGTGCCGAAAGCACACGTAACTCTCATTAATAAAGCCACCAGCGTTCAGAAGGAAGCGGACACGGACGAGAGCGGCCATTACACCATCACAGACGTGCAGCCGGGGAACTACGACCTGAAGGTGACAGCCGGCGGGTTCAAACCCCTAACGCAAACGAATCTGACAGTCGCCGCCAACACGGTCATGAACGGCGACGCTAAATTGCAAGTCGGGGCGGTATCTGAACAGGTCACTGTGGAAGCGTCCACTGTTACATTGCAGACGGAGAAGACCGACCTACACACCGATCTGACGGAAAAAGCCATTCTGGACATGCCCCTGAATCAGTACCGTAATTTCCAGACGCTGATCAATCTTGTACCGGGCGCGACGCCTGGAAGATTTCAGAACGCTATCGCCGATACCCCAGAACGCGCCTTGAGCACGAACATCAATGGCACGAACCGAAACAATAACAATACGCGCGTGGACGGCGCCGCGGATGTGTTCGTCTGGCTGCCTCACCATGCCGTTTATATCCCGCCGGCAGAGACCATCCAGGAAGTAAACATTTCCACCAATAATTTCGACCCCGAGCAGGGGATGACGGGCGGCGCGGCCATCACCGTCATTACAAAGTCAGGCACCAATCAGTACCATGGATCTGCTTTTGAGTACTTTCAGAACCAGACTCTGCGGGCAAAGCAATTCTTTGAGACTGGCCCCAAGGGGGACAGTAAGCTCAATGATTTTGGCGGCACTTTCGGTGGCCCCATTAAGAAGGACAAGCTGTTCTTCTTCGGAAGCTACAACGGCCTCTACGAACGCGACAATCGCAACACCGGACTTGTTACATTGCCGACTGCCGCCATTCGCACCGGAGACTTCAGTAGCGTTCTCGGCGACTATGTTTGCACTGACGGCACGACATCTGCCACTCCGTGCGCAGGCACCAAAACCCCAGTTATGGTGACGGATACCAATAACGTGTCCCAGCAAGACCGCGTGGGAATGATCTTTTCACCTTCCACTGGTGCTGGGAACGGTACCGGGCGCAGACAATACGCGGGCAACATACTTCCGGCGATTGACCCCATCGCGGCGCAGATCATAGCGCTTATTCCGGCTCTGAATGCCGGGGCACCCAACACCGACAACTATTCCAAGTCGGCTACACAGAAACTGAATCGCAACAACTTTGACGCCAAGGTGGATTGGAACCGGACGTCCAGGCACAGCATCTTTGCCAAGTACAGCGCCATGAAGTCGGTGTTCCACGGTGAGCCCAGCCTGGGCCAGGCCATTGGAGACTGTGCCTGCGACGGCGGCCTTGGTGACTTCCATGATTTTGTGCAGCTCGTCACCGTGGGTCATACGCTGACCCTCTCACCCACTCTCGTCGTCGACGGCAATGTGGGCTTCACACGCATGAGCGAGTACGGCCAAACTCCAGACTTTGGCACGAACATTGGGTCGGACGTGCTGGGGATCCCAGGTACCAACAACGGCTCGGACCTGCGCAGCAGCGGAATCCCGTTTTTCTCTATTACAGGCTTTGCGGACCTTGGCAACCCCGAGGGCTGGAACCCCGCCTACCGCAATGACTGGAGTTTTACGAGCTCGCACAACGTGCGATGGTCGCATGGCAAGCACCAAGTCAGCGCCGGAACGGACATCATCCATCATCATTTGAACCATTGGCAGCCCGAGCTTGGTTCAGGGCCCCGCGGAGAGTTTGACTTCAGCGGCAGCACAACGGCTCTCAATGGGGGCGCCACTCCCAACCTGTTTAACGCCTTCGCGCAGTTCGAACTCGGACTCTTCAACGGAACGGGCAAGAGCGACCAGTTTATCAAAGCAACAGCTAAGGAATGGCAATTCGGTTGGTTTGTTGGAGATCGCTATCGGATCACGAACAAGTTCACCGCCACGCTTGGCCTTCGTTACGAATATTATCCGCTGATGAGCCGGGACGGCGCCTTCAGCTTTGACCGCTATGACATCGCAAACAACGAAGTCCTCCTTGGCGGCATCGGCGGCAATCCTGCCCACTTGGGCGTTACCACAAGCAAAAAGCTGTTTGCTCCACGAGTCGGAGTGGCGTATCAGATTAATGACAAAACAGTGGTGCGCAGCGGTTTTGGTATAACCGTTGACCCCCTGCCTCTGGCCAGACCACTCCGCGGCTTCTACCCGCTGACAGTGGGCTCGAATTTTTCCGGGGTAAACGGCTTTGTTTCGGTGGGGTCATTCTCGCCGAATCCGCCTGCAGGCGGTTCTGTTCTTCCTCCCTGCGCCCCGGGTACATTCAACCCAGGTGTGTGTTTCCCCGTCGGCATTCCGTCCGTTTGTTGTCCCGACATCAGCAGCGGAACAATCTCGCTGCCTGCGCAAGCTCTGGAGCGCACCGTGGGCCCTGGCGAACTAAAGCGAGGTTACATCGAGTCCTGGAATCTCATGGTTGAGCGCAAGCTTCCTGCTGATTTCCTCGTGTCTGTGGGGTACGTTGGCACTCAGACGGTTCACCAGTACGGCGATCTCAACGTCAATGCCTCCCTGCCCGGCACGGGCCAATTGGGACAGCCCTTGAACGTAGCCTTTGGCCGTACTACAGACACACTTCTCTTCCAAGGTTGGTTGAGCGCCAACTACCACTCCTTCCAGACCGCCATCACGCGGCAGTTCTCGAAGGGTCTCATGGTTAAGGGCGCTTACACATACTCGAAAGCCATCAATTGGACGGATGATGACGGGTGGGCCGGCCTTGACTGGAACGATCCCAACATTCTGCGGCGCAATCGCGCCCAGGCTGGTTTCAATACCCCGCACATCTTCCAATTGGCATACGTCTACGAACTGCCGCTTGGTAAGGGCAAGGAATGGGCGAATAGCGGCGGAGCGGCTACGAAGATCCTCAGTGGTTGGCAGACAAGCGGCACCTTCAGCGCAATCTCCGGTCAGCCGGGCTGGGATTCCCCTCTCAGAGCCTCCGGTGCTTCTTTGAACGCCGTAGCTCAAGCCCAGACACCCGACCAGGTCGGGTCCGTCAAGAAGCTTGGCGGAGTTGGTCCGGGCAATCCTTACTACGATCCGACCGCATATGCACCAGTGACTCGCGTTGGTTATGGCAACGTGGGTCGCAATACTCTACTCGGACCAGGCACTGTGAATTTGGACTTTAGCCTGTTCCGCACCGTCAACCTCACCGAACGCTTTAACGTGCAATTCCGTGTGGACGCTTCCAATCTTTTCAATTCACCACATTTCAACAACCCCAATGGGGACCTTACCAGCGGGAGCTTTTTGGAAATCAATAGCGCCAAGTTCGACGAGCGGCAGTTCCGCTTGGGAGTCCGCTTCGCGTTCTGATTCGTAGAACTTCAGCCCGGGGCACGCTACGGCGTGCCCCGGCTTTTCTAATTCGCTTCTCCGGCCCTCAGCATGATAGTGTTTTTCTCCCGATGATCGCTAAACCCAAAGCCCAGTGAAGGCGGAGGCTTTGCCGTGAAAAGATGCAGTAGTATTTTCGCAGCGGTTCTATTCCTGGGGCTCGGAGCGGCGGCGCAGGCTCCTCGTGAAAGCGGCTGGACTGCTCTCT
>QHYM01000017.1 GCA_003223295.1 Acidobacteriota bacterium | reverse complement strand
AACGGCAACAAGTTGAGCGCACGCCATCTGGCAAGTATGGGGAAAATTCAGGGGACCCTGGGCATTTCTGGCCCCATCAATCTTCAAAAATGCAAATCCGGTGATCATGCTCTGGGCACAGCCCGCGCGCAACAGCGTCTTTCGATTTGGGTTCTTAATCGTCCAGTGAAAAGTAAGCAGGGGAATTCAGGCATTCGGGAAACATCCGACTACTCGGCGCACACTTCCAGCCCCACGGTGGGATTATTGGAGCGGCGGTTTGCTAATTCACCTTGACCTGTTCGCATGGACCGATTTTCATTTCGTTTGTTAGCGTTACAACCTTTCTAGTTGCGCAGCAAGCTTTCATTTGCAGTCTATTGTTCAGCAAATGTTCAGCAAGAAACTATCGGCTTTCCCTCATTCTGACAGGGCAGTACCAGCATTTATTTCCGGGTCGCCCGTGATTCGCTCAGAATCGCCGGACATAAGCTAATTTGACCGTAGGAATCGCCCAGCAGTCATTGTAAACGTTTCGCTGTCCAGCTCCGAACGACACAATGTGCAAAAACGACAAAGATCGGGGGAACGCTCAAAGTCGGGCGGCTTGGTCTAGGAGCGTTCGACCTTGGGCGTCGACTGAGCTCCCAGCGGTTCGCGGAAAGGATCCATCGGAATCGGAGCGTACTCGACCTCGATGATCTCGAGACGCTCCGTCTTTGCTGGCGCGCGCAAGTCCACGCGGTCGCCGGGGCTCGCCTTCATCAGCGCATTAGCGAGAGGCGAGCGCCAGCTGATGTAGCCGCGGTCGAGGTCCACCTCGTCGATGCCGACGATCGAGACGACGTGTTCGAGGCCGGCAGCGTCCTTGTAGGTCACGGTTGCGCCGAAGAAGATGCGCGTCGCGGCTGACCCCTGCCGCGCAGCGGCGGGATCGGTGACCACGGCCGCGTCGATACGTTTCGTGAGAAAGCGAATCCGCGAATCAATCTGGCCTAACCGTCGCTTGCCGTAGAGGTAGTCGGCGTTTTCACTGCGGTCCCCGTTACTGGCAGCCCACGCTACGACCTCTACCACCGCGGGCCGCTCGCGCCTCAGTAGGAACACATGCTCGTCTTTCAACCGCTGCAATCCGGCAGGCGTGATGTAGTTCTTGAGCGTCGGCCCCGCTGGATCCGGCCGAGGTCCTCGGAGTGGCCGCTTTTCTCGCATTTGCCAATCTGCCATGGGATTTCGTGTACTTGCGGATGACCCAATCTCGGAAGTTCCGCGCCTCGGTCCCGATAATTCTTCGCACCGTGAACGTGACGCACGCGGGCTAGATGTCGAATGATACATCGGTTTTTCCTGTAGCACTCTTAGAAAATGCGGCGACCCGTCCGATTGCAGATCAAGCAGAAGAAGTATCGTTCACCTAAGCGAGGAGCGGATGAGTTGCCATTTCCAATGAATTGTTTGTGTTCGACCTGTAGGCTCACGCTGATTCCGGGCGGATTTTCGGCTATACGGCAGTAATCCAAGATAGGCGCCGTGCGGATCAGTACCCGGAAGTCGGCTTGTGGGCAGTGATCTGTTGCTCCTGTGTTTACGTGCTAACCGAAATTTCATTCCGGGCCAGAAGTCGGATTCTAGGAAGTTACAATGATCAAGGCGTTTCGTGCGTAGGAGCCGGTTTCCAGACTGCCTCAGAGTGATACTTACGGACTGATTGAGTTTCTGAAAAATGGTTAGATTCCGTCGTAGTGCGAATACCCACGTTCGGCCCAGTAATCCCTCGGCTCTTCCGATGAATAGGTAATTCTTGTAATGGCTTTCACATTCTTCAAGCCAAGTTTCACGGGCACCAGCAGCCGCAGTGGTGCTCCATGATCCGCAGTGAGGGGCTGGCCGTTGAAGTGCGTGGCGAGCAATGTCTGCGGATGGCGGGCCGCCCCAAGTCGATCGACATAAAGTAAGGGTCAGGATTTCCCGACTCATCGAGGTTGACGGATGACTCCACGCGCGCCCATTTGGCCTGCGACATCGGTGGGTAAGCACGAAGCAGGTCATCGAATCTCAAACCAGCCCACCAGGCGATCGCACTCCAGCCTTCGACGCAAACCAGCCGCGTAATTTGCTCCTGAACGGAGAACCGGGCCATCAGATTTCGAATATTGAGAGAGATGCTCAAGCCAGAATCGAGCCCGTCTATAGTGAGATTCCATCCGGAAATATAGCCAGGATCAGGAGTGGCTCCGTTGTAGTTGTTCTTGAGCGGGGTAATCTGCGATTTGGTGTATGGGGGGACTCTACGATTTTCTGAGTAGAGCGCTTCTGCCACATCATCATCGATGCGCAACGCTTTGTTCAGTAACCACTCCTTCTTCGGCCAGGTCTTGTTCCCATGAATGATGCCCAGACGTTCAAGAGTAGCCTGCGGCAGAAGAGAACCGGCGCCTGCCAGCTTTGCTAGCGCCCCCGCCCCGAAGAGCAGAACATCACGGCGTGTCCAACGACGCAGAACATGAGGAGCTACTTCTATCATCTGCGGATTTTGTTCCCTGAGGAAGTTGTTCGCTTTCGGTGCCGGGACAGGCTCCGCAGCGACGGATGGAGTCGACCCACTGGATTCCGGTTCGCGAGCAACTAACGACAATGGTATTTCGTCCCGGCCGATCTGCTGCTGTTCAGCCTCGGTGGTTTCAGGATTATCAAATTGTGGCAGCGGAACCGCTTTCTCCTCTTCCTGATAGATCTCCGTCTGACGCACTGCGGCCACTGCAGATTCGGAATATTCAACGCGTGGAAGGGGCGAGGCCGTTTCTTCTCGGGCAGCGGACTCTGGCGTCCCTTGCTCTGCCTGCGCGCCGGCGGAGGATGCATCGGGTGGCTCTGCCAGCTTGTGATTCTCTTCATGGTTCATTTGCGATGAAGTCCGACCGTTTCACTCGAGTTGACCAACCTACGATCATGCTGCGCAGCGTGTCCCACCCGTCGACGAAAACCAGAATCACATGCGGCACAACAAAGAGGATGTAGACCCAACATAACCCAGAAATGCCAGACACGCGCTGCGTTATACCCTCCGAAAATCGCAGCCAGCCAATGGAGCTGCATGGGCTTATGAATCGCCCACCCCATAGCGACCGAAAGGCACCCTGCGACCGGAACAGAGAAGTATGCTGCGCGTTGGAGCGCGTTGTACTTTGTGTTGAAACGGGGAGGCAGCCATTTGCGGCGCATTAATTTTGCAAAGGGAACGCCGACGTAGTATCGAAGCATCCTGAGCGCGTCAAACAGATCGCTCCGGCGAGGCAGTAAGGAGCGCCAGCCTCCTCCCATGAACAGTCCTGCAAGGTACAACATGCCATTCAGCATGAATGAGTACGCGCAGAACCAATGCAGGCGCAGAGCCACAGCCAACATGCCCGGACCGAGGCTAATGTGGTTGTAAACCCAATCGGGTGGGCTGCTGTAGTGATGCAGTCCGGGCACGTGACTGCACATCCAGATTCCAATATCCGCCGCCACATCTACGCTTCCCGTATTCGGATCTGGTTTATGTTGATAGACGGGCGAAGCCCAGTAGATCGAGATGCCGCTCAGAATAAGGCCGAGAAGGATCGGCACATTCAACCAGTGACTCCACCGCACCAAAAGATGATGCTTCTTGGCCACGAGCACGCCGGGCTCTTCCAGCAACGTGCTCGTAGGGTTCGGTTCACAGGCAGGGAGTGTTGGATCGCTCATTGGCCGGAACCCCTACTGCTTCGTGCTGGGAGATACGGCTGGAGCGATCAGAAGGATCTTGTTCGTGGTAAGCGTTCCGTCCGGCAGCTTGTTGGTCGTTAAGTAGATGGTGTCGCCGGCAGCTAGTGTCACTTTTTCTGGCGCGACTAGCGTGACGGCGACGTTTGCGGGCACGGAGATCGTCTTAGAGCCGTCCTGATATTGGACCACCAAGGTGGTCCCGCCGCCTTTCTGCACCGTGCCGTTCGTCATTCGTGAATGCGATGCGGCAGGGCTAGCGACGGAGCCATTGGTCATTCTGCTGTGAGTGGTTGCACCCGGCGGATCTGTCAGAACACTGCCTTCCGCAGCTCCACGGAGTTCCTCCGGAAATATGATGATCTGCTTCGCTACTTCTTTTCCATCCGCTTGCTCCGTCGACGCAACACCGACGTAGGACGTCGATGTGACATGGCTCAAATCCGACGGTATCTGCTTATAGGTGGTGAGTGGCCGACCAATGTCGACGTGGACCACTCCTGAACCCGTCTGAACGTCGATGAAACCGTCCGTAACTGACTGAACTTTTCCAATTACACCGGACAGTGGTGCGACAGCTTTCACCTGG
>QHYM01000258.1 GCA_003223295.1 Acidobacteriota bacterium | reverse complement strand
CAGCCCCTCACAACTCATCTCAAAGTTCTTCGCATTGAATGGATGGAAAATCAGCGCCAAAGTCGGAAGCCCGTTGGTTGCCACCCCATCAGGAAACTCATTTTGGCCCGCGTGGCCGCTTCGGTATTCTTCCACATTGAAGAAGCCCGGCCTGGTCTCCATAATTGAAACCACATACTCGAACCTTCGCGTCTCCGGGGACAAAGACAGTCCGGATTTATTGATGGATTTGTGCACCAGATTCTCAGTCGCCGTGAACCGGTCGACATTCCCGACAAATTCCTGCATGCGCTTTCCGGCATTCCTAACCACCTCTTCGAGCGCGCAGGTCGCGCCAGGTTCCACCGGAGGCACTCTTTCATCGATGTCGGGCGGCAGCCAGCTCGAGGGAAGCGGCAATGCGATGGCTATCTCGGTCGCCGCTGAAGGCTTCGCTTTGGCCATTGCCGCCTCCTCGCTCGGAGACATAAGCACCACGGGAGACTGCAAACTCTTGAGCTGCTCTTGCGCCGTCGCGTCTCCCGGATGCTCCTTCAAATACTCCTGCAGAACTTGCATCGCCCGTTGTTCCTTCCCGCCTTCAGCTAAAGCGCGCGCCAGCAGAGGCTGGATACTCGCGGCCTGTCCATGCCCCAGATCCGCGGCCCGCTCGGCTTCCTGGATCGCCCCCTCTAAATAGTGTTGCTGCAGGAAAACATCCGCGAGAATGGCACGGGCGCGCCACGAAGAAGGATCGGCATCCACGGCTCGCTTCACATACCACTCCGCTTCCGGCAGTTTCTTCTCGCGCATCAACGCTTCGCCCAAGCAGAGCAACGCGCCAACATGCCGGGGATCGAACTCCAGCGCCCTGGTCCAATAGGACTTGGCCTTCTCCCGCTCATTCAGTTGTGACAAATACACGCCGAAAAGATAATTGACCTCGGGGTGCCTCGGCGCCAGGCGATAAGCCGTATTCAAATGACCCCGCGCTTCCGTCATCTTGTTGGAGCGCAATGCTTCCAATAACTTGCCCAGTTCCTTCTGCGCCTTCGGTACCAGCACGGCCCGCCGCGTGGTGCCCAACCCGGCATTCTCTCCGTTCGACGTGGCTCGCATCTCGATGCTAACCATGGCCGCGCCCTCATTGTTCCCGTCAAATTCCTCCACCGCATTTTCAAAGCCTGGTGCCACCACGTGGATGGTATAAGCGCTGGCGGCCAACCCGCTGAACTTTATCTTTCCTCCCTGCGTGGTTCCCTGGCCCGAGATTAGGCCTGTCTTGGAAGTCAAAGTAACGACTGCCATCACCGCCAGCGGCGCGCCGTCCGGCCCTTTCACTTGAATATCCAGGTCAACCGTTCCCGCTTTAGCTTCGATCCCTGGTTTGTCTGTTCCCGCTTCGATCGGTCCGTCAGGCCGGGGCTTGGGCAACTGCGCAAAAGCAGCAGGTTGTGGGGATGCGGTCCACACTAAAAGCGCCGTAGCAAAAAGATACTTCGTGGCGCGCAAAAACATGGCCAACTCCCCTGGAGGGGAACCCGTCAGATTGACGTATCATACACCCACATAGGTGTAACAGCAGGTCCTACTAATAGGGGAGAATCCCCCGAATCGCAGAACAGAGTCCGCTCTTTCCCAACTCAATTCTCTGGCGGGATTTGCGTTTCCACTTTCGGCTGGGAGATGCGCTGTTTCTGATCCACCCCGAAAAGCATGTAATTGCTGAAGCTGTGCCGACGGTGAATGCGTTTCCCTCGCCAGTCGTAGAACACTTCAGCGCTTTGCGGTAGCCACATCTCTACCTCGCGGATGCGAAATCTTACTGGCCCATATTCTATGGCCGTGTGATCGGCAACGAGCCGGATTTGCGGTACCGGCGCGATCAAATCGGTTTCCAGCCGGGCAATCTGAAAGCTGTCTGCTAGAATCCACGCCCGCCCCTTCAAAGCGACCGGATAAGATGGCCCGTCCATGCCTAGTCGGTACGACCGGATCGTATTGGGCTTGTCCCTCCTCTGGCGAAAATGAACCTGCCACGCCAACGTCCCATTCCAGCGTGTCAATCCCTCGCACGTCATCTCGAAGTTCACCGCGTTATAGGGATGAAAAATAAGCGGGAGGGCCGGCAACCCCATGGTCGCGACACCCCCAGGAAATTCTGAAACAGCACCAGGGCCACCCCGATACTCCTCGACGTTGAGGAATCCGGGCTTGGGTTCCTCAACCGCCACCACATAATCAAACTTGCGCGTTTCGGTGGACCCTGCAATCCCCCATTTGTCGACCGCTTCATGTTTCAGGAATTCACTCGCCGTGAAACGGTCGACATTTTTCACAAATTCCTGGACTTGCTTCCCTGCCTTCTGTAAGACGTCGTCCAGCGCACACGTCGCGCCCGGCTCCACGGGCGGCACTTTTTCGTCAACATCAGGAGGCAGCCAGTTCGATGGCAGCACATCGCCGATTCCCTCGCCTACCGTTGGCGACATCGTGTCTGCATCCACGTCTATCGTTGTCTCTGACGCAACTTGACTCGGAGGAGTTTGGAGGAACGCCAGCTGCTTCTGGGCTTCTTCATCCCCGGGATGCTCCTGCAGATAGCCCTTCAGGATCGCAGCCGCCCGTTCCCTCTCACCATGCCGGAGCAACGCCGCCGCTAGCACCGGTTGAACAACTGTCGCCTTCCCGTGTCCCAATTCTAGCGCGCGCTCTGCTTGCTTGATGCTTTCCTCCAGCGAACCCTGTCGCAAATGGGCCTCTGCCATTAGCGCATGCGCGCGCCACGAACTGGGCTCCGTCCGTATCGCTCGCTGCAGGAATGGCACGGCTTCGCTTGGTTTGTTCTCACCGAGCAGTTCTTGGCTCAACGAAATCAGCGCTCGAAAGTGCTGGGGATGCAGTTCCAGACTCTTCGTCCAATAGGTCTTGGCTTGCGCTTTATCGCCTACTCCCATCTCGTACACGCCGTAAACGTACTGCACTTCCGCGCTTTTAGGGGCGATTCGGACAGCGGTCTCAAGCGAACTTCGTGCATTCCCCGGCTTATTGGCCCGTAGGGCCTCGATTGCCTTGCCGAGGGCTTTCTGCGCCTTGGGCGCCAGCGCCTGGACCTCCATGTCCGTGGTCGCGTCGATTCCCTCCGCGGCCGGCTCCACTCGGATGGTGACCTTCATCAGCGTCGTGCCCTCAGGGTAAGCCTCAATTTGCTTTGTGACTCTTGCGAATCCTGGCGCGAGCACCTGGACGTTGTACTCCGATTGTGCTAATTCGTTGAACCTCACGTAGCCGTCTTTCGCTGTCCCCTGTTTATAAAACTGACCGTCCAACTTGGTCAGCGTAACCAGAGCCGTTCCCTCAATGGGCTTCCCATCCGGTCCTTTGATGTAAAGATCTAAATCCGTGATCGTAATTAAACGGCTCACAGGGCTCCAGAATTGTGCGGACTAATGCGATGATACTCCGCACGGCTCTCTTTTGCTATACGCCCACCTGTCCCACCGGTCAGTTTCCAAACTGCGCAATTCCACTTCGTTTCTCTGTTGCCGCGCCGCGCTGCGCGGCACAACATGGGTTCCACACTGCTCCTTCCCAACCGGAGCAAATTTTATTTTTCGGATTCCGATAAAAGGGAGGTCCTAATGTGGTCCAAGCAACAAACGGTGGCGGAGCCACCCGCGGTTTCGCCTTCGCAGGCTCCTGCTTCTCCGGTCGTTCCGTTTAATCAGCCTTCGTCAGGAAAACTCGGCGGCGCTCCGGCCCGCGGTAGTGCGCGCCTCGGCGCCAGCATCCAGATCAAGGGTCAGGTCACCGGTACCGAAGACTTGCAGATTGACGGCATCGTCGACGGCCCGATCAGCCTCAAGGGTCACGAACTCACCGTCGGCTCCACCGCTCAGCTCACTTCCGAAATTCATGCTGGCGAAGTCATCGCCTACGGAAAAGTTGTCGGCAACATCCACGCGCGCGGCCGTGTTGACATCAAGAAGGACGGCTCCATCATCGGGGACATTGATTCCGCGCGCATCAGCATCGAGGACGGCGCCCATTTCAAGGGTCGCATCGAAATCGACCCCGCCAAATCCCAGTCTGCAAGCTAAATCACATAATTTGCGGATTGTTGAGCTCGGGGGCGCCGCCAGTTCTTGCATCATGGGCCCGCGCCCTTCCCGCTCGATTCCCTGCCGGGAAGCGTGGCTAACTGGGATTCCCTTTGCTCGGAACGCGCTTAACGTCATCGCTCAGAATAATCGGCGACTGGACCCGAACCATGCTATTGCGGTAGGGACGCCGGTTGCCCGGCGCCCCCCGCGCGGATCCGTGCGAGCGCTCTTTAGCGCACACGGCTCTTACCGCGGATACTTAGCGTCGAAGCGCAAATAGGGATACGGATGAAGAATCTTGGGTTCAGGGAGCCACTCCGCCGCGAATCGGTCCATGAGCTCCCACGTCATCCCGCTCCGCTGGCTGCGACGTCGAATCACCCGCAGCCAGCGTTTGCGAACCTCGAACTGAAAGCTTCGGAGACTGGGGAGATTGCCGGGTACGGCGTGATAGTTGAAGTAACCTTGAACCACACGCCTCAACCATTTCCCGACTTCCGCCAGCGGCTGATGCATCCGCTTCCATATTCCTGCCACGTCAACCCGTCCACCCCCGGAGCAGCTTCCCGCTTCAAAGCATAGAAGCTGTTCGAGAGAAGTGTGACGGATACGTGGTGCAGTAGCGCGGTGAATCGTAGTCGCTTCTCCTTCTTTGCTGCTTCCCGCACACGGTGAAGCCCAGCTAACGCGTTCTCCCAGCTTTGTATCTGGGACGCGGCCGTCTGCCCCGTGTTTTCCTTGGTCGGTCGTCTTCCCTCCGTGCTCTCCGCTGGCGTGGAACTACCGCGTTTGTTCGGGCACATCGTAGGTAGTACACGACCGTCTGACTCCCTACCATCGTTCCTGCCGAGATTGTGGCTCATCGCCTTCCTCGACCGGCCCGCTCACAGCTTCGTGTCGGGCGCTGGTAGGGCCTCCCGGTTCTCGCGCGTGGAGGTTCCATGCATGTCGGGGGTCTTTGACCTCGCAGGTCCAGTGGGTGCTCGCGATATCCCACCCACCAGTGTTGCCTTCCCGCCGAATAGACAGCGTCGGCATCCTGATTTCCCGTTATTTCGCGGCTCGATACCCCGCCTACATGTGCCCCTGTCAACGCTTCGTGCCCAGTCTCTCGACTGACCACGCATGACTCGGGGTCGGTGTGGCTCGCTAGGCCTTCACCGCACGGCTCTTTCATCCGCACCTCCACGCCGGTTTATCCCGGCGCCCCTATTCATAGCGCAGCGCCTTCATCGGATCCAACCGGCTGGCGCGGAGTGCTGGAATATATCCCGCCGCGCATGCCACCACTGTCAGAGCCACGGTGGCCACCGCTAGCGTTCGCGGATCATGCCCCGTTAAGCCGAAGAGCTGGCTCTGCACCACTCGCGTGAGCGCCAGCGCCGCAGGTATGCCCGCTACCACGCCCACGGCAATCAGGCGTAGTACGTCCCGCATCACCATCCACACCACATTTCCCTGCTCCGCCCCCAGCGCCATGCGGATTCCGATCTCGCGGGTTCGCTGCGCCACCGTGTAAGACATCACGCCATAAAGGCCGATCACCGCAAGCATCGTCGCAAGGAAACCGAATACCGTGGACAAGCTGGCAATCATCCGTTCCGTCGTCAGCGAATTGCTGATCTGCGCTTCCGTGGTGCGCAGTCCGTAGATCGGCAGATTGGGGTCGAGGTCTCGCACTTTCGTGCGCACCACAGACATTAGCAGGTTCGGTTCCACTGCCGTTCGGAGGTACACGGTCATGCCCCCGAGAAAATGGCTTCCCATGTACGGGATGTAGGCTTGCTCGGGAATCTCATCCCGCAAACTGGTGTACTTGATGTCTTTCACAATGCCGATAATTTCCATGTCCGTGCGCGTTCCTGGATCGCTTCCAAACCCGACATGCAGGCCGATGGGGTTTCTTCCCGGAAAGAATCGCTTCGCAAACTTCTCGTTAATCATGACCGTCGTGGGAGTCCAGTCATCTTCCTCCGGGCCTTTCTTGATCTCGTGGTCATCCGTCAGCCGGAAGTCCCGGCCGGCGACGATAGGAACGCCAAGCGTCGCAAAATATCCCAGGCCGATCTGGTTCATAAAGGGCTGGGCACGATCCTCCGGTTTGGCCGGTGTGTATCCTTCCACGGTCATGCCGCTATCCCATTCATTGTTCTCGAGAATCCGCATGCTCGCCAGCCCCACGGATTGCACTCCCGGAATCGCGCTGAGCGCATTCGTGAACTGCTGGTAATAGATCTTCGATCTTTCGGGAGTGTAGCCGGCAAGCGAAGGATCGATATTAAAACCCACCAGCCGCTCCGCAGGGAACCCCGGGCCGAGGTTGCTCAGGTTTTTCAGACTCCGGAGAAACAGACCCGCGCCGATAAGCAGCAACAGAGATAGGGCCACCTGCGCTACTACCAGCGTTTTCCTTAATCCCTTGTGGCCGCCACCACCGAGGACCGCGCCCGCCTGATCCTTCAGAACGCTTCCGACGTCCGGCCGAGTCGTCTGCAAAGCTGGCACAAGTCCGAATACCACTCCAGTCAGAATGGTTACTCCTAGTGTGAAAACCAGGATTCGCAGGTCAGGAAGCGTGGAAATCTTCATGTCCGTGGAATCAGACGGCAAATAGATCGCCATCAGGGCTTTATCCGCCCAGAAGGCAAGTGCCAGTCCCACAAGCCCGCCCAAAGCAGCAAGCGATAGAGTTTCCGTCAGAAGCTGGAAAACAATGCGTGCGCGGCTCGCGCCCATGGCCAGCCGGACGGCAATCTCCTCCTGCCTTCCAATGGCTCGAGCCAGCAGCAGATTCGCAAGGTTCGCGCAAGCAATGAGCAAGACCACTCCGGTCGTGGCCATAAGCACCCAAAGCGGTGTTGACAGCTCGCGCCGCGTGTAGGACCGGCCCTGCGACCCGGGCAAAACATCCATCCAGCACTTCAGGAATTGCTCGCGATCGTAGGCCGAAGCATGACTGAACGCAGCTTCCTGCACCTCCATCTCCAGCATCGCGTGCATCTGCGGCTGCAGCGAGGCTTTCGCCTGCGTGGCCGACACGCCCGGTTTCAACCGCCCGAATGCGTTTACCCAGCGGGTCCTGCGGTCGGTCAGCATTTTTTCATTCCCCACGATGATTTGCTGCTGCATCATGATGGGAACGAAGATTTTCGTCGAATATCCCAGCTCCACTCCGTCAAATCCCGGTTGCACCACGCCGATGACGGTCATGTTGTGGCCGTTCACGATCAGGTTTTTCCCGACGATTCCCGCATCTCCGCCGAACCGTTGCCTCCAGAAGTCGTACGCCAGCATCACCAGGGGATGCCCGTTGGGAACGCGATCGTCCTCCGGCGTGAAGGCCCGCCCCAGGATGGTGTTAACCCCAAGAGCGTTGAAGTACGTTCCCGAAACGAGTTCCGCCCCCACGCGCTCCGACTGGCCGCCAAACGTTAGGCTCACGGGGCTTGGAAACCGGCAGAACATCCCAGAAAACACTTCGTTGTGCGCTTGGAACTCGCGGAACATCGGATGCGAAATGGCGTTCCCACCCCAATTGCTGCCGTAATGGTTCCCGCGCATGGTGAGGAGCACCAGCTCCTGCGGGTTTTTCACCGGTAGCAGCCGAAGCAGAATCTGATCCAGGAGAGAGAAAATGGCCGTGTTCGCCCCGATCCCCAGCGCCAGCGTCAGAACCGCCACGACTACGAAGCCGGGACTGCGCCGTAGCGCCCGGAGACTAAACTTCAGGTCACGGGCAGTTGTTTCTATCACCCCAATAATGTTCATGTCGGCCGCCTCCCCACAGGCCGGGCCAGTTTGGTGGCCCGGGTTAGCCCGAAAGCGAACGAATCGCACCTGTCGACTCTTTCAGCTCCCTATCTGTCTGTTGGTTACATATACAGATTTTGTGAAAAAAAGTTCCCTCCGCAGACAGGCCACCGGGTTATCACCTAAGACGACTCTGGAGTCGATTTGTCACGCGATCTCTAGCCGTCACGCTCATCCTTCTTTCACCAAATACCGATCCATCCATTCCAAAATCAGCTTCCGCATCTCTGGCAACTCCACGTGGGCGCAATCGTACAACTCAATTCGGCAGTCCGCCTCCTTCCCGTATTTTCGATACAGCGGCATCAGGTAATCGCGAATCCTCTCCACGCCCGGCGGCGGCGTCAACGGGTCCCGCCGCCCGTTCACGCTCAAATGTGCCCGCGGCACGATTAATTCATTGATCTCCGCGGTCTGAAAATGTTTCAGCAGCGACGGCACGTAATAATAGATGCCATGTTCTTTGGACATCCCAAAAGCTCCCAGGCGCTGCGGATCCACTTCCGGCCGGTGCGCCAAGTAGTCGAACGCGCGGAACTCGTCGAACATCATCATTCCGTAGAGCACTCGCCCCTTCCACAGCATCTCCTTGAACGCGTCTTCTTCCCCGGTATGCCCATTCGCTTCGCTCTTGCGCTCGCCGAAGCACCAGCTATCAATGGCCAGCGTCACGATTCCCTTTTCCGCGCACACCGGGGCGTAGGCGGGCTGCGCCGGAACTCCCTTCAACAGCTGTTCTTTCCCCAGGTCGTACATTCCGGCGTGCCAATGAATATAGAGAAGCCCTGGCGCACGAGCCTGCCTCTTGTCCGGGATCAGCAAAATCGCTGGAACTGGTTCTATGCCGTTCAGGTCCAGAACCAGCCGCTCCAGCGTGTAGCCGTCATGCTTCTCGGTTTTCACCAGCTTGGCCGGGCCCGGCACGTGTCCCGTGGGAAGATCCCCCAGCAAGCTCCACAGTTCCTTCCGCCGCTCGTCCTGCTTCGCACTGAATGCTGCATCCTGTGTGGCACCGAATGTCGCTTCTGTCCACGCGCCTTCCACAACCGAGCGCGTGGCTGGAATTCCCGTCAACGCCAACGCCGCCGCGGACTGCTGTAGAAACTCCCGCCGGCTCGCTAATTCCCGCCGTTCAGATAATTGCCTTTGCCCACTCACTCCGCCCTCCACCGTGACGCTCAGTGCCTTGCTCCGTCACCATGTCTTTCCTACGAGGCTCACGGACTAATGTCAAGTACCACACTAAGTCTCGCGGAGAGCCTGCGGAACACCGACGCCCGGAAGGCTAAGGCCCGATTTCATTAGTTCGTGGAACTTCCTGGTTTCGGCGGTGTCAAAGGAATATCCGGAGCCCCGAGAGGGGTCCGCCCAGACCGGACCGAGGGCCCCGTGCTCGAGGCGAGAGGACTCTCCAAATTCTACGGTTCAGTCCTGGCCGCGCGGGACATCAGCTTTTGTCTGCAACCTGGGCAGGTGGTGGGCTACCTGGGCGCCAATGGCTCTGGAAAGAGCACCACGGTCAAGATGCTCACGGGCCTGCTCGAGCCGTCGGACGGCCAAGTTGTCTACAACGGACAGAACATCCGCAATAATCTGACTGCATATCGGAAACGCTTGGGCTACGTGCCTGAGGAGGCCAATCTTTATCCCTATCTGTCAGGCGAAGAATACCTGGACATGGTGGCAACGTTGCGGGCGATGCCCAAGCCCCACAAGAGCAAGATCATCAGCTCGCTCTTGCATCTTTTTTCGCTCTGGCCCCATCGGCACGTGACCATGGGATCCTATTCCAAAGGCATGCGCCAACGTATACTTCTCATTGCCGCTCTGATGGACAATCCCGATGTTCTCATTCTCGATGAGCCTCTGTCCGGCCTCGACGTAACTTCCGTCCTCATCATCAAGAATCTGATTCAAGCCTTGAGTGCGCGAGGGAAATCCGTCTTCTATTGCTCGCATATTCTTGAGGTCGTCGAGAAAGTGTGTTCCCACCTGATTATTCTCAGGAAAGGCCAGGTGATTGCCCAGGGAACGACCAGCGAGGTTCGCGAACACATCGGCAAGTCCTCCCTGGAGGGAGTTTTCCTGCAACTCGTCGAGGAAAGAGACGTCGTGCAGGTGGCGAATGAAATTATAAGCGTGGTCGTCCCTGCATGATGCGCGGCGCGCAGCAATTCCTGAGAAGGAGATGGGGGGAGTTTTCGCAGACCCCATTCGGACGCCTCGTCCGCTTGTGCGTCGGCCGCATGTTTCACGGCACTGCGGACCCGGACGCTGGCGGATTGGATCTGGGGGTCGGCGTAATTGTTATTCTGCTGGCTATGCCGGGCGTGCTGGTCTCCCTCTTGATGTTTGAAAAATACGGATCGCTGATTCGATTCCTGCGCGGCGATGGAGTTTACGATCCTTTTACGGCCACGATCCCGGATGTGTATTTCTTCCTCGTGCTTTCCATGGTGGTGAGCGGAGCCGCCGCCCTGTGGCGGTGGGATAGCATCTTTCTCGATCGGCGCGATTATATGAACCTTGTGCCGCTGCCGATCTCCTTGCGCAGCATTTTCTTCGCGAATCTATGCGCTATCTTCGTTCTCATTGGGCTCCTTACACTCGTTGTCAACGCGGCCTCGCTCGTCCTATTTCCTGTCGCTGTTGTTGGTTCTCAAGGATCTTTTGCCGTTTTCTTCCGCTTCTCCTTAGGCCACTCCGTGGCCGTGTTCCTGGCAAGCACTTTTAGCTGCTTTGCTGTGTTTGCGGTAGCCGGTGTCTTAATGGCGCTGTTACCAGCCCCAGTATTTCGCCGCGTGTCGCTCTTGGTTCGGTTCAATTTAGCCGTCTTGCTACTCGCGCTTCTCGGCACCAGTTTCGCCGTTCCTCATTGGCTTACCCAGTTGTCCGTTGCAGATGCTCATCGAGTGGCCGTGTTACCCCCGGTTTCGTTTCTGGGCCTGGCGCCAACCGTTTGGGGCAGAGGACGTGAACCGTTTGCCGCCAGCATGACTAAAGCAGCGGTGGCTGCTTTGGGGGCGGCATTTTTCACCACCATCCTGGCTTACGCTGTCAGTTTTCGCAGATCGTTCATCCGCATTCCGGAAACGCCGGATGCCGGACCCCTTCCTCGAGTTCCGTTTTCTCTTTCGCCATTGCCACGCCTTCGTGATGTGCTGCTCCATACCCCGGCGCAACGCGCTTGTTATCCTTTCGCGGCGAGAACTCTTCTTCGTAGCGACGGCCATCTTCAGGTTGTTTCTGGCTTCATGGCGCTAGGACTTGTCGCTTCGGCGGCCGCTCTTACCTCTTCCCCAAATCTTCATTCCCTCGTCACGGGGAAAGCGCCCCCGGTGGAATCTCTATCCGTTTCCTTCATCTTGAGCTACTGCATGATTATAGGAGTCCGCTTTGCCTTCGAAATTCCTGCGGACTTGCAAGCCAACTGGATCTTCAGATTCTGGCTGGACCGCGAACAGCACGAAGCCAGACCCATCGCCAGGCGCGTGCTCTTGCTGTTTTGTCTTTCCTGGCTTGTCCCCGCATGCTTCCTATCGACGCTGGCATTTTGGGGCTGGACGGTCGCCCTGCAGCACACTGCAATACTCACTCTCTGCACCGTTGTCCTGGTGGAAGTATTGCTCCTCAGGTTTCGCAAAATCCCTTTTACATGCCCCTATCCAGCTTTCAAGAGCTACTCCGGGCTCACCGTCGTCGCCTATTTGTTCGGCTATTTCGTCTTCACCGATGGCCTCGCGCAAATTGAGAATTGGTCTCTAGGCGATCCCTGGAGGATAGTTTGGTTCGTGCCGCTGTTTTCCATTGTTCTGTGGGCTGTCTGGTTCTATCGAAAGCAGATGCTCGAAATGGACAAGGAACTGATTTTCGAAGATGTCTCGGATTCCGGATTCTAGAGAGAGGACTCGCATCCCAAGAGGCGTTTACCTCGCTCTACCCTCCCGAATACCTCTGCTCCTTCCACGGATCCCCATGAGCGTGATATCCATTCCTCTCCCAAAATCCCAGCCGATCGTGGTCCAGCAGGATAAACCCGCGCACCCACTTCACGCTCTTCCACGCATACAAGTGCGGCACCACCAGCCGCAGCGGCCCGCCATGTTCCGCCGCCAGCAGCTCGCCGTCATGCTCGAACGCAAACAGCACGTTCGGCTTCAGCAAATCCGCGAGCGGCACATTCGCCGTGTAACCTTCCTCCGCCAGCACCAGCGCAAACTGCGCCTCCGGCTTCGGCTTCATTAGCTTCAAGACGTCCGTGAACAGCACGCCCTTCCACCGGTTGTCCAGCCGGCTCCAGCGCGTCACGCAATGAAAATCCGAAGTCACTTCCGTCTGCGGCATTGAGCGAAATTCTTCCCAGGTCAGCCGTCTCGGTTCCTCCACTTGCCCCGAAATCTTGAAGTCCCATTTCGCCGCGTCAAACGCCGGCACGCTCCCGTAATGCAGCACGGGCCACTTCAGCGTCAGCGACTGCCCCGGCGGCAGCCTCCCCTTGGCCTTGGCCTTCTCCTCCAGCCCCCTCCGGTCCTCCAGTTCCCCAAACAACGCCATTTTCTTTTCCCTTTGCGCGCGTGTCAGTGCAGACTCCCCCGATTTCACTTGCGTACTCCTTTGGATGATTGCACCGACAAGAAGATTCAGCGTGCCACAAATGTGCTCCCGGGGACGCAATACTGCAAGGGCGCGCTTTAGCGCGTCCCCCGTTACGAACAATTGTTAGACGGCCTAGCGTCCGCGCTCGCGTAAAGCCGCTGGACGCGAGGGAATGAGGGCATCCGCAAGAGTGGTCGAACCACGGATCTAAAGGTGGCCCCTACGCGCTATGCCCGGAGCAGTGAAGCACGCCAAGATACGCGCTCCAGGGACCCACGGCTTCGCGGTACTGATGAGCCATCACTCGCGAGATTTGATGCAAGTGGGTTAAATCGTGAACGGCCCATGTCGCCAGCAACTGCGCCAGTGTCACAACGCCGAGCGCCGGATGCAGTCCGCGCCGGTCGAAGTCCGCAGCCTGGAGATTCAAGGCGCGCAGTTGATTAAGGTTTTCTGCGCGCAAACGGGCAAAATCATCCAACAATTGCGCGAGCGACTTGCCTTGGTTCTCGCGTTCCTGCGCGTGGCGGTCAAAGGGCTCAAACGTTTTGGTCTCGCCAAATTGCAAAATCATTTTCGCGCGCGGCATCCAGTCGGTGCGTTCGCCGTGCATCAAGTGGCCGATAATATCGAATGCGCTCCAGGTCTCTTCGCCCTCGTTGCGGCGCGTCCACGTTTCCGGCAAATCCCACAGAAGCGCAACAAGGACGGCGGGCGTGCGAGCAAGCAACGCTATCGTGTCCCGCAAATTGTGTTGCATCGCGATCCTCCATCTGGAAGATTCGGCCATCGTTACAAACGATGTGCCAGATAGAAGTTCACCACAGAGGGCACGGAGACCACAGAGAAGACCGGGGCAAACCCCGAACCATATTGGCGTGGGACGAGCTTCGCTGATGTGGGCCGACACCGGGGAGGGTCGAGGCGGCTTCGAGGATCGCGAGTCACGAATCACGAGTCGCCGGTTACAAGTCACCCGTCACGTCCCTTAGTGCAGGAAGTGGCGCATTCCGGTGAACACCATCGCCAGACCCAGGCGGTCCGCCGCCGCAATGACGTCCGGGTCGCGCACCGAGCCGCCCGGCTGGATCACCGCGGTCGCCCCGGCCTTCGCCGCTTCCTCCACGCCATCGGGAAACGGAAAGAACGCGTCGGAAGCCACTACGCTGCCCGCCAGCGGCGATTGCGCCTTCATTACCGCGATTTTCACGGAGTCCACGCGGCTCATCTGTCCTGCGCCGACGCCCAGCGTCGCGCCGTCTTTCGCAAACACGATGGCGTTGGACTTCACGTGCTTCGCCACTTTCCAGGCGAAGCGCAGCGTGTGCATTTCTTCCGGCGTGGGCATGCGTTTCGTTACCGTGCGCAGTTCGCTGTCATTGAGTCCGCCCAAGTCCGGCTGCTGCACCAGCATGCCGCCGAGAATGCGTTTGAGCTGCAGTTCGTGCTCAGGCTCCAGTCCGCCTGGAGGTAATTCCAGCAAGCGCAGATTTTTCTTCGCCGCAAAAATCTCTTTCGCGCGAGCTGCGAATCCCGACGCCGCGATGCACTCCACGAACAGCTTCGCCACTTCTTCCGCCGTGGCGGCATCCACTTGGCGGTTAAATGCGAGCACGCCGCCAAACGCGGAGACCGGGTCGCACGCCAGCGCCTTCAAATACGCATCGCGCAGCGTCGCTTGTTCCGCCGTCCCGCAAGGATTGTTGTGTTTTATGATCACCGCGGCGGGATTCTCGAATTCCGCGGCCAAGCTCCGCGCCGCCTCCAGGTCCACGAAATTGTTGTACGAAAGCTCTTTGCCCTGGAGCTGCCTTGCCGCCGCCAATCCTTCCTGCGCGCGTCCCGCCGGCGCGTACAACGCCGCGGCCTGGTGCGGATTTTCGCCATAGCGCAATTCCTGCTGCCGCCGCAGCGCTAGATGCACGCGCTCCGGAAGCACCGGCTTCGCTCCAAGCGAAATGTGTTCGGAAGCTGCCGCTAGCCGCTCCAATTCCGTCGTGATCATTCCGTCGTAACGCGAAGTGGTTGCAAAAACCTTTCGCGCTAGCTCCAGCCGCGTCGCAAACGTGGTGTCGCCGGCGCTTTCAATTTCTTTGGCCACACGTTCGAAATCGGCGGGATCGCTCACCGCCGTCACGCTTTCGAAATTCTTCGCGGCCGAGCGCAGCATGGTGGGCCCGCCAATGTCGATGTTTTCGATGAGTTCTTCCGCGGACAGTCCGGCTCTCGCCGCGGTCGCTTCGAACGGATACAGATTCACCACCACCAGATCGATGGGCGCGATTCCGTGTTGCGCGACTTGCTTCTGGTCATCCGCATGTTTCCTGCGGAAAAGCAACCCGCCATGGACTTTGGGATGAAGCGTTTTCACGCGCCCGCCGAGCATTTCAGGCCAGCCGGTGAAATCGGAAACGTCGCGCACCGCTACTCCGTTTTCGCGCAAGAGCTTCGCGGTTCCGCCGGTCGAGAGGATTTCGATTTTCATGGCGGCGAGCCGCTTCGCAAAGTCCATGATTCCAGTTTTGTCAAAAACGCTGATCAGCGCCCGCTGCACCGCCATGAGTCCCTCCGCAAAGAGAAAAACACATCAGTGTAAGCGCCCGGCGCAGTTTCTGAAAGTGCCGTGATGTGGAAAACAAGGAAAAAGTTGTCAGTTATCAGTCTTCAGTAAAACTTTGGAAGAGAAACGAAATGAAAAGCTGAGAAGAATCAAGGGAAGCGAGAAAGGAAAACGAAAAGAATCCCAAGAAAGCCAGACCAAATTTCTTGAATGCTCAGGACTTTACAAGGGCTTTCAGCTTGACCTGGCCTTCGATAGTTTCGACGACGTATTCCACATCCTTGCAGTTTTTCTGCGTCTGTAATTCCTTGGTTTTTTTCAGCACAAATTGATTGAAGCTGGAGCGCGACAATTTTCCCGTGTGTTCACCGGCCAGTTGCTTGGCCTGCAGGAACGCTTCGTATAACTTCTCGACCTTTTCCGGCTCGCTTTCGGGTTTTGAACAAACCATGCGAAAAGCTTTGGAATTCCCCGCCGCGGCTGCCGCTGCCGCCTCCTTTTCATGTTCTTTGGCTCGTTTCGCTTCGATTTCCTTTGCCGCCGCACCGAAGTGCCGCTGGATGGTGCCTTCTTCTTTCTGCTTTGTTTTCTTGCGGAAGACATCCTTGTATTTCGCGTAGGTCTGCGTGAGGTTGTTGAACCGGAATCTCTGGTGGGACTTCAGTTCACCACCGCGCTCGTTGTAGCGCTTGACCAGAAGATCGATGCGCCATTCAATTTCGGTGGGCGGCCGCTTTCGGCCGCCTCCGAAATACTGGTCGTACTCGATTTTGAGCTGGCGGATGTCTTTTTCGATCTGGCCGAGATCTTCGTCAATGGTCGCCATGCGAGCGGGGCCCCCGAATCTCCATGCTAGGGTGACTCAGTGAAAGCGTCAACAAGCAGGGTGAAAAGGTGCCTCGAATGCGATACGGCTTGAGGCCGGATTGCGCTGTTTTGTGTTTTGCACAGCGAAAAGCGTAAGGATTGCCGGGCGGGCGGCACTGTGTTGAAATGTCGGCATGCCTGCTCGGACCAAACGCGCGATTTCCGCGGAACAAGGGGAGCTGCTGCGGCAGATCCCCTCGGTGGATGAATTGCTGGCGCAGCCGCGGCTCGCGGCACTGGCACAGCGCGTGGACCGCAATCTGGTGGTTGAAATTGCGCGCACAGTCCTTGACGATCTTCGCGCCCGCATCACAGGGCAGATAGCGTCCTCCATTCTCAGCGAAATTTCCCCGATTACCTGCGACCGAAGCGCTCTGGAAGAGCGCATTTCGGCGCTGGTGGAGCGAATTCTGGCCAGTTCGCTCCAGCCGGTGATAAACGCTACCGGCGTGATTTTGCACACGAATCTGGGGCGCGCGCCGCTGCCGGAAAGCGTGGTGGAAGAATTCCGCCGCAGTGCGACGCAGTATTCGAATCTGGAATACGACCTGGAAGCAGGGGCACGGGGAAAACGCGACGTGCACACCGCGGAATTATTGACGCGACTGACGGGTGCGGAAGCGGCGATTGTGGTGAACAATTGCGCCGCGGCCGTGCTGGTCACACTCGCGGCGTTCGCTCGCGACGGAGAAGTGATTGTTTCGCGAGGGGAATTGATTGAAATTGGCGACGGCTTTCGCATTCCGGAAATCATGGAGCAGAGCGGAGCGCTGCTGCGCGAAGTAGGAACGACAAACCGCACACGGCTCGCGGATTACGAAAACGCAATCAACGAAAAAACGAAATTGCTGCTGCGCGTACATCCCTCGAATTTTAAGGTGACCGGATTCACCGACAAACCCTCCCTTGAAGAACTTGTGGCGCTGAGCCAGCGCAGCGGAATCCCGCTGGTGGAAGATCTGGGCTCCGGCTGCCTCGTGGATTTGACCGAGCACGGCATCGGCGAGCCCACGGTGCGCCAGAGCGTCGAAGCCGGCGTTGGTTTCGTGACGTTCAGCGGAGACAAACTTCTCGGCGGGCCGCAGGCGGGAATCATCGCCGGGAGAAAAGACTTGATCGCACGCGTGCGGCGGCATCCGCTATTTCGTGCGCTGCGCGTGGACAAACTCACGATTGCGGCGCTGGAAGCCACGCTCGGCGCGTACCTGCGCGCGGCGTGGGAAGAAATCCCGGTGATGCGCATGATTCGAATGACGCCCCAGGAACTGAAGCGCCGCGCGGAGAATTTCATAGGTGAGTTGCGGCCAGAATTGCCGCTGGACGAAGTAGAGGTCGAAATTGTAGATGGAGCTTCGCTGGCGGGAGGCGGCTCGACGCCCACGCAATCGCTGCCCAGCAAGGTGATTCGCATTGCGAGCGTGCGTTATTCCGCGGCGAAGCTGGAACAGCGGCTGCGGCGCGCGCCCGCTGGAATTTCGGTCATCGCCCGTGTGGAAGAAGACCGCCTGGTTCTTGACTTGCGAACGGTTTTCCCCGAGCAGGAACCGCTGCTGGTCAAGACACTCGCCGCCGCGTTGCATTAGTTGAATAGGCTCGTGAGCTAAAGTATTTCTAGCGGGGAGGAGCAGTCCCATAGAGCGCTTGCTGCAAGACATCCGTTACTCGGCGCGCACGCTGTTGAAGCATCCGGGCTTCGCGGCGGTCGCTGTGTTGACTCTGGCGCTGGGCATCGGAGCCAACACGGCGATATTCAGCGTGGTCGAGAACGTGTTGCTCCGTCCGCTGCCTTATCCTCAGCCGGGAAACATAGTTCAAATCTGGAATACCTATCCGCCGCAGGTTCCGCGCGGCGCCTTGTCTCCGGGCGACTACGCGGATTGGCGTCGGCAAAATGCCAGTTTTTCGGAGATGGGGGGATACGCGCAAATCTCCCAGGGATTCAACTTGACGGGCGAAGGCGAGCCGCAGCGCGTGCTCGGGAGCTACGCCAGCGCAGGATTGTTCCCCATGCTAGGAATACGTCTCGCAGCGGGCCGCTACTTCCTTCCGGAGGAGGACCGGGCGGGCAGTTCTCCGGTAGTGATGCTCAGTCACCGCCTGTGGCAAAGCCGATTTGGCGGCGATCCCCGCGTCGTGGGACGAACAATCACGCTCGACAACCAAGGCTATGCGGTGGCGGGCGTGTTGCCAGCCGATTTTCGTCTTCTGCGCTGGCCGGATCTGTGGATGCCCGTCGGCCAGTTTGGCGACGACCTGACCGAGCACATCCATCACGCATTCAACGCCGTTGCGCGACTCAAACCGGGCGTCACCATGGCGCAAGCTCAAGACGAAATGAAAAGACTGAACGAACAGGAAACCATCAAGTACCCGGATTCGCACAAATTCTTTGGCGTGCTGGTCGAGCCGATGGAAGACTCGTCGGTGGCGAAGCTGCGAAGCATCCTGCTGGTTCTTTCCGGGGCTGTGGGGCTGGTGCTGCTGATAGCCTGCGCGAATATCGTGAACCTGCTGCTCGTCCGCAATTCGGGGAGGGAACGGGAAGTGGCGCTGCGAACCGCATTGGGCGCCAGTTCCTGGCAGTTGTCGCGCCAGTTGCTCACGGAGAGCATGCTGTTGTCGCTGGCGGGCGGAGCGCTCGGATTGTTCCTGGCGGTTGCCGGTTTGCGTGCCTTGATGGCATTTGTGCCGGCGGATCTAGGGGTGCTGCGGGAGAGCGGCCTGAATGGCAAGGTACTGGCGTTCACCGCCGCGGTTTGCCTGGCCACTGGGATGATTTGCGGGCTGCTTCCGGCGCTGCGCACGCTTCGGGCGAATCTCGCGGGGACTCTCAAGCAAGGAAGCAAAGGGACGAGCGGGCCGAGACGGCACAGGACACACAACGCCCTGGTGATCTCGGAGATTGCCATGGCGCTCGTGCCGCTGATTGGGGCGGGCCTGCTGCTGCGGAGTTTTCAACATTTATTGCAAGTGGACCCCGGTTTCCGCGTGGACCATATCCTGACGATGGACGTGGAACAAGCGGCGCTGCCCTTTACGCAGGCGAGCAAGTTTTCGCAGGAAGACTGGATCCACCTTCAACAGAAGCAGTCGCTGCAATTCGAGCAAATCACAGAACAGATTCGCGCGCTTCCGGGCGTGCGCGATGCCGGAGGCATCGACGATCTGCCCCTAAGTAACGAATTTCGCCAGGCGTCGCGATTCGTGATCGAGGGACAGCCCGTCCCGAATGCGGGAGCGCGGCCGATTGTGCAATTCCGGACCGTGAGCCTCAGCTATTTCTCTACCGTGGGGATTCCTCTGCGCGAGGGCCGGTTCTTTACCGAGGACGACTGGAAAATTCCGAGAGCGGTGATTAACGAAACCATGGCGCGGCGTTTCTGGCCCAAGGGCGACGCACTGGGGAAGCGCATCAACCTGTGCTCGCTCGATCCCAAACCGTGCTGGAGCACGATCATTGGCGTCGCGGGTAACGTGCATCAGTTTGGGCTGGATGGCGAACCAACCTTTGACGTTTACTTCGCGGGGGGATGGACTCCGCATGTGGTGGTGCGGACGGCAACCGATCCAGTGGCGCTTGCGACCGCGGTCACAGGCGTGATTCATAAAGTGAATCCAAATCTGCCGGTCACACACGTGACGACCATGGATGAACTGCTCACGGATTCCATCTCTCCCCGGCGATTCTCAGCGATGCTGGTTGGGATTTTCGCCATGCTTGCGGTAGTGCTTGCAGCCGTGGGCATTTATGGAGTGATGAGCTACACAGTGAGCCAGAGAACGCAGGAAATTGGCGTGCGCCTGGCGCTGGGGGCGCAGACCGCTGATGTCCGCGGAATGATCCTCGCGCAAACCATTAAGTTGACGGTCCTGGGTGTAGCGATTGGACTGGCCGGAGCGTTCGTGGTGGCACGATTCTTGACCAGCTTGCTTTTTGGCGTGGGGACGCACGATCCAGTTACGTTTTTTGGCGTTGCCCTCTTGCTGATTCTCGTGGCGGTGGTGGCTGCGTACGTCCCAGCCCGGCGGGCCATGCGGGTGGACCCGATCGTGGCCCTGCGGTACGAGTAAGCCGCCGAGAGTTGGATCAGGTCTCCCCAACCTGAATGTGAAACTCGACAAACCGTTCATCCGTCCAATCAGAGGTTTCGCAGAGTGGGCGGAACCTTTGGTGCATCTGCCGAATTCCTGGTGGCCCGAGAATTTTTCTGATTGCAAACGGAGAGGTGAGAAATGAGAAGAGACGCGTGCGTCCTCGTTGGAATCTGTATGCTGATCGCGGCGCCGGTAGCGGTGGGCCAAAGCGATCCACAGCGGCCCGGAGAATCGCCAACGCAGCAAATAACCGTTCCACCGGCGCAACAACCACCCCAGCAACGCCAGCGCACGCAGCGCCCGCCGGAACAGTCAGCCGCACAACCCGAAGGCGCCCAAGGGAAACAGACGCAGCGCCCGCCGGTACCCGAAGAAAAATCTTCGGTGACGCACCACTCGGCACGCATCGGCGGGCAAGAGATTAAGTACACGGCGACCGCCGCGACCTACAACATCAAAGCCGATGACGGCACGCCCAAGGCCACGATGTTTTACGTGGCGTACACGAAAGACGGCGTGTCTGACATGGCCAAACGGCCCATCAGCTTTGTTTACAACGGCGGACCGGGGTCGGCTTCGCTGTTCACGCACATGGGCATGGGACCAAAGAGAGTAGTCTTGACGCCGGATGGCCACGGCATGCCCGCTCCGTACACGGTCGTGGATAATGAAGATTCCTTCCTCGATGCGACGGATCTGGTTTTCATTGACGCCATCTCGACGGGCTTCAGCCGCCCGGCGCCTGGGGAAGCGCCCAATCAATTTCACGGGATCATCGCGGACGCGAATTGGTTCGCCGATTTCATCTACCAGTACATCACGCGCAACGAGCGCTGGGCCTCGCCCAAATTCCTGATTGGCGAGAGCTATGGCACGACGCGGTCGGCGGAGCTGGCCGGCGTTCTCCAGGAGCGCCATCAAATCTATTTGAGCGGCATCGCGCTACTCTCCTCGGTGGCATTCTCGAACTGGGGCGCGGACAACCGCTCGGAGTTCTTCCTGCCAACCTATGTGGCGACCGCCTGGTATCACCATCTGTTGCCGCCGGACTTGCAGAACCTCACCATCGAGCAAGTAGCACAACAAGCGCGCGAATTCGCACACGGTGAATATGCCACAGCGCTCGAGAAAGGTGACGCTCTTTCCGCGGCGGAGCATCAAAAAGTGGTTGCGGACCTGGCACGATTCACCGGGCTGACTGCGAAATACATCGAGCAGACCAATCTGCGCATCAGCCCATTCCGGTGGTTTAAGGAACTGGAGCGCGACAAGCGGCGCACGATCGGGCGGCTCGATTCGCGCTTCGAGGGCATGGACGTAGACGCCGCCGGTGAGCGCGTGGAGTACGATCCGAGCGAAGCGTCGTATGAGGGCGCCTTCGTGGCCACATTTCACGACTACGTGCGGCGCGAATTGAAGTGGGACAGCGACGCGTACTACACGGTAAGCGCCAATGTGCGGCCGTGGGACCAGACCGGCAATACCGAAGTGGCCGAGGTTTTGCGCGCGGCAATGACGCAGCAGAGTTACCTGAAAGTGTTAGTGCTGTGCGGCTACTATGACGTGGCCACGCCGTTCAACGGCATCGAGAACACGTTTGCGCACATGAACCTGGAGCCGCCAGTGCGAAAAAATGCAAGCTTCGCTTACTACGAAGCCGGCCACATGATGTACATTGACGAGAAAGAGCATCACAAGCTGCACAAAGACGTGGATGAGTTCATCAATGCAGGGTTTACGCGCTAGGCCAATGAGGAGTCCGAGTTTGCGGGCTATGATGATGAACTGAAGTAAGGATCAGAAGGCCGCCATTGCTCGCATTCCAGGTTCATAAAGGAAAGCTTGTTTCTGTTGCGAAGGCGCTGCCCCGCCTACGGCCCGGGTGGGCGCTGGTGCGCGTGTGTGTGGCGGGGATTTGCAACACGGATGTGGAGATTTTGCGCGGTTATCACGATTTTCGCGGGACGCCGGGGCATGAGTTTGTGGGCCAGGTGGCAGAGGTTAAGGGTGTATCGGCGGGAGCGCGGAAGATATGGATGGGGCGGCGGGTTTGCGGGGCGATTAATGTTCCGTGCTCGGCGTATGGATTTAAGCCGGTATGCAAATTTTGCCGGCGCGGATTGAAGACGCACTGCGCGCGCCGGACGGTGCTGGGGATTGTGGCACACGATGGAGCGTTTGCGGAGTACTTGGCGCTGCCGCTGGAAAACTTGCATGGCGTGCCGGATGACGTTGTGGATGAGCAAGCCGTGTTTGTGGAGCCGCTCGCGGCAGCTTGCGAGATTTTGGAGCAAGTGAATGTGAAAGAATTTCGCTCGGCGGCGGTGCTGGGCGACGGAAAGCTCGCGCAATTGATTGTGCGCGTGCTGCGGACGGCGATTCCACGCGTGGTGATGTATGGGAAGCACGAAAAGAAGCTGGCGCTGGCGAGGCGGGCGGGGATTCGGACGAAGAAAGTGCGTGGGGATGCGGGCGACCTAAGGCGAGTTAAAGAGAGTTATGCGCTGCTGGTGGAAGCGACAGGTTCGCCAAAGGGATTGGCTCTGGCGCAGCAGATGACGGAGCCGCGCGGGATGCTGGTGCTGAAATCCACGTTTCACGGAGCTGCGCCAGTGGAGACTTGGCCGATTGTGGTGAAAGAGATCAACGTGGTGGGGTCGCGCTGCGGGCCGTTTGAGAAAGCGATGGCGCTGCTGCGTTCCGGTAAAGTGGAACCGCGGCTGCTCATTACGCGCACGTTTCCGCTGGGGGGTGCGGCAAAAGCAATTCGGTTCGCGCAACAGGCAGGAGTTATGAAAGTTTTGCTAAAAGCGTGAAGAAAAACATTACCCAGAGGGCACAGAGGACACAGAGAAGAGAAACAAAAAGCAGATCCCTCGCTGCGCTCGGGATGACAGCATTTTGTTTCCATGTGGCGCGAAGAATCTACACCTCAGATTCGGTTGATGCAGGAGGCGACGCAGGCGGCGCCGAAGCCGTTGTCGATGTTGACGACGGTGACGTTGGAGGCGCAGGAATTGAGCATGCCAAGAAGCGCCGCGATGCCGCCAAAGCTGGCGCCGTAGCCGACGCTCGTGGGGACGGCAATGACCGGCGCGGCCACCAGGCCGCCAACAACACTGGGCAGCGCGCCTTCCATTCCCGCAACGCAAATGATGACGCGAGCTTGGATTAGCTTACTTTCGCGATGCTCGAGCAGACGATGAATGCCGGCGACGCCGACGTCGTAGAGAGGTTCGGCGCGATTGCCCATCATGCGCGCGGTGAGCAGAGCTTCTTCGGCGACAGGAATATCGCTGGTTCCAGCGGAGACGACGAGGATCAAGCCCTTCCCGGAGATTTCTTGGCTGCGTTTGATGGTGATGACACCAGAGAGCGCATGAAACTTCCCGGCGCGCGCTGTTTTGCCATTGGCTTTTTTGACGGCGGCGAAAACCTTGGGGTCCGCGCGGGTGACAAGAATGTTCTGGCGCGAGTCCTTTTTTTGCAGCATGGCGCGAACGATCTCGGCAACTTGTTGCGGCGTTTTCCCTTTGGCAAAGACGACTTCGGCAAACCCCTGGCGGAGGGCGCGGTGATGGTCGACTTTGGCGAAGCCGAGGTCCTCGAACGGCAGATGTTTCAGACGCTCGGTGGCCGCAGCCGGAGAGACTTTTCCGCTTTGCACGGATTCCAGAATTTTCAGCAGTTCCGCTTGGTTCATGAAGTTCGGCCGCTCGAAATTCTATCATTGGCGCGCGCGAATGCCGCGGCTTGACTTGACGCAGAGCGGCTGGGAGACTCAATTTAGCCGCGAAGAACATCGAAGCAAAGAAAAGAATTAACGCCGAGGCCGCCGAGGACACAGAGTGCACACGGGGGCGTTGCTGGCGGCGCGGGCGACCCGGCATGGTTGGCCGACGCTGCGGCAGGTGCTGTGGATCGTGGTGGCGATGGTGGCGGCGCGGTCGGCGGCGATGACCATGAACCGCATCGTAGACCTTCGCTTTGACCGAGAGAATCCGCGGACGAAGCAGCGAGCACTGGTGACCGGGGCGCTGTCACTCGAATTTGCGTGGTTTTTCACGCTGCTGGCGGTGGTGGTGTTTTTTGTGGCGGCGTGGCAACTGAATCCGCTGGCGCTGAAGCTTGCGCCGGTGGCTATCGCGATTCTGTTTTTCTATTCCTTTACCAAGCTGTTCACGAACTGGTCACATCTTTTTCTGGGCTTTGCCCTGGGAATTTCACCCGCGGCGGCGTGGATCGCGATTACCGGCGGGCTCGACTGGCGCATGCTGATTCTTTGCGGGGCGGTTACGCTGTGGGTGGGCGGGTTTGATGTGTTGTATGCGTGCCAGGACATTGATTACGACAAAGAGGCGGGATTGTTTTCGATTCCGCAGAGATTCGGGATCGCGAAGGCACTGGTTGTTGCACGCATGATGCACGTGGGCGTGATTGTTTTTTTCGTGTGGCTGGCGTTGAGCTTCGGATTACCGTGGCCGGCATGGGCCGGAATTGCAGTGGTCGCGGTGCTGCTTGGGTACGAGCATTCGCTGGTGCGCGCGGATGATTTGAGCAAGCTGGACGCTGCGTTTTTCACGGTGAACGGCTATATTAGTATGTTGTTCCTGTTGTTCTGGGGCGCGGCGGCTGCGGTTTGGCGGGTGTGAAACTTTCAACGGATTTCAAATGAGCGAACTGACGATCACGGATCAACGGCTGAAGCCGATTGCCGAAAAAGTGCTGGCGGGCGAGCGGCTGAGCTTCGACGACGGCATCAGTTTGTACCGTTCGCCGGATTTGCTGGCGGTGGGGTGGCTGGCGAATCGCGTGCGCGAGAAGAAGCACGGCAACGTGACCTATTACAACGTCAATCGGCACATCAACCCGACGAATATTTGCGTGGCACACTGCAAACTGTGCGCGTTTGGGCGCGATCCGGATGCGCCAGGGGCGTACAACTTCGCTCTGGAGGAGATTTATGCTCGAGCTGAACAGGGCATGCGCGAGGGGGCGCTGGAATTTCACATTGTGGGCGGGCTGCATCCCGACCTGTCGTTCGAATATTTTCTGGACATGATGCGCGGATTGAAAAAGCGCTGCCCGGGCGTGCACTTGAAAGCGTTCACGATGGTGGAAGTGGGCTACTTCGCGCGGATTTCAAAACTGAGCGTGAAGAAAGTGCTGGTGAAATTGAAGGAAGCCGGCGTGGATTCGCTGCCGGGCGGCGGTGCGGAGATTTTTCATCCGCGGGTGCGCAAGATTATTTGCGACCACAAAGTAAGCGGGCAGATGTGGCTGAGCATCGCGCGGCAGGCGCATGAAATCGGGCTGCGTTCGAACGCGACGATGCTTTATGGGCACGTGGAGACGGAAGAAGAGCGTGTGGATCACCTGGTGAGGCTGCGCGAATTGCAGGACGAGACGCATGGTTTTGTGGCGTTCATCCCGCTGGCGTTTCATCCGGACAATACCGCGCTTTCGCACGTGCCGAAACCGACGGGCTACGCGGATTTGCGGAACATCGCAGTGTCGCGGCTGCTGCTGGACAATTTCGAGCACATCAAGGCGTACTGGATCATGCTGACGCCGAGCATCGCGCAGATTGCGTTGCGTTTTGGGGCGAACGACCTGGACGGAACCGTGGTGGAAGAAAAGATTTACCACGATGCGGGCGCGAAGACGTCGGAGTTCACGCCGCGCAATGAGCTGGAACGCCTGATTCGCGCGGCGGGCCGCGTCCCCGTGGAGCGCGATACGCTCTATCATCCCGTGGACCGCTCGAAAATGCCGCCGCTCCCTCCGCCGACGCGGCCGGACCTCGTTTCGCTCACGCTAAACGTCTGAAAGTGATGCGTCAGATCATTGTATATCCCGGCGATTCAGGCTTTTGGGTCGCTGAATGCCCCGGCCTCCTCGGGTGTGTCAGCCCAGGAAAGACAATGGAAGAAGCAACCCCAAATGTTCGTGAGGCCATCAAGGGTTACATTCTGGCACTCCGCGATGACTATCTGGCAGTACCTCCTGAAGAGTGACTGGTTTCACCGGACGGTGGCGGCTTTGGCGGCGACCTTGGCGAGGACGTCGGCGGGCAAGGTTGCGTAGCCCTGGTCCTTGGCAATGCTCTGGCCGCTGGTGTAAACCCACTTCAGGTAGGCGGCGAGGGCGTGGCCCCGCTGGGGGTCCGGAGCAACGGCGGGCACGTACAGCCAGGTGAAGCTGGAGATGGGATAGCTCTCTTTTCCCGGAGCATTGGTGAGCGAAACACGAAAGTTTTCGGTTGTTTTGCTGCCCACGGCAGAGGCCGCAGCGGCAATCGATTTCGAAGATGGTTTGATGAATTCGCCGGCGGCATTTTTGATGCTGGCCATACGCGCTCCGGAGCTGACAGCAAGATTCAATTCCGTATAGCCAATGGCTCCGGGAGTGGAATGCAACTGGTTCACAAGCTCCTGGGTGCGCTGAAAGCTCTGCCCCACCGGCCACTTGGGCGATTCGCCGCGGCCCGCAACAGCCAGGAATTCGGGGCTGATTTTGCAAAGATAGTCGGAAAGAATGTAGTTCGAACCTTTGCCATCGTTGCGATGAAAGACGTGGATGGGCAAGGCGGGCAAGCTCATGTCCGGGTTCAGGCGAGTAATAGCGGGATCGTTCCAAACCTTGATTTTTCCGAGAAAGATGCCGGCGAGTACATGGCCGGTGAGCTTGAGCTCGCCTTTCACCCCGGGCAATTCGTAGATAGCGACGATACCGATTAAGACGGCGGGCAACTCGAGCATGGACTTGCTCGCGGCGTGGAGCTGAGCTTCGGGGATGGGCGCATCACCGCCACCGAAGTCGCCTGAACCGGCCAGGATATTGCGGGCGCTTTCCGCGGAGCCCACCGGCATGTAGCGGATTTCAGTCGAGGCAGTTTCTTTGTGATAGGCATCGATCCAGCTTTTATAGAGCGGTTCCGGCATGCTGGAACCGGTCTGGACGAGGACCATGTTCTCCTGACCGTAGACGGCAGCCGGCAACGAAAAAATCAAAGCCAGAAAAGCCGCGAGAAATCGATGCAGTCTGAAACGCACACGCCTCCTTCAAAGTCGGAAAAATCCGAATTCCCTGGACGATGAAGCCCCACAGTGGGCGATCTAATTCTCTAAACTAATGGAAGCGCCGAAAGAAACAAAGTGGGCTTGAAGTACAGATGTGTGGAATGCGTAACAGGCGATTCGGTAGAAACGCAACCTGCGGGAGCCCGTTTCCGTCGTAAGTCTTGTATCTAATTCCGTGTTTTCTACAACATGCGAGGCAAGGAGAGCCCGAAACGAATGCGAACGATTCTGTTGCTAACCATTTCAAACATTTTCATGACGGTTGCAAGGTACGGGCGCCTGAAATTCCGCAGCGAGGCGCTGTCGAAGGTCATTTTGGCGAGCTGGGGCATCGCCTTTTTCGAATATTGCTTCCAGGTGCCGGCCAACCGCATCGGGTCGTATCAATTCACGCCCGCGCAATTGAAGACGATTCAGGAGATTATTACGCTGTCGATTTTTCCTGTTTCTTCGATTTTCTATCTGGGGGACCGTTTCAAGTGGAACTATGGGGTGGGCTGCGCGCTGATTGTGACCGCGGCGTTCTTTATTTTCCACCACTGGTGTCCGGTTAACGCCTGGTTCGAGGACGGCAACTGATTCTGCGATAAGGACTTCTGGACGATTTTGGCTTGCCGCGATTTGAACGCCAAAATGCCAAAAATGCCACTCCGAGCGCGGAATACAATGCCGCATGAACTCTGGCCGAACTGTATTCTCGCAATTGATCA
>QHYM01000257.1 GCA_003223295.1 Acidobacteriota bacterium | reverse complement strand
CCCGATTGAACTCGTAGGCTGCCCCATGGAAAGCGTTTGTGCCCGATTTCAAGATGACGTTGGTAACAGCGCCACCGGCCCGTCCGAACTCAGCGGCGTAGTTGCTGGTGCTCACGTCGACGGTCTGAATTGCCTCGGCAGGGGGAATATACACTTGCAGCAAGCCGGTACGCTCATTGTCGTCCACGCCTTCAATCTGCAGATTGTTGAATAGGCGAGCCTGGCCATTCACTTCCGTCGACAAGCTATCTTGTGCGTTGAAGAATTCAGAATGCACGCGGTGGGCGCGCGTGGCGCCCGGAACCAGATTCACCAGGTTTTGGAAATTGCGATTGTTACCCAAGGGCAAGTCGGTCACCTGCTTGGATTCCATCTTCTCCACAACGTCCGCGCGGTCCGTTTGCAGAATCGGAATTTCGGCGGTGACTACCACCGTTTCGCTGTTGGTGCCGGGCTGGAGGACCGCGTTAATTCGAACATCGCTGTTCACCAAGACATCGACCCCGGATCGGATGGATTTCTTGAAGCCATCTCGTTCGACCGCTACCTCATATTGTCCCGGCGGAAGATTGGGGAATTCATAGTTTCCGTCTTCGTTTGTCGTGGCTGACCGGCTCACCCCTGTCTTCGTCTCAGTAATCGTAACTTTGGCTCCTGACACGACGGCTCCGCTGGCATCCGTCACCGTGCCAAGGAGCGTTGCATTCATCGCCTGACCAACCACCACCGCAGAAAATGCTGCCAGGATCACCCCCACGAGGATTGCAGTGCTCAGGCGCCACAGTTTGACAAAGCCACCTCTGGCAGAAGTCTTGTGCGCTTGTCTACCCTTCCAAGACTTGCCCCCCGCATTTCTCCAAGCTGAAGAAGCGTCAAACAGTTTGCTCATAAAATTCACCCCACTCGATTTCACTTCGAAAAGTTCTTCCCGTGCGTTACCGACACACCCCAAAACAATGGAACTAGTTCCACACCCTAATGGACCAAAACCTCTCTGTCAAGACCGAATCTCAAGAATTCGAATCCCTTTCATCATTCTTTTGGTTGAATGCCGAAGAGCACAGAGGACCCAGGACATGGAATTTGTAATGTTCGGGCCGATTTCAGCGTGGTGGAATATGCTAGACTTGCCACCATACGGAGGGAGCCAGGGTCCCGCCAAAATCAAGCGAAGATGCAAAAAGCGCAAGAGACAGACTTGGCCGTGGAAGCAGTTCCAAAGCGGACGACGATTCGTGACGTAGCTCGAACCGCGGGCGTGGGCATAGGAACGATTTCCCGCGTCCTCAATTCCAGTTCTCAGGTGAGCCGGGAAACGCGTGCGCGGGTCCTCGAGGCCATTCGTCGTCTGGGATTTCGCCCCAACGCGCAGGCCCGCCGGATTCTCAGACGCCGCTCGGAAATCGTTTGCTTTCTTCTCAGCAACCGCGACTTCCTACACCCCTTTCATGCTCGCATTTTGCAAGGCGTTGAGTCTTACGCGAGCGGCTTGAAACAGCACGTGCTGTTCGCTGTGTTGCACTATTCTCCCCGAACGGCTCCGGAGAAGATCGACCTGCCCTCCGTTCTTCAGGAGCACGGCTTGATCGATGGCGTCATTCTCGCAGGCACCATTTATCCAAACCTCCTTCAAAGAATCGAATCGGTGCACATGCCGTTCGTCGCCTTCAGTAACAATGTAGTTGGCATGGACGGCGCGCAACAGTTCGACCAGGTGGGTTTTGATGACTTTGCCGGAACGCTCCAAGCCACGCGTTACCTCATCAGCCAGGGCCACAGCCGCATCGATTTTGCCGGGGACATAACCCTCCCCTGGATTCAGCGCCGCTTCGAGGGCTACCGCCGTGCGATGCGCGAAAACAGATTGAAACCAGTCTTGGTCACGGTCCGAAACGCCGAGAGCTTTGTGGATTTCGGCCAGAAGAGCGGGCAAAGAATCCTGGCCCTCGAGTCGCGGCCTACTGCAGTTGTGGCTGGCAATGACGAAACAGCGTACGGGCTTTGGCTCTCCCTGCGCAGGCAAGGAATAAAGGTGCCGGATGAGATCAGCTTGATCGGCTTCGACGACCGTGAGGAGGCCGTCTTGATGGACCCGCCACTTTCAACTGTCCGCGTCCACAAAGAAGCGATTGGCCAAACCTGTATGAAGATGCTTCTCGAGCGGTTGCATCATCCTCAAATGGCTTTCAGCCAGCGAATTCTGCCCACGGAGTTTGTGGTTCGCGGAACTGTCCGCCAACTCTGAAGACGCCCACCTGTTTGCGCTCAACAAACAGTATGAAACATGTCCTCATCCGTTGGCGGCCCTCTGGGGACTGCGCGCGGCTCGGTAGATCGCTTCGACCAGGGCGAGACTGCGGCGGCCTTCGCGGCCCTCGCAAGCGAGCTTCGTGTTTTTCTCAATGGCACAAAGAAAATCCTCGATGATTGCCTGGTGGCCACGAAAATCATCGACTACCGCGGAAGAGGCGCTTTGATTCTCGTCTCGAGGGGCGGTCCCGGAGCTCTCACCAGGGGCTTTACGCAAATCAACGGCGACAATTCGATCATGTTCGAGGATCACCGTGCCTTCTGATCCGGAAATCTCGACGCGGCGTGGATAGCCAGGATATGCGGCCGTCGTGGCGTGAAAGAGGCCCAGAGCGCCGCTCGAAAACTCGAGGATGGCTGTGGCCGTGTCCTCCGCTTCGATCGCATGAAGCTGCGTCGCCATGTGCGCCTGAACGCGCGAGACGTCACCAAGCAGCCAGAGCAGCAGGTCGATCGTGTGCACGCCCTGGTTGATCAACGCTCCGCCGCCATCGAGCGCCAGCGTGCCGCGCCACCGCGAATTCGCATAGTATTCGGGGGGCCGGTACCATTTCACGCGCGCGTCCACCAACAACGGTTTGCCAAGCAGGCCGCGATCAATCCACGATTTGAGTCGCCGGATATCCGCCTTGGTTCTGTCCTGAAAGATCACGCCGAGTTTCACGCCAGCTTGCTTTGCGGCCTCAATGAGCTCATCGGCCCGGCTGGTGCTGATGTCGATCGGCTTTTCCGTCAGCACATGCAGCCCTTGCTTTGCTGCCGCGATGCCGTGCGTGGCATGCAGGCCCGAAGGGCTGCCTATAATCACGCTGTCCATTGGGCGGTGCGCGACAAATGCGCCAAAGTCCTCATACGGCGTTCCGCCGTGCTCGCGGCAGAGTCGGCGCACCTTGTCAGAATTAGTGCCGTAGACTGCGGCAATTTCAACGCCCGAAATCGCCCGCGCAGCGCGGGCGTGCGTTTCCGTAATGTTGCCGCCACCGATCAAACCGATGCGAATGGTCATGATGGGATCAATAATACGCCACGTCAAACGTTCCCTGTATCCCGAACACGGCCATGGTAATCCAAGCCGCCGGGGTCGCGTAATGAGACTTCCTAAAGGGATTGTTTAGAAAAAAGCGCAAGCTCATCCACAAACTTTGAACCCGTCTGAAAGCTTGTTTTAGTTTTTTCGGTTTGACACTCTTGCTGGGGCCTTCTATATTTCCTTTTGTTTCTGCAACTTTTCGCACCCGACTCCTTGCATTGGGGGCCGCAATTCCCGCCGGGTGTCACGATGACTTCTTAGACAAGGCTCGAATGACAGGAAACACGACGACACAAAGCCGAGTTTTGAGGCTCGATCCCCGGGATAACGTTCTCGTGGCCCTGGCAGATCTGCGCAAAGGGGAGCGCCTCAGCGTTCTGGGGAAGGACTATATTCCACTGTCAGACGTGCCCGCCAAGCATAAGTTCGTCACGCAAGATGTGGCAGCCGGCGGCGAAATCATCATGTATGGCGTGCTTGTCGGCAGAGCGATGGAAGCCCTTCGATCCGGAGATTTGCTCTCGACGCGCAACGTTCACCACGCCGCTGCGGCCTTTCACGAGCGAGAAAAAGTCGGTCGCCCCTGGACTCCGCCCGATGTTTCCTCGTGGCAAAAGAAGACATTTGCCGGATACCACAGAGCGGATGGCCAGGTGGGTTCGCGGAACTACTGGCTGGTTCTTCCGCTGGTCTTTTGCGAAAACCGCAACCTCGCCGTTCTAAAGCAGGCTTTCGAGGAAGAGTTGGGTTTCGCGGCGCCTCAGGTCTATCGCCGCCAGGTTGCCGAGTTGGTCCGTCTCTACCGCGAAGGGAAGTCCGGCGAATTGAAGACGTTTTCTTTCGGCGCCACGCAGCAGGGGACGCCTTCTCCCAGGGTGTTTCGAAATGTTGACGGGATCAAATTTCTGATGCACGAAGGCGGATGCGGTGGCACACGCGAAGATGCCAACAACCTGTGCGGCTTGCTCGCTGGCTACATTCACCATCCGAATATTGCCGGCGCCACCGTTCTCAGTTTGGGATGCCAGCATGCGCAAGTCCCGATCCTGCTGGAACAGATCAAGCGCCGCGACGCAAACTTCAGCAAGCCGCTTTTGGTCTTCGAACAGCAGAAAAGTCCTTCAGAGGCCGTCATGATTTCGCAGGCCATCCGCGAGACGTTTTTGGGCCTGGTAGAGGCGGACCACGTCGAGCGGAAGCCTGCGCCTCTCTCTCATCTCACGGTTGGCCTGAAGTGCGGAGGATCGGACGGATTCTCCGGCCTCTCCGCGAATCCCGCGATAGGTCACACTGCCGATTTGCTCGCGACGCTGGGCGGGCGAGGAATTCTTTCCGAGTTTCCGGAGCTCTGCGGTGTCGAACAGGAACTGATCGACCGCTGCATTCGAAAGGAAGTGGCCGACCGGTTCGTGGAGCTCATGCGTGACTACGCCGCGCGCGCGAAAGCGGTTCGTTCCGGATTCGAAATGAATCCGTCGCCTGGAAACATCCGCGACGGCTTGCTCACTGACGCGATGAAGTCCGCCGGGGCCGCAAAGAAAGGCGGCACCTCGCCCGTCACCGCCGTCCTGGATTATCCGGAGTATTCGAACGTGCCCGGGCTGAATCTGCAATGCACGCCGGGAAACGACGTGGAGTGTGTGACCGCCCAGGTGGGTGCGGGCGCAAATGTGGTTTTGTTTACCACGGGGCTGGGCACGCCAACGGGCAATCCCATCGCGCCGGTCCTGAAAATCGCCACCAATTCGAATCTCGCGCAGCGCATGCCGGACATCATTGATATCGACGCTGGCAGCATCATTTCCGGCGAATCGACCATCGAGGAAATGGGCGAGGCGATTCTGGACCGCGTGATTCAGGTCACTGGCGGAGAAACGCGCACGAAAGCGGAACTCCTGTCCCAAGATGATTTTATTCCGTGGAAGAGGGGAGTTTCGTTGTAGGGACGAGCTTTAGTTTACCCAGGGGAACGAAGGGCGCGCCCCCGCAAATGTCACGAACTAGCAGGGCGGAGCACTAGAGCACTGTCGACTTTCTCCATGAGAATCGATTCGCACCAACACTTCTGGAAATACAATGCCGTCAGGCATTCCTGGATCACCGATGAAATGTCGGTCTTGAAGCGCGATTTTATGCCCGAGAATCTGGAAGCGGAACTAAAGGCCAACGGCATCGACGCGACGATTGCTGTACAGGCGGATCAATCGGAAGAAGAGACGCTGTTTTTGTTGCAGCTTGCGGGGCGCAATACCACCATCGCGGGAGTTGTGGGTTGGATTGACTTGTGTTCACCCGGGGCTGCAAAGCGCATGAAGTTTTTTGCGCAATTCGAAAAGTTGCGCGGATTTCGGCACCTTGTTCAGGACGAACCCGACGACCGTTTCCTCGTGCGCGATGATTTTGTCCGTGGGATCGCTTGCTTGCGGCACTTCGGATTCACGTACGACATTTTGATCTATCCGGAGCAGATGCCGGCCGCCGTGGAACTGGTCGCAAAATTTCCGGAGCAAAGATTTGTGATCGACCACATCGCGAAGCCCGAGATCAAAACCAAGAGCCGGTCGGGGTGGGCTGTGCTTATGCAAAACATTGCGGCTCATCCAAATGTGTATTGCAAGCTTTCGGGGCTGGTCACCGAAGCCGATTGGGCTCATTGGAAGAAAGAAGATTTTTGGCCCTATTTGGATATAGTCTTCGATGCGTTTGGACCGGGGCGTCTGATGTTCGGCTCCGACTGGCCCGTGTGTTTGCTCGCTGGCAGTTATCAGCAGGTTGTAGAGATCATAGAGGAATACCTGCAAGACTGTCAGGCGGACATCAAGGAAAAAATCTTTGGCGGCAATGCCGCTGAATTCTATCGATTAAAAATGGCGCGACATGGATCTGCAGCTTAAAGAAAAAGTCGTCCTCATCACCGGCGGCGCCAAAGGAATCGGGGCAGCCATCGCGCGAGGTTGCGCGCGCGAAGGTGCCGTCCCTGTCTTCGTGGACAAGGACGTTGAGGCAGGGAAGCAGCTCAAGGCCGAACTCTGCGGCGCCGGAGCAAAATGTGGCTTCATCCAGGCCGACCTGCTGCCGGCGGAGAATTGTGCCGCGGCAGTAGACCAAACGTTGCGCGAATTCGATCGGCTCGATGTGCTGGTCAACAATGTCGGGGTGAACGACAACGTTGGGCTCGAGCATGGCTCCCCAGACAAATATGTCAGCTCGCTGAAATTGAATTTGTTCCACTACTACAACATGGCGCACTACGCCCTGCCGTCGCTGAAAAAAGCGCAAGGCTGCATCGTGAATGTTGCCTCCAAAGTCGCGATGACCGGGCAGGGGAAAACCTCAGGGTATACCTCCGCAAAGGGAGCGATCTTGTCGCTGACGCGCGACTGGGCCTGCGAATTGCTGCCGTACGGCATGCGCGTGAACGCGATTGTCCCGGCGGAGGTCATGACGCCCCTGTACCAATGGTGGCTCAGCACGTTTCCGAACCCTGAAGAGAAACTCAAGCACATCGTTTCGAAGATTCCGCTCGGAAAAAGAATGACGCAGCCGGAAGAAATCGCGGCCATGGTTTTGTTCCTGATTTCGCCGCAGGCCAGCCACATCACCGGACAACACGTTCTTGTGGATGGCGGTTACGTGCATCTCGATCGCGCTTTGACCTGATTCACAATCTTTGTCCAAGACGGAGGGAACTTGGTGGCGCAATCTGCTCCTCTCACGGAACGAAAGTACGTTCTCCCTTTTGTCCTGGTAACCAGTCTTTTTTTCCTCTGGGCGTTCGGGGTCAATTTGAATGATGTTCTTATTCCGCATTTTAAATCCGCGTTCAGCCTGAGCGACTTTCAATCCTCCTTTATCCAAGTGGCTTTCTTTGGCGGCTATTTTCTTGCGGCAATTGTCGCCGGTCGCGCAATGGAAGGCATCGGATACAAACGCGGAATTCTCTGGGGCCTGTTTCTCTGCGCCACAGGAGCTCTCCTCTTTGTCCCTGCCGGCTCGCTCGGCGTTTATGGACTCTTCCTGCTTTCATCGTTCGTGCTGGCCTGCGGCCAGAGCTTCCTCGAAGTCGCCGCCAACCCGTACGCCGCGATTCTCGGCGCGCCGGAAAGTAGCGAGCGCCGCCTGAATTTCGCGCAGTCGTTCAACGGCGTCGGTTACGTGGTGGCCCTCTACGTTGTCGGACCTATGATCCTTTCCGCGACCGTGCCCACCGCGGAGGAACTTGCGCGGCTCACGCCGGCTGCGTTGCAGGCGTATCGCGCTTCTCAAACGGCTACCGTTCGCATTCCTTATCTGGTGATCGGCGGCATTTTTCTGGCGGTCGCCGCCATCATTTACTTCGCCCACCTGCCGGAAATCCGCGAGGCTGCGGCGCCTGAAGAAGCGGAAGCTTCTGCGAGCTGGCGCGGCGTTCTCGCGCACAAGCATCTTGTAAACGGCGTCATTGCCCAATTTCTTTACGTGGGAGCGCAGGTCGGCGTCGGCAGCTTCGTCATTCGCTTTGTGATGCATGTGCAACCGCTTCTCGGGCCGCGGGCCGCGGCACGATATTTGGTGCTTCACGCGGTTGGCTTCATGATTGGCCGCTTCGCCGGCTCTGCGCTGATGAAGTCCATTCGGGCGTCGCGCCTGCTGGCCGTTTTCGCCCTGGGCGCGCTGGTTTGTGCGGTGATCGCGACTTCCACGAGCGGGGTGATTCCGATTTACGCTGTTGTGTTGATCGGTTTCTTCCACTCGATTATGTTTCCGACGATTTTCGCCTTGGGCATCAAAAACCTTGGCCCCTTCACGAAGCGCGGGTCTTCGCTGCTGGTGATGGCGATCATCGGGGCTGCAGTGGTGCCGCCGATCATGGGGAAAATCTCCGACCTCTCGAATATCCAGCGGGCATTTTTGGTCCCGTTGCTTTGTTACGCCTACGTTGTTTATTTCGCGGTGCGAGGATATAAGCCTGCAGCGGAAAAGAGCGCACGCGAAACGGTTGTTCCTGCTTGAGGCCCAATGACAAAACGCTACTGCCTGACGCTGGACTTGAAGGACGATCCGAAACTGATCGCGGAGTACCAGCGCTATCACGAGAAAATCTGGCCGGAGATCACCAAGAGCATTCGCGATGCGGGAATCGTGGACATGGAGATTTATCTGCTTGGGACGCGGATGTTCATGGTGATGGAAGTGAGCGAGAACTTTTCGTTTGAGAGGAAGGCGAAGGCGGACGGAGAGAATCCGAAAGTTCGCGAGTGGGAAGAGCTGATGTGGAAGTTTCAGAAGCCGCTGCCGAACGCCAAGCCGGGGGAAAAGTGGATGCTGATGGAGAGAATCTTCAAGCTGGCGCAACGCTGAAGGGCGAGGGGAATGGGGGAAAATGAGGGTTGAATGGTTGAGGAGACGGGCCGAAAGGTTTTAGCGGACGACTGCCTGGGCCACCCCAAGCATGGAGCCCCCATCGAACAGGAGTAGGATGGAAGTAAGGAGCGCCACCACTGGCAGTTGCTTAACACATAGGATGTCCCCGGGCCCCTCTTCAGGAAGCCACAGTAGCGTTAGAGCCAGTCGTTCTACCCGGTGCCTCCCAGGAGCCATTGAGGATGGAGGCGCATTCCAGCAGGCCGAAAGGCCTGTTCGGCTTGGAAGAGCCGAGCAGGTGAAGTATGCACGGTTACAGCACAGACTCGAGCGAGAGGAGGGTCGTTCCTCTCTTGCTGGCGCTGCTGTCGATTGGATTGGCATGGATGTCGTCGAGATTTCTGGCTGCGGCGCATCTCGCGTTGCCCTGGTGGCTGGATGCTCCGTCGAGCCTGGCGTTCTATGGTGTGTTGTACGGCCTGTTTGAAAAGTTTCTGTGGCGAAGCAGACTGGCGCACAAACTGGGGCTGGTGCGAATTCCGGACCTCATGGGGCGCTGGCGGGGCTACCTGATTACCTCGTTTGACGGTCATGCAAAGCGGCACGATTTGCTGATCAATATCTTCCAGAGCTGGACGCAAATCAGCGTATTTCTGACGACCAGGACTTCGATGTCCCGCAGCTGCGCGGCAGTGATTCAGGTGGATGATCCGGAAGGTGTGGCGCTGATTTACCAGTATCAGAATCAGCCGCTGGCAAACGCGGAGAAAACGATGCACATGCACTACGGCACGGCCATGTTGCGACTCTCGAGCGAGGGCTGTCTGGCAGGGGATTATTATGCCGGGCGTGACCGGCGCACGTTCGGACGGATCTGCTGCAAGAGGGAGCCGCGATTGCGTTTCAATGCGAGCGGCGTTGCGCAGAAAGGTGTCGGTTCCAGGGGAAGGCTCCAGGGGACGGGAGAAAATGAGCGTTGAATGGTTGAGAAGACGGGCCGAAAGGAACAAGAAGAAGGCAAAGTCACTCTCGCACCCTTTGGTGAACCAGGCCCCAAAGGGATGCGGCACCCAGAATCGGATTATCGTGTCAAACGTGCTCCACCCGCCACTTTGTCCCCGATGCGAACTCCGATTCTTCCATTCTTTCTAACAACTTCTTTCATGTCTAGTATTCCTCCCCGGTTTAGGCGTGGCGGTTGGTGCTCAAGGTGCGGTTCGGGGCTTAGGATAGATCTCTGACGACGAGCTCGAGAGCTGCCACGGACGAGAGCGCTGTGCCACGGTCGCATTTTTGGGCGAGGCGTTGGGCGCGGCCGGGATGGATCAGGTTACGAAAGTCTTTGGCGAGCCTGGCTTCTGTCGCGGTGTCCGGTTTGATGATTGCGAGATGGGTGGCCACCTCGACGTAGTGATGCAAGACCCATTCCTCTGGGTCGGATGGTGGTTGTTTTCCAAAGGTTTTGTTCCCGACGAGAGCAGCCACGGCTGCCGGAACCCGTCCCGGAACCTCGTCTGCTAGTTCGACCAGACCGGACAGTCGTCCGGCTTGGAGCGCGTTAATATTCTTTTGTTGGTCGGTAGTGGGCCAGAGTGTGTCTATGAATGTGACGACTTGGCTGGGGACGACTCGGGGCATCGGGCACCTCTCGAGTGCGGTTCTACCAGACCAGTGTCCACGTGGCTAGGGCAGGCGGGATGACGGCGGGGGAGAAGAGGGATTCGGGTATAATCCGCGTGCGATTGTGGATCTCCTCAACGACCTGTGAGACGAAGGGGAGGGAATGGGAACGCGGATTTCTCCGATGTTGGCGGTCAGTGATGGAAACGCTGCGATGGAATTCTATCGAGCGGCATTCGGCGCGACGGTGCTGTGGGACCTGGACGGCGCGGTGGCGGGGCTGGCGATTGACGGCGCGCCGTTCTTTTTGGCGCACGAGTCGCCTCCGCATGGCACGCGGGGGCCCGCGTCCGTGGGTTTCACTACGGTGCGGATTGAGCTGTTTGTGGACGATCCGGTGGCGGTGCAACGGAAAGCATTGGCGGCAGGAGCCCGAGAGCACAGTCCCGTGCGCGAGCACGAGCACGAGACGACGGGGCCGCGGCCGATCCGACGGATGCTGCAAGGGGCGGTGGTGGATCCGTTTGGGCATTTGTGGCTGATTGGAAAGATATTGGAGTGAAGTGAGATTGGAAATTGGAAAATGGTAATTCGAGAATGGTTCGAGGACCGCGGGGTAAACCCGCCGCTACAAAGGAGGGCACGATGTATCGTGCCCCTACAAAGGAAGATGATAGGCGCGTGAGGTGAGGAGAGCGATGATGAGGGATCCCCAACAAAAATGAAAATCATAGACGCGAAGGTAATTGTGTGCAGCCCAGGGCGGAATTTCGTGACGCTGAAGATCACGACCGAGGACGGGATTTACGGGCTGGGGGACGCGACGCTGAACGGGCGCGAGATGGCGGTGGTGAGCTATCTTTCGGACCATGTGACTCCGCTGTTGATTGGGCGCGATGCGCGGCGGATCGAGGACATGTGGCAATACCTTTACAAAGGGGCGTACTGGCGGCGCGGGCCGGTGACGATGTGCTCGATTTCGGCAGTCGACATGGCGCTGTGGGACATCAAAGGCAAGTCTTTGAATACGCCCGTTTATCAATTGCTGGGGGGCGCCTCGCGCGACGGCGTGCTGGTGTATGGCCATGCGAGCGGGCAAGACATCGAAGACACCGTCAAGGCCGTGGCGGATTACCTGAAGATGGGGTACAAGGCGATTCGCGCGCAGAGCGGGATTCCGGGAATCCCGAGCACGTACGGAGTGGGGCGCGGGAAAATGTATTACGAGCCGGCCTCGAAAGATGCGCCGCAGGAAGATGCCTGGAGCACAGACCTGTATTTGAATTTCGTTCCCCGGTTGTTCGAGCGGCTGCGGCGCGAATTTGGCGAAGATGTGCCGCTCCTCCATGATGTGCATCATCGGTTGACCCCGATTGAAGCGGCGCGCCTCGGCAAAAGTCTCGAGCCCTATCATCTATTCTGGCTCGAAGACCCTACACCTGCGGAGTTGCAGGAAAGCCTACGCCTCATCCGGCAGCACACCACGACGCCGATCGCCATCGGTGAGGTGTTCAATTCGATTTACGATTGCCAGCAGCTTATCCAGCAGCAGCTTATCGATTACATTCGCACCGCGGTTGTGCATGCGGGCGGGATTTCGCATCTGCGAAAGATCGCCAGCTTCGCGGAGCTCTATCACGTGCGTACTGGCTGCCACGGCGCCACGGACATGAGCCCGGTGTGCATGGCGGCGGCGCTGCATTTTGATTTGAGCGTGCACAATTTTGGAATTCAGGAATATATGCGGCACACGGAAGAGACGGACCGCGTGTTTCCGCATGCGTACAGCTTTTCGGGCGGGATGATGCATCCGGGTGACAAGCCGGGGCTAGGCGTGGACATCGACGAAGCGCTCGCGGGGAAGCATCCTTATCGGCGCGCGTACCTGCCGATTAATCGCAAGCTCGATGGCACGATGCACAGTTGGTAGGGGCTATGGATCCAGAGCACACTACAGCCTCGGAATTGACGGCATCGTCGGCCAAAACCACGATGACCGGAGGACAGCAGGAAATCAAGGTATCCTCGCGCATCGGGTACTTTCGGTGGATCATCTGCGCGTTACTTCTGATTGGCACCACCAAGAACTACATGGACCGCAATGTCCTGGGGGTGCTCAAGTCCACGCTGCAGCATGAATTGGGTTGGAGTGAGATTGACTACGGCAATCTCACGGTGATTTTCCAGGCCGGCTATGCGCTGGGCATGCTGGTGGTCGGCTGGATCATGGACCGTCTTGGCACGCGCCTTGGTTACGCCCTGGCCATGATTTTCTGGAGCCTGGCTTCCATGGGAACGGCTTTTTGCAATTCCCTGGGGAGTTTCGGGATCGCGCGTTGTGTCTTGGGCTTTGGCGAGGCCGCAGTGTTTCCGGCCAGTATCAAGGCAGTTGCGGAGTGGTTCCCGAAAAAAGAACGCGCACTGGCCACAGGTATTTTTAACGCCGGAACCAATGTAGGGGCCATGCTGGCGCCCGTCGTTGTGGCGTGGATCAGTCTGCGCTGGGGCTGGCGTGGCGCATTCCTCGGCATTGGGGGAATTGGGTTTATCTTGCTCGTGCTTTGGATGATGCTCTATCAAAAGCCGGAGGAGCATCAAAAAGTGTCCAAGAGCGAACTGGAATACATCCGGAGCGACCCGCAAGAAGTTGTGCAAAAAATTGCGTGGACGCAGTTGATTCCGCTTCGACAGACTTGGACCTTCGCTATTGGAAAATTTCTGACTGACCCGGTTTGGTGGTTTTATCTTTTCTGGATGCCGGGGTTTTTCCAGACCAAGCATGGCCTCTCGCTGACACGGATCGGGCCTCCGCTCATCGCCATCTATGTGATTGCGGACGTTGGCAGCGTTGTCGGCGGCTGGATTTCGTCCTTCCTGATCCGGCGAGGACGATCTATTAATGCGGCCCGTAAGATTGCGTTACTGATTTGTGCTGTGGGTGTCACTCCCGTCGTGTTTGCCTATCGTGTGGAAAGCACCTGGTCGGCCGTGTTGCTCATTGGCCTTGCGGCTGCGTGTCATCAGGGATTCTCGGCGAATCTCTACACGATCACGTCCGATATGTTTCCTTCTGAGGCGGTTGGATCGGTCACGGGGATGGGCGGAATGGCCGGAGCCGTCGGGGGATTGCTTATCGCTTGGGTAGTTGGCCACGTGCTCCAATGGACGGGGAGCTATATGATTCCGTTTGTGATTGCGGGCTCTGCTTATCTAGTGGCACTTGCGATGATTCAGCTTCTAAGTCCGAGGCTGGAGCCAGCCAGAATGAAGTGAGAAGCCTGATGCGAAGACAAAAGTGTGAGCCAGAGCAGTATAATTCACGGCTGCCGGCCCGGTTTGTCACGTTGGTTGAGGTGAGCGGATGGCGTTGATGATTAAGGCGAAGAAGGAATGCCGCTGGGACCTGGTGAGTCTTGGCGAGGTGATGGTGCGATTTGATCCGGGCGAGCGGCGCATTGCGACGGCGCGAAGCTTCGAGGTGTGCGAGGGCGGCGGGGAATACAACGTGGCGCGCGGGTTGAAGCGCTGCTTCGGGCTGGACACGGCCGTAGTGACGGCGTTTGCGGACGACCCTGTGGGGCGGCTGCTACAGGATCTGATGTACCAGGGGGGAGTGGACCAGTCGCTAGTGCGATGGGTGGAGCACGACGGCGTGGGGCGTGCGGCGCGCAATGGATTGAATTTTACGGAGCGCGGGTTTGGAGTGCGCGCGGCGCTGGGAAGCTACGACAGGGGGCACACGGCGGTATCGCAGTTGAAGCCGGGGGATATCGATTGGAACGATATTTTTGGGAAGCAGGGCGCGCGGTGGTTTCACACGGGGGGGATTTTCTGCGCGCTTTCCGGGACGACCCCGGAGGTGGCCTTGGAGGCGATGCAGGCGGCGCGAAGAAACGGCACGATTGTTTCGTATGACCTGAACTATCGGGCGTCACTCTGGAAATCACTCGGCGGGAAGAAGCAGGCACAGGAAGTGAACCGGCGGATTGCGCCACATGTGGACGTAATGCTCGGGAATGAGGAAGATTTCTCGGCGGCGCTGGGGTATGAGGTGCCTGGGATGGATGAACACCTCTCTGCGTTTGAAGTTGAAGGATTCAAGCAAATGATTGCCAGGGTGGTGAAGGACTATCCGTCTAAAGTGGTGGCTACGACTTTGCGAAAGGCGAAAACCGCGACGCTGAACGATTGGGGCGCGATTTGTTATTGCGTCGGGCTTGATCTACGGATTTTTGGCGGGGCAGGAGCCGCAGTGGTGCGTGGAATGCGGGGCGGCGCACGGAGCGCTGGCGATGACCACTCCGGGCGACACTTCGATGGTTATGTTCCAGGAAGTGATGCAAGTGATGAAAGGCGTGGGAGCGCGGATTGCGCGGTGAGGGAGTGGCGGCCTAGAGGGTGACAGCAGAATGGAAAAACAAAAAGTTTGCGAGCGGATTGTTGAGATTGGAATCGTCCCGGTGGTACGCGCAGCATCGGCGCGGGAGGCACGGATTGCGGCGGATGCAGTTTGTGAAGGCGGGATTCCGATCGTGGAAATTACGATGACGGTGCCGGGTGCGGTCGATGTTATCCGTGAACTGACCAAAAGTGGCTCCAGCGACGTTCTGGTTGGTGCGGGAACGGTGGTTAACGTGGAGGCAGCGAGGAGGTGCCTTGATGCGGGCGCTCAGTTTCTGGTGAGTCCGGGGCTGAACGTACAAGTGATCCAACTGGCGGCGAATGAAGGGAAGATGATGATGGCGGGAGCGTTGACGCCCACGGAAGTGATCACCGCTTGGGAGGCGGGGTCGGATTTTGTGAAAGTGTTTCCGTGCGGACAAGTGGGAGGCGCGAAGTACATCAAGGCGCTGAAAGGTCCTCTGCCACAGGTGCAGCTGGTGCCGACCGGTGGGGTGAATCTTAGTACCGCGGCGGAGTTCATTGAAGCGGGAGCGGCTGCATTGGGTGTCGGCGGAGAATTAGTGCAGGCGGACGCGCTGAAATCGGGGAAGCCGGAAATCATTGTTGAGAACGCGAGGAAATTTCTGGCGATTGTGAAAGATGCTCGGGCCCGAATGAGAGGATCGACTGCAGCAGTGAAGGGTAGCCACTGAACGGCACTGAGCGGCGATTGACGTTGTCTGCTGCGCTCGCACGCCTTATTGATTCACGCCGCTGGCCAGGAAGCCACCGTCCACCACCAACAGATGACCGGTGACGAAGCTGGCGGCATCGGATGCGAGAAAGACCGTAGCGCCAACGAGTTCCTCGACCTTGCCGAAGCGGCGCATGGGAGTGCGAAGCAAGAATTCCTTGCCACGCTCGGTGCCATCGAGCAGAGCCGCGTTCAGGTCCGTGCGAAACACGCCAGGAGCAAGCGCGTTGACGCAAATACCGGAGGGGGCCCATTCAATGGCGAGGGACTTGGTGAGGGACGCCACGGCAGCCTTGCTGGCGCTGTAAGCAGCTACCTGAAAAAGACTGACCAGCGAGGAGAGCGAGGCGACGTTAACGATACGGCCGTAGTGCCGCTCAATCATGTGTCGGCCAAAGACGCGGCACGCGCGCAGAGTTCCCGTCAGGTTGGTTTCGAGGATGGCATTCCACTCGGACTCGGGAAAATCGAGCGTGGCCATTTTCTTGGTGCGGCCGGCACAATTCACGAGAATCTGGACGCCGCCGAATTCGGCGCAGACGGATTGCAGCAGTTTTTCGATGCTGGCGTTGTCGGTGACGTCGCAGGTCTGATCGAGCGAACGCCGGCCAAGCGCAGTGATCTCCCCGGCGGCGCTGCGCACCAGTTCGGCGCGGCGGCCTGTGGGGACGACGTTGGCGCCGGCCTGAGCAAGACCTCGAGCAAGGGCGAGGCCAATCCCGCTAGTTCCGCCAATTACGACGGCAGTCTTGTTCGTCAATTCAAGAAGTGGATGGCCCATGAGTGCTCGCGCATGAGTTCAATTTTCCTCCAACCAGTTTCCTCCAACCAGTGACGGGCGCTTTTGTGGGAATCGATTGTAATGCCAGACGCAAAGATCGGGTATTGAGTATTGTCAAATAAACCGTTTACGAGTCTCGATTTGACACGTAGGATTTATGCGCCTAAGAGCCTGTCCGGTACGGGGTGATGCAGTTCTTTCCCGGGTGTTGCGGAATTCAGAAGTGAAGGAGAACATTCGTCATGTTTCGCACTGGCATTGGTGTGATTGCGCTGCTGCTGGCAAGCAGTTGCTTCGCGCAAAGTGGCGGGCCGCTGTTGCTGCAGTATCCCAGCGTCAGCGCGACGAAAATCGTCTTCGTCTACGGAGACGACCTGTGGCAAATTTTGCGTGATGGTGGCGTGGCGGAGCGGCTGACGTCTGGAACGGGTGGGAAGTCCCATCCCTACTTTTCTCCCGACGGCAGCCAAATCGCGTTTTCCGCGGACTTTGATGGAAATGTGGATGTTTATGTGATGCCCGCGGTGGGAGGTCCGCCTCGCCGTCTCACGTATCACCCGACATCCGATGAGGTCCAGGGTTGGACCCGGGACGGGAAGCAGATCTTGTTGGCGTCCAATCGCGATAGCTACTCTCGCTTTACGCGGTTGTTCACGGTCTCAACGGAAGGAGGCTTCCCCGCGGAAGTGCCTCTGCCGATCGCCCAAGACGGATCGTATTCGCCGGACGGCAGCCAAATCGCTTACGTTCCATTGAATCACGCGTTCGAAATCTGGAAGCATTATCGCGGCGGCCGAGCTTCTCCCATTTGGCTGGCGCGGCTGTCGGACTCAAGTGTCGCGAAGATTCCGCGAGAGAATTCGAACGACTTTAATCCCATCTGGATCGATCACCGCATCTTTTTCCTTTCGGACCGCAACGGGCCGATGTCGCTATTCGTGTATGACACGAACACCAAAGCGGTGTCCGAGGCCCTCAAGAGCGACGGCCTGGATTTCAAATATGCGAGCGCCGGCCCCGGAGCCATCGTGATCGAACAATTTGGCGCGATTTGGCTGTATGACTTGAGTTCCGGCAAGGCGCGCAAAGTGGACATTCGAATTGCGAGCGACCTCCCCGAGGTTCGGGCGCGCTATGTCAACGTCGGCAGCCGCATCGAGTCCGCCGATATTTCCCCTTCAGGACAACGCGCGGTGTTCGAGGCCCGCGGAGAGATTTTGTCCGTGCCGCTGGAAAAAGGAGACATCCGGAACCTGACCAACAGCGTTGGGGTAAATGAGAGAAGCCCGATTTGGTCACCGGATGGCTCGCGCATCGCGTACTTCTCCGACGAGTCTGGCGAGTACGCGCTGCATATCAAGAACCAGAACGGACAGAGCGAGGCTCAGAAAATTGACCTCGGCCATCCCTCCTCTTTCTACTATTTTCCGGCATGGTCGCCGGACAGCAAGAAAATTGCCTTTGGCGACAAGCATCTGAATCTCTGGTACGTGGACCTTGATAAAAAGACACCCGTCCATGTTGCGCGCGACCGCTTCATGCCCCCCGGAGAGGTCTTTCACGCAACTTGGTCGCCCGACAGCAGGTGGCTGGCTTACACGCTGCAGGAGATCAGCCATACGCGTGCTGTCTTTGTGTATTCCCTCGAAACTCAGCAGAGCCATCGCGTGACCGACGGCATGAGCGAGTCTTTTTCTCCGGTTTTCGACAAAAGTGGCAAATACCTCTATTTCCTTGCCAGCACCGATGCAGGGCCTCTTCTTGATGGTTCGATGCTCAGCTTTGACCGGCCAATCACCACGAGTGTCTATGTCACCGTACTTCGCAAGGAGTTGCCCTCTCCGCTTGCTCCCGAAAGTGACGAAGAGGGAACAGCCAAGACTGAGACTCCGAAACCGGACGGGGAGGCCAAAGGCAAGGAAAACCAGCCGCCACCGGATGTGAAAATAGATTTTGAGAAAATCACGCAGCGCATTCTTGGCATGCCCATCCCTGCGCGCAATTACACGGAAATCCAGCCGGGGAAGGAAGGCACAGTCTTTGTGATCGAAGGCCCGTCGGTCGAGCCGTTGCGGGGGCGCAGCTCCTTCACGGCGCACCGGTTTGATTTGAAAACGCGTAAAACCGAGAGGATTGTCGACAACATCTTCTCGTTTCGCGTCTCCGCGAACGGCGAGAAAATGCTCTACCGAGTTGCGACTCCGCCGCAGCCGTCAGCGCCAACTCCGCCGCCGCAAACCTGGGTCATCGCTCCGGTACCGCCGCCTCCGCCGTCAGGCTCGGCGCCTCCCCCGGCCAGCCCTCCGAGCGGGGGAAAGACTCTGGATCTCGCTTCCATAGAGGTTCGCGTTGATCCCCGCGTCGAATGGAAGCAGATGTACCACGAAGCGTTTCGGCTCGAACGTGACTTCTTTTACGATCCCGGCTTTCATGGTTTGGATCTGGCGGCTACGGAAAGGAAGTATGAAGTCTTTTTGCCGGGTCTCGCCTCGCGCTCCGAACTGAACTATCTGTTCGAAGAGGTGATGGGCAACTTGACTGTGGGCCACTTGTTCGTCTTTGGCGGTGACGTTCCAGAGGTCAGGCGGATTCCGGTGGGGCTCCTGGGCGCGGACTACAAAATAGAGAATGGCCGTTATCGATTCGCACGTGTCTACGACGGCGAGAATTGGAATCCGCAATTGCGCGCGCCACTCACGCAACCAGGTGTGAACGCGGTGGAAGGGGAATATCTTCTGGCCGTAAACGGGCGCGAAGTTCACGCCACCGACGAGGTATATAGTTTCTTCGAGGAAACTGCGGGTAAATCCACCCTGCTTTGCGTCGGGCCCAACGCGAATGGCGCGGGGGCGCGGGAAGTCACGGTGGTTCCGGTGGAAAGCGAGGGAGCACTGCGGAATTTTGCATGGGTCGAAGGGAACCGGCGCAAGGTGGACGAACTCAGCCACGGCAAGCTGGCGTATATCTATTTGCCGGATACGGCAGCCGGCGGCTACACGTACTTCAATCGGTACTTTTTTCCGCAGGCCGGGAAGCAAGGCGCCGTGGTGGATGAGCGGTTCAACGGCGGCGGCTCGAATACGGATTACATTCTCGACTACCTTCGCCGCACGCTGATGAACTACCGAACCACACGCGATGGCGAGGACATGACGACTCCGGTCAGTTTGATCCAAGGTCCGAAGGCGATGATCATCAACGAATATGCCGGTTCGGGCGGAGATGCCATGCCTTGGCACTTTCGCCAGGCGAAGATTGGGCTCCTGGTTGGCAAGCGAACGTGGGGCGGTTTAGTGGGCTTCTACGGCCCTGGTGAGGCGCTGATGGATGGCGGGGTGGTGACCGCGCCAAGCCGAGGTTTCTGGACTCCAAACAACGCGTGGGAGGTGGAGAATTACGGGGTGGCTCCCGACGTGGAAGTCGAACTGGACCCCAAGGCCATGCGCCAGGGCCACGACTCGCAACTGGAGCGCACCGTGGAGCTATTGCTCGCCGACCTGGAAAAACACCCCATTCCTACACACAAGAAGCCAGCATATCCGAACTACCACAACAACGCAGGTACCGCTGCGCAAACTGCCAACCCACATTAGGACTGGTGGCATCGAACCTTACAGTACAATGGATGGGGAAGCACGGTGAGGAGAGATCGAGAATGGTTGGACGCCCGGCTGAGGCAGTCGCAGTACTTCTAAAGAGTGCAAGGTTGTGCATTGTGCTGGTTGCTGCGCCGGCTGTTGCTGCGCTGCCGGTCGCAGCGCAGCAACGCGGGCCGCTGCCGCCGCCTGCCGGAACGGTTGCTGCGCCGGTGCCATCGGCTCAATCGTCGGCGGGGCCACGCGAGCGCGGCTCGCGTATCACGAATGAGCCGCCCACGATGCCGGTGGACGAGATCATCCAGAAATTCACGCAGCGTGAGGAGCAATTCCGGAAAGAGCGAGACAATTTCACGTACACGCAAGATGTCCTTTTCCAGACGATCGACGAGAATGGACAGCCAGACGGCGAATTCCGGGAGGTCCGCGACATTTTATTTACTCCGGATGGAAAACGCTTCGATAAAGTCACTTTTGCCCCCGTTAACACTCTTCAGCGCATCCAGATGACGCAGCAGGACATCGATGATATTGAAAAAGTGTGGCCTTTCGTTATGACGCCGGAGGAATTGCCAAAATATGACGCGAAGTACGTGGGCCGCGAACGAGTGGACGAGGTAGGCACCTACGTTTTCGACTTGGAGCCCAAGAAGCTAGAAAAAGGGCAGCGTTATTTTCGCGGACGCGTGTGGGTGGACGACCAGGATTTACAGATAGTTAAAACTGCCGGGACGTCGACAGGTTTGCTTAAGAAGAAAGAAGACCAGGCTTTTCCACATTTTGAGAACTATCGAGAGAACATCGAGGGCCACTTCTGGTTCCCGACGTACACGCGCGCCGATGACGTGCTGCATTTCAAAAATGCCGACGAAGTGCGCGTGCGCATTGCGGTTCACTATTCGAACTACAAGCGCTTCACGACGACCATTAAGATCGGCAATGCGACGCAAATCGATCCGCAAAAGCCCTAGGCGTAACGCAGGAAAAAGCCAATTCGCTATCGGCGACTGAGCCAGACAAGCGTAACGCCGATGCAAACGACCAGCACGCCGAGCCAGCGCTGCCTGCTGACTTTCTCGCGCAAGAATATCGTCGCGCCGATAGCGCCAGCGGCGTAGCTCAGCGCCGTCACGGGGACGACGAAGCTCACGTTCTCCATTGAAAGCATCGCGAGCAGTGAGAAAAAAGCCAAGGTCATAAAAGCGATGCCAATCCACATCCATCCCACACACGCGGCCCGCCACACGAATTGAGCTAGAGCCGAAGGACGAAAGTCGTGAACTTCGCCCAAAGTCTTCATGGCATGAGAGACGCACAGCTCTCCGCCCGTTCCGGCTGCGACGATTAAAAATAAGAAGATGAACTCCAGCACGCTTAAGTTTTCTCCGTCGTCCGTGGATGCGTGTGGCCTACGATGAAAACGCCAACGCAAATCACGGCGATGCCGGACCAACGCAGTAGGTTCACTTTTTCACCAAGGAGCAGCAGCCCAAGGACGGCCACGACGGCGTAGGAGAAGGCAGAAGCAGGCTGAACATAACTGTAATCCGCCCAAGTCAGAACCAGCATGTAGGCGGCAAAAAACATTAGCAAGCAAGCGATGCCAAGCCAGATGTAGCCGGACGTGAGAATCCGGATCAGAATATGAAGGAGTTCGCTTGGCTCCCAGTCCCGTGCGGAGCCGATGCCTCTCATCCCCTTGCCGAGCAGCACATTGCCGAGCGGGGCAAAGAGAACGATAAGCAAAAGGGCAACATACGTTTTTAGATGCAGGCTTGAAGAGTCTTTCATGCGATGTGAGGTATGCTCCCGCGCGAAATGCTCGCTCTGCTCTTAGGAACGAAGCCACGTTCATCTTACTCGATGTTGCGCCCTATCTAAAGCGCTGGCGGGGCGAAATGGTCCGCTTTTTGCTATTCTCTTTCTTCGAAACAGGTCGTTCGATTCAACTCATCGCAACTAAACACTAGA
>QHYM01000256.1 GCA_003223295.1 Acidobacteriota bacterium | reverse complement strand
CTGAAAAATCACATCGCGCAAATGCTGCTGACCTGACGCGCGATAACGACCCGGCGCGCGGACTTCGCCGGTGACCAACACTTCGGGATCCGGCTCGAAGTCAAATCGCCCGAAGATGCGAACTGTATCAAGAGGTTCAAGTTTTGGTGCCTTTTCGGGATGTTCAAGAGCGGTTGCCAAATCAAAAGTCTCGACAACCGGATGGTAATCAGGTGCATGCAACCGAATGATCTCGGCATAACGTGTCGAAGGTTCCGGAAGTAGGTCTGCATACGAAGTCACGAGGTCCGTGAGCTTCATCTCCGGCTTGTACGAGTACCGCCCCGGTCGCAATACGTGACCTTGGAGGTAAATCGACGCGGAGTTGTATGGCGCGATCGGGAAGATGTGTATTTCGTCGCCATCCTGGACTTGAAAGCCGCTCATTTGCGTGCGAACCGCTTCGGGATCAGTGGTGTCGCTGATTTCGACACTTAGCATCGTGCGTTTTTCGTGCGCTACCAGGCGCTGCACTTCGATGTGTCGCAGTGCAGCTGCAGGGAGGATTCCTCCAGAAAGATCGAGTACATCTAAGAGCGTCTTTTCATTGCGCAACTCGTAGACCGCCGGGCGGCGTACCATGCCTTCCACAGTCACCACTGGCCCAAGCGGAGGAATCATTAAGGAGTCGCCGTTCTCGAGTCGCTGCAGGTCCCCCCGAATGCCGTGAAGCAACAGATCATAGGCGTCCACTTCCTCGATCAACTGCTTTCCGCGATAGTGTTGAAGCCGTCGCAGAGAACCCTGCGGCGTCACGCCGCCGGCCACAAACAGCGCATTCAACGGAGTGGAAAGCGAGCTCACGTCATACGCACCTGGCGAAGTGACATCGCCGACTACGTACACGCGCACCGACCGCAGTCGGAGCAGCGAAACGTCAGCAGAGACGTCGCGGAATTGTGTTCTGAGAGCACGCTGCACGATTTCCTGTGCCTCTCCGAGCGTTCGCCCGGAGATCAAGACGGGTCCAACTTCCGGGAGAGCGACGCGCCCTTCGCGATCCACCGTACGAGGCAGACGCTGCGAAACCCCTCCCCAGAGATCGATTGAAAGACTGTCGCCTGGCCCGACTACATAGCTCGGCCCGACAGGAAGATCCATGGGGATATAATCTGGATTTGCCGCCCCTTTGCGAAAAACATCGAGACCAAATCTTTCGAGAGGCCGATTGGTGGTCCCTGCCTGCACGTAGAGGTCATAAAGGGAAGGCACATTGGCATACGGATTGGGTCGACGCACCATCCTTACAGGCTCCACTGCAGCCGTCCCTGCACTAGCAGAATTGCGCCCTGCCGGATACCGCTCGGAGCTTCGTTCTGTCCGCGGCATCCCGGTGTCCGTCGACATTTGGTTCGACTGGGGCATGGTGAGTGATTGAAGATCTGGCTGTGTAGCCGACGGACCCGAGAGATTGTTCCCGCTGCCATATCCGGGCATTTGTGGTGCGCCGTTCAGTGGCGAATTCATATCGGCCCGCGTCGAAGTGAGCACTGTTTCAGCGGAGCCCACGCTGGCCGGATATCCTGAGCGCTCATCCTCCGATAAGCTTGTGCCATCCGGGCGCGACGTCAGATTGGGCGAAACTTCTTCCGCCCGTTGGAGCGGCGCCTGTGAACGTGGCGCGCGCCCTGGTGCAGTCGGTCCAACTGGCAGGTTTTCGCGATCCTCCGGCAAAGACGATGGGACAGCGCAATCCGAGGGGTTACGCGGGTCACATCCGGCATTACGGCCCGCGGTTGTGGTTTCACGTAAGCTGTCGCGGCGCTCCGCAGCGCGTGCGAGGATCTGCGCCCGTTCCTGCCTTACGAGTTTTTGCTCTGCTTCAAGATCGGAATCGGGATTCACCCTTGGCACGAGGTAGCCGTACCTTTGCAGGAGCCGTGTCGCGAGAACACGAGCACGCAAGTCCGCACGCAACCGTTCAGCCACCGCCACATCAGTCAGATCGGACTCTTCTAGAATCTGCCCGCTTACTCCCGCGTCCTGCGCAAGAAGGCGTTTCAGCTCGACCATCAAACCGGCTTCTTTATTGACGACTTCGAGAATCTGGTCGGCTGACGCTGCCACCCGGTCAAGGTTGTCCGAGATGATATCCGGCGAGTGCAAAGGTATGCGCGCGGGAGTTTCCGTTCCGGAACCTTGCGCGGCACTCCCCTGGGTTTGCCGCTGTGCGTAGGCCTGCGAGCAAAACAAAAGAGCCAACGCCGGCAAGCCGATCAATTTGCTCACTCTTGTGCAGTCAAACATGAATTCTCCCCAGAGCCGGGCATGAAAATCTCTTAGAAAGTTCCATTCGCAACCATCTTGTTTCGCATCGCGCTCAAGATCCCTTCTTCAGACGCTTCGATGTCGTTCGAATGAATATCGAGCGAAGCCCAGTAGTAAACGACGAAGTTCTTTTCCGGTGCGACGGCAATGACTCGCACCTCTGGATGCTCACGAAGTAACTCGTCACAGATGGCAGGCCTTTTGCCGGGATGGTCGAGGGCGATGACGACGAAATTCGGCAGCGTTTTCTTGATGTTCGCGGAAATCTCCGACTCTTCGGCGACTTCGCCGACAATTTCAATGTCGGGTTGATCCGCAAATGTTGTGAGTATTAGCTCTCGCATCAGCCGAGGACGATTCGCCACGAGGACCCGGATCGCTTTTTCCATTGCCTACTCCCACACGGCTGGTTTAGGTCCACCAAATGTCCGTGCGATAAGTGTCTCTTTCTTCAGTCATTTAGAGAAAGACTCAAAAAATGCCTATTTGGAGAGCCCAATACAGCTTGGGTCATGTACCAGCGGAAATTGATTGAGTACCAAAAATGACCTAATGCAATGTGGCGAGTTCTCGTTGTGGACCTGTCGGCCACAGTTTACGGTAGCGTCGGGGATCTGCAGCGACTTCGCCAATATTGCGGGGCAATCTGGCATCACTAGAATGTAGGAAAATGGCAAAACAGCCTGAGGATTTAGAGTAGGGGAAACTTCTCAAGTGATTATAGCAACTCGATAATTTAGCTTGACAGACAGATTCATCAAGTCTACCTTATCGCCTGCTGACCATGACTGGGTCTGCTGGTTTTTTTTGTGACCGGGCCATCGCTGTCGGTCGGACCACCCAGCATCCGAGGAAACAATGGATCCCGTGGGCGAGTTTGTCGCTTGCTCCTCCATCCGCCTATTCTTGATGATGGAGAATCGTTTGCTGCGCGAAGCGCTGATTCGGCTCTTCCGCAAGCGCTCCGATCTTGTGGTTGTGGGTTACGATGGGCAAGCCGACCCAACCGCGTCTCAGTTGCTTGAAACACAATTCGACGTGCTCCTCATCGACTCGTTTCAATCCACTTGGCCTGTGGCGAAGACTGCTCGCGAAGCTGGAGGAGGAGCTGCTTACAAGGCCGTCCTGATTGGAATGGAGCCTGACGAAGAACTATTCATGGCAGCCATCCGCGCAGGGGTGATGGGTTATTTGTTGAAGGATGCTTCTGCCTCCGACCTCGTTGCCGCTGTACGTGCGGTTAACCGGGGGGAAGCGGTCTGCCCCCCGCAACTTTGTTCCAGGCTTTTTCGCTTTGTTGCTCAGATGGTCAACGAAATCCCTGTTAAGCGACCGGCCCGAAGACCTGATCTTACTTTGCGTCAGCAGCAGTTGGTCGCTCTCGTCGCCAAGGGCCTGACAAACAAGGAGATCGCTTCGCGCCTCAATCTGTCAGAGTTTACGGTAAGAAACCACATTCATCGAATTCTGAAGCAGGTAGACGCCGAGAGCCGGAGTGAAGCCGTTGACGTGATCCGTGCCAGCGGATATACAATTAGCGCATAAATTCCGAAACGTCCTGCTTTCACATTCAGGTTGATTCTCGGTTCGCGCGGACGAGACTTTGGTGGGGGGCGCGGAATTACAGCTCGTGTTAACGATCTTGCATTTTCTGCTGTTGGTCTTGGCGATTTCGCCTCTCGCCTACTACCTGCTTTCCTTTTACTGCGTTATTGAATATTTTCTCCGATTGCGGCGCGCTCCCGTTGATAAAGGTCTTTCCTTGCCTCCCGTCAGCATCCTAAAGCCGGTGCGGGGCGTGGACCATGAAGCCTATGAGAATTTCGCCAGCTTCTGCCGCCTTGATTACCCAGAATATGAAATTGTATTCGCGGTGGCCGACAAGGACGACCAAGTCATTCCAATCATCGAGAAATTGCATGCTGATTTTCCCCAACGGAACATCCGGCTGATTACAAACGTTCCGCACATAGGAGCAAACGAAAAAATAAACAGTCTTTGCCTGCTCACTCAGAAGGCGAAATACGATTTGCTGGTGATGAGCGACAGCGATGTGCGCGTAGAGCCTGATTATCTCAAGGCGGTGGTCGCTCCCTTCGCCGATCCTGAAGTGGGTGTGGTCACGGCGCTCTACAAAAGCTTAAGCGCTGGAAATGTGGCATCCAATCTTGGCGCCCTGGGCATGTACATGGACTCTGCTCCCGCCGCGCTCGTGGCCAAGAAAGTCGAAGGCAGGATGCGTTTCGCGTTCGGCTGGACCATGGCAACATCCAATAAATTCCTCGCAGAAATCGGTGGCTGGGAAGCGCTGGTTAACCATCATTCCGACGATTTTGAGCTGGGTAAGCGCATAGCAGAGTGCGGTCACCGTGTGGAACTGATCGCAAGGGCGGTTACCATGGTCTTCCCCAAAGAGTCCATCCGGGAACATTTCCATCATGAATTGCGTTGGTCCATCGGGCTAAAGAGCGTGCGGCCACTTGGGTACTGGGGGCTTTTGTTCACGCACGGATTGCCCTGGGCTCTGCTAGCCGCTGGGACCTCGATTGTTCGAGGTTCCATGACCATTGCTGTTTTCTACCTCCTGGCATACCTCATTCTTCGAGTGGGCCTGACATGGACCACGGGATCGTGGGGCTTAGGCGATCAACAAGTGACAAAGATTCTTTGGCTCGTTCCGATACGCGATGCGATTAGCTTCGTCGTTTGGATAGCGGGCTTCTTCTCGGATCAAATTACTTGGCGCGGCCTCGGATACCATGTCCGAAAAGGACAACTCTTCCCAATTTTGTCTTCTGGTCACTCGCCCCACGAACCGGAACCGGCCGGAATCCGCTTCCTCGACAACCAGCTGAGCGCAAACCGTCAGCACCTGCCACGCCCGTAGGGGCAGCCCAGGTGGCAGCCCCCTGGGGTACCGCCATCTCTCGCCATGGGGCACAGCATACGACAACGCCTGGAGTTGTGTTTGCCACCAGATGCAATGAGAGGCCTTCTCCTTGTCGAAAACCAGCATTTTTCCTGATATCTATCTAAGGCAGCTGTGGTAATACGACTCAGAGGGTTGGAGAATGAAAAGGATATTTTCTTTTTTATGCGGCCTCTGCCTCACCATAATCTCAGCGTCTGGCTCACAGACTCCGGTAAGGGATGAGTCTACAAAAGCCACAATCGAAATTGATGCTTCCAAGCCCTCAAGTTACAAAATCCCACGGACGATCTTTGGAAGCTTTCTTGAGCCTATCGGCCATTCGATCTACGGCGGACTATGGGCCGAAGTTTTGGAGAATCCCAGCTTCGAAGACAATCTCTGGAACGCGGGAACGATTCAAAAGATGCTCAATGACGAGCCGCAACTGGCGCGAGCCTCGGAACTGGGACTTCCGCTCCCGTGGGAGCCGCTCGATGCCAAACAAGGCAATCGTTACGAGCCGCGATGGAATGACGCGGCCAATTCTCACCGGTCACTCTTTTTGATGGGCCTGCCCGACAAGCAGGTGGGAGTGCGGCAAAACGTCTACCTGCCCGCGCATCGAACGCTCCATTACACGGGGAGTTTGTACGCGAAATACGAAAGCGGGCCGCGCGAAATCGAAGTTTCCATCCGGAGATTGGATCATCCAGAAGAGGTATTTGCGCGTAGCGCGATTGCCCTGTCGGGAAACGACTGGAAGCGCTATGAGTTCCGTCTGGATTTGGAAGCGGGAAAGATTGCGCCCTTGGAGCCGGCTGACTTTGTGATTGCTGTGGGAAACGAAAGCCGCGTGCTTGTTGATGAAGCGTCGTTGATGCCCGCTGACAACGTGGATGGCATGGACCCCGACATGATTGCGATGGCAAAAGCCATGAAGTCGCCTATCCTGCGCTTCGGTGGGAATTTCACTTCGGCTTACCACTGGCGCGACGGAATCGGTCCGCGCGACAAGCGCGTAAGCATGCTGAATATCGCGTGGGGCATGCCAGAATACAACACGTTTGGAACAGACGAATTCCTGCGATTCTGCAAACTTATCGGGGCGCGGCCCCAGATTGCCCTCAACCTCGGCAGCGGCACGCCGGAAGAGGCCGCGGGATGGGTCAACTATGTCAATGAACATTGGGGAGAGCACAAGGGAGGATTGTTCTGGGAATTGGGGAATGAGCTGTGGGGTACATTTCAAGTGGGGTATCCGACCAGGCAGCGTGTGGCGGAACGGACGAAGGCATTTAGCGATGCACTACGCAAGGCGGATCCGAATGCGAAATGGATTGCGACGGGCGGCGACGAGGATTCGTACAAGGACTGGAATGAAGCGCAACTGACCAACCCCAGTGCGTTCGATTACCTTTCCACGCATTTTGTGGTCACCACCGACAGAGTGGTCAGAGAAAACCCTTCGCCAGACTTCATCAGCCAAGCGGATTTCGCACTGCCCGTAGGCTTAGAGCGTAAGCTTCGCGAGATGACCGAGCAAATCCAAGTGAATCCAAAGGCGCGGGACAAAGTAAAGATTGCGTTCACCGAGTGGCTGTTCTGGGCGCGCCAGGGGGACGCGCCGCGGTACGACAACATGGGAGGAGCGGTCTGCACGGCTGGATTTCTGAATATGCTTCTGCGCGCGGCGGATATTGTACCGGTTTCTGATATGACCGGAATCATCGAATTTGGCGGCATTTGGAAGAAGCGCGGGCGCGCGTTTGGAGCGCCATCCTATTGGGCTTTTCGAATGTATTCGAACGCGGATGTCGTCCAACCGGTGGAAACGCGAACACAAGTGGACAAATATAATGTGGAACAAGGTTCGGTGCGCTTGCCGTTGATTCCTGATGTTCCGTATCTGGACGTGGTGGCAGCGGTCAACGAAAAGAAGGGCAAGTTGACGATTTTTTGTGTGAATCGTCATCTGACGCGGGACATTGCTGCTCACATCTCCATCGCGGGGTTTGCTCCGGCGCAGGAAGGATCCGAGCAGGCGCTCTTCGCCTCCAGCATCTATGAGAAAAACGATGAGGCCCATCCGGAAGCAGTAATTCCGCGAGAGGGCGCCGTGCAAGTGGAGGGCGCGAAGTTGGACTACACCTTCCGCCATGAAAGCATCACGGTCATTGAGCTTCACAAAAAGAATTAATCTTTCCTTTTGAATGTGACCTGCCGGCCCATCTTTTTTTTCACAAAGTCATTATCCGCCGTGCTATCCGGTAATCACCGGATTGACGCGAGCGTGAAAGCGCTTTCATTATCTCCGTGCGTCCGTCGTGGTCCTCTAGGACGCAGCTTCCGCGTGCTGCGAGCGTTTGGGGGATGTTCCGCACGTCTAAGACCGAGGGCCACTTCTTTCCCGCGTGGGGTGAAAATGCGACTCGTTTCTCGATTTTTCTCCTTCTTGTGCGTTTTTGTGTGTGTGCCGGGGATTCTTTCGGCGCAATCGGTGCGCGGAGTGCTGGCCGGAACGGTCACGGATCCCAGTGGAGCGGCAATCGCAGGAGCCACCATAACCGCGAAGAACCACGACACTGGCGTCGTCACGACGACGGTATCGAGAAGCGCGGGCGTGTACCGGTTTCCCGAGCTTCCTCTGGGAACGTACGACGTGACGGCATCTGCACCGGGATTCAAGAACGCTGTGCTGACGGGAGTTGTGGTGCAAATCCAAAACGTCAGCGCGTTGAACATTACTCTTCAAGTTGGAACACAAACGGAAAGCATCACAGTAGATGCCGGAGCTCCGCACGTGGAGGCGGAATCATCGGATGTGGGAGGTGTTGTCTCGGATAGGCAGGTAATCCAGTTGCCACTTCCATTGGGTGGCGTGGGAGCGTTGCGCGCTGTCGAGGCTTTCGAGTTTTTGTTGCCAGGAACGACCGGCCCAGGAACCGCAAACAGTAACAATGGAATCTTTATTTCAAAAATTGCCGGAGGGCAGAATTTTGCCAACGAAGTGCTGATTGACGGGGCGAGCCAGACGCGCAGTGAGAACGGATCTTCGTTCGACGAGGAAGCGCCCTCGGTGGAAGCGCTCCAAGAATTCAAAATCACGCAAGCACTGCCAGCTGCAGAGTACGGCCGAACCACAGGTGGAATCGAGAATTTCGTCACAAAATCAGGGACCAACAACTTCCATGGCACGGCCTACGAAATCTTCCGGAACGAGGACCTGGACGCGAACACCTGGTTCAACAATTTCAATGGTTCGCAGTGCGCTGCTGGAGATACTGCCTGTCTGGCGAGAAACGCCCGGCCCGCCGACAAAAAGAACGATTACGGTGGAACGCTTGGCGGGCCGGTCTGGATTCCCAAGCTCTACAACGGGCACGACAAAACGTTTTTCTTTTTCTCCTGGGAGCAACTTGGCTACAAACTGGGAGCGACAAACACGACGACAGTCCCTACGGACGCCATGCGCGGCGGAGATTTTTCCTCCCCTGCCATTTTCAGGACGGACCTGCCGCCTATTGGCACGAATCCATGCGATGGAACACCGGTATTCCAAGGAGAGATTTTCGATCCTTCGACCACGAGAATCGTGAATGGCGTTCCCTGCCGGACACAATTTCCCGGCAACAAGATCGATCCCACGACATTTAGCACGGTGGCGAATAATTTACTGCCTTTTTGGCCCGAGCCAACCGACAAGAACGCGCAGTTTAATAATTTCTCGTTGGCGAGCACGATACCAATTACGAACACGGCTATGACCATCCGGATTGACCAGAGCTTTTCGCAAAAGAGCAAATTGTTCGGGTCTTACAACTCCCGCGAAAACGGGCGCACTTCGGGCGGGAACCCCATCCTTCCGGACCCGGTCGATCCCAATACTTGGAAGCAGGACTTCACCACGCATTTTTTCCGCCTCGGGTGGGACTATTTTTTCACGCCGACGCTGCTCAACCACTTCACCGTCGGTTCCAACCGCAGCAACAGTAAGAACTATGCCCAGGCTATTTTCGCGGGTGTCAACTGGTCGCAAAAGGTGGGCATCGGCAACGCGAATTCTTTGAATTTTCCGCAGATTACCATTGGTGAACAGATTGATAACCTGGGAAATCCGGCGCAAAACGATGACAACGTGGATAACGGATTGCGTTTGTACGAGAGCGTTGCCTGGGAACATGGCCGGCACAGCATGAAATTTGGTTTCGACTATCGCTGGCAGCAGTACTCACCGATCAATGGGAACAGCCCCACCTTCAACTTCTGCCGCGCGCAAACGACGTCCGACCCTACAGAGACGTCCCTGGGTGGCAACGGCTTTGCGAGTTTCCTTCTGGGTGATCCCTGTGGAGCCGGGCAGCGCATCGTGACGTCGCAACCGCGCTGGACCTCGCACTATTTAGCCGGGTTCGCTCAGGACGACTTCAAAGTTACGCACAGTTTGACGCTGAATCTCGGCATCCGATATGACGTGGACCTGCCCCGCCACGAAGCGCAGAGCCAAACTTCGAATCTCAGCCTGACAGCGACGGATCCGCAATTCGGCATTCCGGGAGCGATGGTGTTCGGTTCAACATGCAATTGCAACACCGCGTGGGCGGACACTTGGTGGAAAGACGTTGCGCCGCGTATCGGCTTTGCGTATTCGCCGGCAATGTTGCATGGCAAGACGGTCGTCCGCGGTGGGTTCGCCATCTTCTACGGACCACTCCAATATGCAGATTTTGGCGGAGCCATGAATACGGGTTACGTGGCGAATCCGTCGGAGCCCAGTCCGGACAATTTTTCGCCTTCTTTCAGCCTCGACAGCGGCTTCCCGGCTTTTGCGCCGCCGCCCGATCTTGATCCCGGCATCTTCAACGGCAAATTTGTCGGCGGCTCGTATATCGGAAAAGACCAGGGCCGGCCGGCGATGGTGAACGAGTGGACGCTGCAAGTTCAGCACGAGCTGGCCAGTGATCTCATCCTGAGCGTTGGATACCTCGGCAACCACGTCCAAAACCTGCGGTCGGGCGTGCAGAATATCAACAACATCCCGGTCGGTGATTTCTCTAAGGGCGACCAGCTGACGCAACCAGTAGCGAGCAATACGGCCGGCGTTACGCCGCCGTTTGCAGGTTTTACGGCTCTTTGGGGATCGGGCGTTCAGGTCCAGCAGGCGCTGCGGCCGTTCCCGCAATACGGATTCATCGCTACCGACTGCTGTCTGCAGAACGTGGGCATGTCGAGCTATGAGGCGCTGCTCGTGTCGTTGAACCGGCGCTTCCGCCATGGATTGAATCTCCAAGCATCGTACACCTGGGCGAAAACCCTGACCGACGCCGACAGCGCGCTGCCGTTCATCAATGGCGGTGTTGGCCAGGAGCAGAATCCCGCCGACTTGCATAAAGAAAAGGCGCTCAGCATTCAAGATATCCCGCAAACGTTTGTTCTCAGCTGGATCTACCAGCTCCCCTTCGGTACCGGCAGGAAATGGATCAATACAGGATGGGCAAGCCGCCTGATTGGCGGCTGGGACATTGGAGCGGTGCAACGCTATATGTCGGGCGAGCCAATTTCGTTCAGATGTGCGAGCGGTATTCCGGGATGGGATAACTGCATTTACTTCACGCGCGTTACGACACAGAGCTTCAAGAGCACAGCTTATGCCAGCGGTAACCTCAATTTGTCCAACGGGGACGTGTTGTTTAATCGAAGCGCGTTCGTCGACCTGAATCTGCCGAGTGTGCGTAATGGAGGGCCTTTTGCATTTGGGAATATTCCCCGTGTCACCGGGGAAGTGCGCAACTGGCCCTACTACAATGAGGACTTCAGCATCACAAAAAACGTGCCCATCCACGAGCGCCTGACGTTTTCGCTGCGGTTTGAGTTGCTAAACGCATTCAATCGTCACGTGTTTGGCATTCCCGATACGGAGCCGAATGATGGCACTAATTTTGGACGTCCAAGATACACGATTGACAGTCCTCGTAACGTGCAGATCCTTGGTCGGCTCACGTTCTAGGCAAAAGGGACTGGATTCCAGAGCCCACCTGCTGTAAAGGATGTCAGGGATGATCGAGCAGTGTCATTCCTGCCGCTTCTCTTTCTCTATGAAACCCTGGTGTAGCATTATGCCTTTGGCCTCCGCTAGCCTCACGGCATGGACACTTTTGCAGACTCAGCAGATATCCACACAGGCCGCAAAACAGTCTGCAGCTCATGACGAGGCGATGAAATCATTTGAGGCTGTGCTGCGGACAGCCCCGCGCAATCCGGAGGCGCGCGCAGGGGAAGTGAAAGCCGCGATTGCCGCAGCGCTCGAAGCCAAGCGCGGCGGGGATAATGATGGCGCGTTGGTCTATCTAGTGCGTGCCCGAAAATATGTTCCCGATGATCCGGAGTTGCTTTTCGACTTCGGAATTCAAGCCGACGGAATGCACCTTTATAAGGATGCTGAGGACGCGCTGCGCAAAGCACTGGAGCTGCGCCCGGGCGATGCGCAAACCATCTACGCGTTAGGCCACGTGGAGCTGGATGAACAGAAAATGCCTGAAGCCGAAGGGCATCTGCGCGAATACCTCACACTGAAACCCGAGGACCCCTCGGCGCGTTATGGCCTCGGCAAATTGCTGCACATGCTGGCGCGCAACGAGGAAGCGCGAGCAGAACTCCGGCGATCCATCGAGTTGCAGCCGCGGCAGACGGAGTCTTATTACGAATTGGGAAGCGTCGAACTGGATTCGCAGCATAACGCGCAAGCGGAGGCTCTGTTCCAGAAAGTTCTCGAGCGCAATCCAAGGCACGGTGGTGCTCTGACCGGAATGGGCACGATCGCGTACCGAGAAAAAGATTATGCAAAGTCGGAGGCCTGGTTGAAGTCCGCCGTGCTCAACGCACCAGACTATTCACCGGCGCATCTTTACTACTCTATGGTGCTGGAGCGTCTGGGGAGACGAGACGAGGCGGAGAAGGAAGTGGTCCTGGCGAAGAGTCTTGCTGAGAAAGAGAGGCAAGAGCACAGCGGATATGTTCTCTCTGAGCCCAAGGCTCCGCTCCCCTGATCTAACCGTGCTTGTTCCGAAAAGTTGGTTAAGGCTTGTCGCGTGGAGGAGCTTTGTCTGGCGGAGATGGACTGTCCGAAGGAGAAGCTGGAGTTTCCAGGGTGGCGGTGTTCATCTTTTTCCAGTCGGCAAGTTGTTGTGCGCCTTGTTTGGACCTTTGCGCCTGCAACTCCTGAAAGCGAGCGAGCGCGTTGCGCGCATCCACAGGACGATGCATTTTGCGATAGACCTGCGAAAGCTTGTAATAAGAGTGCAGCGCCATTTCACTCTCCGGCCCAGCGGCTGCGGCCTTTTCCAGATGATCGACAGCTTCCCCGTACAAGCCCAAGTCGGCCAGGCCGCGCCCGAGGTAGTAATCCGCGACCGTCGGCTTGGCGAATATTTGCACGGCCTCCTTGAGGAGAGGAACTCCGTCCTGCGCTTTCCCTTGATCCACGAGAACGCTGCCCAGGTCGTACAAGGCCACACCGTTATGCGGCGTTAACTCGAGCTCGTTTTTGTAGGCGGTCGCAGCCACATCCAGGGCGCCATCCTTGCGGCACTCGTCGCCCAGTTCTTCGTAGAGGTCCGCCTGCTTCGGCGCCAGCTTGATGGCCGCCTGGTATTCACGGATGGCTTCCTTGTGCTGGTTGGATTCGGCATAAATTTGCGCGCTCAACCGGTGCATGCGCCAGGAGTTAGGGTCCAGGGCATACATGCGAGCGTAGCTGTCTTTCGAAACCAGGAGATGGGCGCGGCCACGGTAGTCCAAAATGTTGATGTCTTTCGGAGACAGTTCTGCCGCTTTATCGAGAGGGCCGACGGCCTTTTCCGGATTTCCCGCGGCTAGTTCGGTGATGCCCAACCACATGAGCGCTTCGGAATTCTGCGGGTTCAGGTCCATCTCTTGCTGGAGAGCTGCGCGAGCCTGGTCCAGATGATTCATCTGGAAATACGCAATGCCGAGAAACATGGAAGCGCCGGGCGCCTTGGCATTGTGTTGAAGCGCGGTTTGCAGCGACGCGACCGCGTCCTCAAGTTTTCCCTGCTTTAGCTGCGCCAAGCCTAAGTCCAGATAACCCTCTGCCAATTGCGGAGCCAGCTGAATGACTTCGCGGAAGTATTTCTCGGCTTCCTCTGCCTTGCCGCTGCGCATCGCCTCCGCGCCGAGGCGTAAGTTCGTTTCAACGCGGTTCTCCCGCGTTTGTACCTGAGCCTGCGCATGCGTTCCAGTAAACGCGCCTAAGAGGCTTAAGAGAAGGACCGCAACCGTAGGCGTGGCACATCGAATGCGCGTAGAAATCTGTTCCATCGCGAACATCCAAAAAATGAGGCTAGCTGAACGTGGGGAAGAGTGTCAACGAACGGCATCGCGCCAGAGAGGCCACAAGGCGCAGATCTAGTGACAGTCCAGCAGCTGTTAGCTCATTTAACAGTAAACACAACTATTCGTTATGCCCACACTTCTCTCGATTCCAAACGGGCTGCAGTCGAGAAGCTGGAAAATCGGGACAGTTTTGGTGACAGTTTGGTGACAATGCACCAAAATGCAGCAAAGAAAATCGTGCCATTGTCACAAAACCGTCCGTAACTTGCAGAATACGTTAGAATTAAAAACGGAGGAGTGGGTGAGCGGTTGAAACCGGCGGTCTTGAAAAATTAAATCGTTGGTTCGCTATCTAGTAGAAAATTCAACTAAATCCCTTTGCCAGCTGCAAGATAGCGACAATTTCTGTCTTCTGGATTTTCTCTGTTTTTGTTCGTTTTGCGCCAATTTTAGTGACAATTTGGTGACGCTCGAGGGTTTTGACCCCACGCGCATATGATTGTCACACGCTCATATTTCGCGCTATCGATTGTTGCTAACAACCTCCCTGAATTTGGCAATGTGCCCCGGCAAAAAGCCATGCTCCGGAATCAAGTAATAAGAATTCAAGTCAAAGTAAAGCTGATGAGCGCCGGCTTGGTCCGGGGAACGTCATACGACCTGCCAAGCTCCGTTGTATCGTGAAAAGGCCTTTTCCGCCAAGCGGAATGGCTTCGTGCAGTGGGAACGCTGGTCTCCACCAAAGCCCGTCCCCGGAAAAGGCCTTGGCCCGCGCCGCCGTACGTAATTTGCGGGATTGAGCTTCACTTCGGCCGCGGCCAGCTTGTCGCGGAGCACGTCGTAACGCCCGCGTTCTTGGGCGTACATGGCATGCGGATTACAGGCGAGTGGACTGCTCATACAAAAGAATATAACCCCTTTCAGAACTTAACGGAGGAACGGGGTAACCGCATCGAAACGGTCCCTGCCCCGGTGACACCCGAGGGTTCACCGGCACGTCCAATTAAGCGAGTGGTAACCGGCGGCCTGACGGTACGGAGGAGGAACTATGTTCTGGGGAAAACTAGGTGTCGTGACGATCAGTGCAGCAGCGATTTTGTTCGTGGCAAGCAGTGTGAACGCCGCCCCTCGTCAGTCGGGTACGGCGACCCCAAGCGCCGGCGAACGCGCGGTTGTCGCCAGTGCGGTGCCGATCCCCGAAGGCTTGTTGACGGCGAAACGGGTCTTCCTGGGTTTTGCTGGGGTTGACGGGACCGCGGCTCCCATCTTCGAAAAGCTGAGCGGTGAATACCATCCTTACAACTTGATATACACGGCGCTCAAAAACTGGGGGCGCTACGAACTTGTCAGCAGTCCTGCGGAAGCGGAACTCGTTTTCGAAGTAAGTTTCATCGCTCCGCTCATTGGTACACAGCACATCGACTCAT
>QHYM01000255.1 GCA_003223295.1 Acidobacteriota bacterium | reverse complement strand
TCCTGGAGAAGTTCGACTACACGTACCCGTACCACCAATCAATCGGCTTTTACCTCGAACGGGCCGGCTACACCGAAGCAGACCAACTCCTCGCGCAAGCTGACGGGGTAAAGTTTAATTTTTATCTCTGCCACGGTCTTAAAGGTCCAACTTTCGATCCGGATTGGAGAGTCTTTTTCCCACGAACGCTTAAGTGACTATCCACCTCGACCTGAAGGTGCTCATAGAGAAGTCCCAGTTCAAAGATGGAGAATCGAGACGGTGAAGGCGTTTTTGTGAACGAACGACTGGCCTTTGGCAGTGCAATCACGTCATCGGAGCATGTTGAAAATTTGCGCACACAAGGTATCACGCATCTGATTAACTTGAGGCTACCACCAGAATAAATTCACAAAAGCGTTTCCGAACCTTTGGCTCCCTTACAAAGATGATTTGAAACCTCGTCCGCCGAGGTTCTACAGGCGTGCGTTGCGCTTCTACAGAAGCGTGATGTGCCTTCCAAAAACCAAGCTCTTCGTTATGTGTCATCACGGATACCAACGGAGCCCTTCGCTAACGTACTTTTTCTTGCGGGCACTGGGAAGAAGTCCTCGCGTTGCTCAAGAGGAAGTCAGACTGGCGAGACGTTCTGCAAGAAAAACGCACGCGTGTAATTCCTTTCAAATCAAGAAGAAAGAATGGTGCCGGCGGGGGGAATCGGAATATTCAGGCGCATTGAAACCACGCAAGTTATTGGTTTTTCGAGACGCCAAAAACGCAGAACGCGGCAGAATTGGGGCTAACTGGAACGTATCTGGAACGCGGGATTTTCATTTTTCCTGCCAGTTTTGTGGAGTCGCAGGATGGGCAGCCCTTCGTTCTTCTTCCATCTCTGCACGCACGGGATCCGGCGCCGCAGATAACACGCGATCTCTTTCCAGCTATCCGGTCGCTCGCACACGCTTGCTGGGAGCTCTCCCGGCAGTCTCGTCCCACTGTCGATTGCATCTCGGCACCCTGAATCTCCGTGGCATTTATTGCTCCTCCTCAAGCCGCTGCCTTTCCAGCAACAGCGGATCGGCAAACGCCTGATCATCGTTCGCATAGCGAAACACCAGCTCTTGCAGTTCCTCCGTCGTTCCTGTCAGCAGCAGCGCATCACTCGCCTTTGCGTACGGGGTATCGATGCTATTTTCCTTAATCTTCGCCTTCAGCCAGCTTGCGCTCAGAAATGCCATCTGGATTGAATCCTGTTTGATTTCCACGCGCGTGATCGTATGAGCACGGATGAAATGCATGCGATAAAACTCGCTTTTTCCTTCGCTACTCTTGGGATAAATGTCCAGAAACCAGAACGCTCCCAGCTGGACGAGACGCACGTCGAACTTCCCCGACACCTGCTGTTCTCCGTCTTTTTCTTTTACAACCAACTCGTATTCCTTCTCTTTCCCCTTTTCCCTTCCTTGTTCGAATGCAAACGTCACGTCCCCTTCTTTGTCGGTCCACGTCTCGTTCAATCTGGAATCAGCTTCCAAATCTACCTGTGTGTAAAACGGCTGAAGTGACATAACAAACGGATTTCCGTCGCTGTCGCACCCGGTCGGAACAATACTCACCAGCGCCAGCGTAGCTCCGATAAGCCAAGTCCAGCGCTGAGACCCTTCACCTCTTTGTTCAGTCATAGTCGCACTCCTTCGAGGGCTGCCCCTTGCCTTGCGATAACCCCTGCCGTACACCGACGGGCCTTTACTTTCCCTCAGTAAGGAATAGCGACAAAAAAAGGTGGGAATTGCAGCGTTTCTTTTCCTGTTCAGGGCTCCTCAGCCATCGCGCCGGACCATCCGCGCCAGGGCCATTTTGATAGCCGAGTAACGAGTCGCACTCACCATAAGCAAGGACCCCAGAATCAGCAGCAGGATCGGCCAGCGCGACCTCTGCTTGAAAATATCTTGTTGCAGCCGCACCAGCCCGATCGCCAGAAATATCATCCCTACAATGAAATAATTCTTCATCTGCTTCCGGATGCTTCCATAGACAAATACGAGCGCCGCCGTCGGCAACAGCATTTCAAACACGCGCGCCTCTCTCTGTATCGAGAGACTGTTTAATTGGTCTTCCCATCGTTCCGTCGCCGCCAGCCCGAGGAAGAACAGCGAGGTCAGCACGTGTCCAGGTATCACAAATCGAAAAGTCTTGCCCACTGAACGCATTTGCGACACTGGGAACCGCTCGCAAATGACCTCCAGCAGCAAATAGATCCCCGCGTTGATAATAAAAAGATACTCGATCTGCCCACGTGTCCAGGGCAACCTCGTTGTCAGCCATTCCTGATACGGCTTATGAGTGCCTGCCAGCCCGCTCAAAGCTGCGAATGTGAAAACCACCGCGATCGGGTAGAAGTATCGCGAGTCGTTCGGAAAATGACGCCGCTCCACCACAAACGCCATCGCGAAAAACAGCAGCGCGGCCGGGATCAGCCGGAAATAGAATTTTCCAGGGTCAGTGTCTATCCATTCCAACAGCCCCATTCGCATCAGTGTGACTACCCATAACCACGCCGCCATGACCGCAAGTACTAGCGAGAAGACCGAAGATTTCGTAAGCCGCCTGAGCCACACGTACGCCGGCAGCGACAGTGCCACTGCCCACCACACCTGCGCATTCGTTGTTTGCTTGAACGTCTTCGAGATGCGCCCCAGCAACTCCCAATCCGGATTCGCCGCAGCCTTCGCAAAAAGGTGATAGGCCCCAAACGCAACGAGCAACGCAATCGGAAGCAACAGACAAAACGTCAGCAGGTAGGCAATCCCAACCCGTAACTGTCCGGATTTCCAAAGCCGCAGTCCGCGGTCCACCATCAATGCCGCGACTCCGGCCACGACGATAACTCCCAGCGTCCCCGACAGATCCATAAACTGAAAGAGGAACAACAACGCCGCGCCCACCGTGAGAATCCAGGCACCCACATACAAACTCACTTGTGGCAACGAAAGTCTTCGCGCATTCAAGATCCACGCGTCTTCTCGCTCCACCAGCCGCCCATAGTCTTTGCACAACGCCTCGTACTCATGCTCCGAAACGATTTCTTCCTCTCGCCAACCTTCCAGCTCGCGCAGATGTTGTTCGATCTTCCCGGACATCAGATTCGAATACGCGGTCGGCACCGCATGCACTTTTTCTCCCGCTAAGAATCTTTCCAGGTCATCCGCCATTTCCCGCGCAGACGCGTAGCGGTTCTCTGGTTTTTTTTCCAGTGCCTTCAGGCAGACGTCTTGCAAATCACCCGGTATTTCTGGATTCCTTCGCCGCAGCAGTGTTGGATCGTGTTCACGGATCCGCCGCACCTGCTCGCCTAACGTTTCCCCGTGAAACGGCGGGCTTCCAGTCAGTAGCTCGTACAGTATCGTGCCCAGCGAGAAAACATCGCTTCGCGGATCGAATCGCGACCCCGGCACAGTGTGTTCCGGTGAAAAATAGTCCGGCGTGCCTATGATCTCGCCGGGCCTCGTCACTCGTCTGGTGTCGCTCTCCAGATGCTGCGCCAGCCCGAAATCCAAGATCTTTGGTTCCAGGTCCGCGCTCACCAGTATGTTCGTCGGCTTCAGGTCGCGATGTACGATCTGGTGCTCGTGAAGAAAATCCACCGCCAGCGCCACTTTGCGGATCAGCTCCGCTTTTTGCCTCAGCGTCAGCGCTCGCCCCGCTTCCACGAGCGATACTCCGTCAACGAATTCCATCACGAAATGGGGAAGTTCTTCCGGCGATCCCAGGCTGAAGATATGCACGATGTTGGGATGGCTGATCTGCGCGAGTGCGCGTGCTTCGTGCATGAATCGCGTCTTGACGGATTCTTCCGTGCGATACCGTTCCCCGAGTAATTTGATCGCGACTTTCCGGTTCAATCGCTCGTCATATCCCAGCAGAACTCTCCCCATTCCCCCGGCACCAATCTCCCCGAGAATCTTGTGCCCGGACAACCTCTCGGGCAGTTGTACTCCTTCCTTGGACTTCGGCGCAGAACTCTCGGAAAATGGTGGCTCATCCATCTCATTCAGCGACTCCAGTAACGGCCTAAGCTCGTACTCTAGTCCGGGGAAAGTCTTACAGAACGCCTCAATGTCCACCATCTCTTCACGCGACACTCGATCCACGTATGTCGCTAGCGCTTCGGCTACGGCGCGCTCCCGCTCCGCAGATTCTTCAGCGGGGGGCGGCGGATTCTGAGGATTTCTTGGGGATTTTTCGACGCTCATCGTTATCTAGCCGCCGCTTCCAGCTCGCGGAATCGTTTCAGTGCGCGGTGCAACGTGAGGGCTACGCTCTCCCGCGATTTTTCCACCCGTTCGGAGATCTCTTTTGTCGTCAGTCCCTCGAATTTTGCCAGCAGGATCATTTCCCTGTATTCCGCCGGGAGGACATCCAGTTTCTTGAGTAGGATTTGCACGCCCTCTGTTCGGGCAAACACTCGGCTGGGGGTTTCGGGGTCCACCGGGTCCGGTCCCGCCGGATTGCTCGCCGACCGGAACCTCAGCATCTCTTCTGCGTGGCGCTTTCCCCGGTTCTGGTAGCGGGCTGTATCCACGATCAAGTGGTCCGAGATCCGCGATAGCCAAGCCATCAAGCTGCCTGGAGACTGATACGTGAAATTGCCTATATCCTGCGCCGCTGCTAGGAACACCTCTTGCAGGACGTCCTCCACCTCAACCACGCCGCGCAGTTCCGGGCTCATCTTGTAGTGCACCAGCACCGCTAGCCTCCGACGGTACTTACGGAAGATCAGGCTGAACGCCTCCGCCTCGCCTCTCTTGAAGCGCTCCACCAAGCCAAATGTAGATGTTGCGGAGTCCATCTTTCCCGCGTCCGGGCATTCCCTTCGCGATTCCCAGTACTCTATCTACTCATCCAGCTGCCGAGCAAGCATCCCGACTGGTCCTGCCAGGCAGGTTCGCCATCCTCTGCAAAGAGTCAAGATATACTCCGGGGCGATAAATGTCTCCTCCTGCTTCGCGAACTGTGTGCCCTCCGCGATCGGCGCTGCATGTGAGCTCGCAGAAGTGACTCAGCGTCAGGCTCACCCACCGTTGCGCCTAAGGATGCGCCACTAGCCCGGCGCGGCTAGGGCCGATTACATTTGGTAGGGGATTCATTGGAATCTATCACCAGAGGAGAAGCGAGGCGCAATGTTGTACTAGGGTCATTTGCGGAGCAATAGCAGAAGAACCTATCGACCCGTGACGTCCGCGAGGGAGTTCGCAACTGGAACACGAGGTTTTTATACGCTAGAGACCCGGCAATGTAGCTGAGAAAAATGGTGCCGGCGGGGGGAATCGAACCCACGGCCTAGGGATTATGAGACCCTCGCTCTGCCACTGAGCTACGCCGGCTTGGAGTAATGGTAATACCTAATGCTATGGAGTCGCTGGTGAGTGTGTCAAGGCGTTCCAGTGCAAACGCAAAGGCGATCCGGGCAATTGGCAGAGGCAATCGTGCTGATGATTTGGGGAATAAAGATCGCTGAAGCAGGGTTTCTATTATCCGAACAGTATAGCGGACCGAGGTATATCCAATATTTACGGCAGCTAGAAGTACTAAATCTATTGGTACGGGCGTACCGTTGCTCTTAGAACTCGGAAAAACTATGCTAAGTGGGATCGGCGCCTGGCCCGAGCCCTTGATAGGCGAACACCTATCGAAAGCACGGGGCCGGGTAGGATGTACCGATACAATACAGACTCGTAGCCTGAGCTGCTTGACATTGGTGTACAACGAGATAGCATACCTCCAGGGTTGTTTTCTAACTCGGAGGCACAATGTCACGCAAACTCACGGTAGTTCTTCTGGCTATGCTGGTTTTGGTCGGAGCGATGAGTCTGAAGACGGTAGCTGTCACCCACGGTGATGGCTCCGTGATCATGGCAAACGGCGGAGCACCTGCTCCTCCGGTACCATGGAAGAACGGTGGAGCACCTGCACCGCCAGTGCCATGGAAGAATGGCGGCGCGCCAGCTCCCCCGGTGCCCTGGAAGTAGTTGCACGACCGAGGATTAAGACCTATCTCGGAGTCAACCAGGGCGCAGGCGAACAACGAACGTGCCTGGTCTGGCTGAATCTTGCGTTTGGTTGATTTGCACTCTCCTTGAGGCAGCGGTAGTGGTGTGCGCGCTCAAGGGTAACTCCCTCCGTCGATATCTCTGCCTTAATCTCTACATGGGGCTTTCGTTCCTGGTGAGCGTGGGTCGCTATCTCGTAATTAGCCGCTCGGGCGTGTCGTCCATGGAGTACGCGTATTTTTATTTCTACTCCGACGCGCTTTTGACCATCGGACTTTATTTCGCCCTTCTAAATCTCTATAGCCTCGTTTTTGACGAGATGAAGGTCGAGCGTTATCTGCGGCTTGGCGCCGTTATCCTGTTAGGTGGAACGGCGTGGTTTTCCTACGCGGTCATCAACCAGTCCTCCCACCGCATTCTCTCCCATTTCGCGTTTGAGCTCTCGCAAAACCTCTATTTCGTTGGTTTGGTGCTTACATACGTACTCTGGGGCGCGATCCTGAAACTCCGCGAGACACGAACTCGCCTGATTCAGCTTGTGCTTTCGCTTGGAGTCTATTTCAGCGCATTCGCGGCAGACTATGCCCTGAGAAATCTCTATCCGAACTTGCAGCCTGTCTGGCAATACGTGACGCCTGCGTTAGGCTGCATCCTGCCGGCTGCGTGGATGTATTCGTTCCTATTTGTGACTGAAGAGGCCAGGCTGGCGCCTTCTCGCCTTGCGACGGTGCCTCGATGATGGCCGCTTTCATTTTCGTGGTGTCGGTGGTGATCTTCCTGCAATTCTTCGTGTTCTACTGCCGGTCGCTCATCGCCGTGTCGTCCAAGCAGCCTCTGTCGCCCGAAGTGCAGGACGTCACCGGCATACAAAGGGCTGCATCCGGGGAGGATTTCAATCGCGTTATGCAGCTCCTACATCTGTGCCCTGAGCGGCCCGAAGACCGCAAAGGGATCCAGGCGATTGGAGCTTATTTCCGCTTGCTGAGTTTTGCTGGGTCGACGGTCGCACAGTTGGCTCCTTCCATGAAGTCCTGGACGGATTCCGAACGAGGGCATTGTACGTATTTTGCGGCCATCGCCTTGGAGCGGCGCATCTCCTTTAGCCGAGATATGCTGGCTCAACAGATGGACGCGTAATCTCCTGATCCTTGGCGTTCCCTTCCCTCGATCTGATGCTTCTTTCGTGACAACCGTCCTCAATTGACCGCTTGACATTTCTAAGAGCATGCTATTCTGGACAGGCTCTCTCCTCACCGGAGTAGATGCGTCCGCAGCGCAAAACTTACGGTGACAAAAATATGCTCGCAGTGTGGCGCGGTATTGCCCGCAGGAGTCCGCGCCTGTCAGTTCTGTGATTCATCCTTTTCCGTAGGATTTTCGGCAATTGAGGAGCCTTCCGGCGTCCCTTCGCCAGGAATCCCACCGCAAAACCCCAGGGTGGAATACCCGGGGATGGCAACGTCCGAATTCCAGAATGCCTCGCGTAAAGAAGCCTTGCAGGACGGTTCCTGGCGCGGAGAATTGGCGGAGCGCCTCAAGGCTTATCGCACGCGTAGACGAGAATTGCCGGCCAGCGACAGGCAATCGCAATTCCCTTTCGGGGAATCGCTGGTTCAGGGTCAAACCGGGGCCTCCATCGCGATTGAAGAAGAACAGGCTCCCTCTCAAGATGAATTCTCTTTCACGATTGCCATAGGCAGATCTTCGAAAGCAGGGATTTGCGAAGAATTGCCGGTGGAAATTGATGTCTCGTCGCAACCAGGCACAGATGGTCATGCACAGATTCAGCCGACTCCGGCAGCAGCTGAATCTCAGGCCGGTTTATATCCAGTCGCTTCCATCGATGACCGCCGATTTGCCGCGATAATCGACCTATTTTGTTTGTTGTTTGCGTACGGCGGCTTTCTGGGACTCTTCGGCTCATTGGGAGGACACTTCACACTGAGCAAGTTGAGCGCGGCAGTCTGTGTCACTACGTTTGCCATTGTCTATCTGCAGTACTTCTCGCTTTTCAGCATCTTCGGAGGAACGACGCCGGGCATGATGATGAGGGGCTTGCAGGTGGTCAGTTTTTCCGGCGAGGCGCCCACGTCAAGACAAATGTTGTTGCGCAGCGTGGGCTACCTGCTCTCTGCAGGGGCGTTTTTTCTTGGGTTTTTGTGGGTGATTTGGGATTCCGACGAACTCACCTGGCATGACCGCCTGTCCCGAACGTATTTGAGCGTGGAGCAGACACTGCCCGATCTGGAAACTTCTGACGCAGCGCACAGCCGTTAAGGCCTGGCTTCTTAGGCGGATGTCGGAACGGACTTAGAGTCGCGAGCTATACGGGTTATTGCTTCCAGACTTCGTTCCACATCCCGCTCAGTAGTAGCCCATGAAGACACACTGATACGCATGGCAACCCTTCCCTGCCACACGGTTCCACCACACCAACAGGTACCTTCTTCCTGAATACCCCGAATCACTTCCCTGGTCACGTCAGGCGTGCCGAAGGAAACCAACACTTGATTGATGACCACTTCGTTCAGGACTTCAAAACCTGCTTCGCGCAGTCCTTCGGCAAAGCGCTGTGCATGAGCGCAGGTCCTCTCGATTAATTGGCAGAGTCCGGCTCGTCCCAAAGATTTCAGCGTGGCCCACAACTCGACTCCCCGGGCTCTTCTCGAGGCCTCGGGAGTGTGATGCATCGGCTCCCGGCGCGCGCCTGGTTCGAGGTACGCCGCGGCAATGCCGAGGGAAGCGCGCAGAGCATCGCCATTTCTCACGAGGACCACGCCACAGTCGTATCCTGCGTTGGGCCACTTGTGCGCATCGGTGGCCCAAGAATCGGCCTTCTCGAATCCCTGGGCTAAAGGCGCATACTTGGGTGAAACTCGCGCCCAAAGGCCGAATGCTCCGTCCACGTGGACCCAGGCACCTTGTTCCTTCGCGGCGGCGCAGACTTGGTCAGCCGGGTCAAAGGTGCCGGTGTTCACACTGCCTGCTTGAATGCACACAATGGTTTGCTTAGTCAGCCTTGGCAGGCGGTTGGAACGCATTCTTCCCTGGCTGTCGGCCTCAACAATGGTCACGCGCTTTCTTCCAAACCCTGCCATGCTCAGAGCTTTCAGAACTGAGGCGTGAACTTCAGCGCCGACGACCAGTTCAATAGGGGGCGCGCCAAACATCCCGTTTTCGGTGACGTCCCAGCCTGTTTGCTTGAGGAGAGCGTGGCGAGCCGCAACCAGGGCGGTAAAGTTCGCCATCGTGGCGCAGGTGACCAGCCCTCCTTCGCAATCGAGAGGCAAAGCAAGAGCCTCGCAAATCCACCGGAGAACCACATCTTCGAGTTCCGCGGCGACCGGCGACATCACGCGCAACGCCGCGTTCTGATTCCATGCTGCTGCGATCCAGCTGGCCGCGAGCGCAGCAGGAACCATTCCGCCGTTTACGAAGCCAAAGTAGCGTCCGCCGGTCGTCGCGGTGGTTGCAGGAGAACCAACAGCATCCAATTGATTGAGCACCTGGGCGGGGTCACATGGTTCCGATGGAAACGGCTCGTGAAACTTGCCGAGAGTGGCGAGATCCGCTGAGGAGGGGGCCACAGCTCGCTCGGCAGCCTGGTCAACGTAACGAATCGCTTTTGCAGCGGCGAGATTCAGCAACTCACCAGTTCGTGATGTCGAACTTTCTTTTTGCATGGACTGCATGGCATTCATCCTTTTCGCGGCGAACACACACGAACAGATTGTTGGCGAGCAGCGTCAACAAGACAAACGTAGCAGGTAGCTATTGGATGGAAAGAGCCGAATTGTCCGGTTATTTCTTGACGGCTTCGTCGGAAGCGATCTTGCCGTCACGAATGAAGATAATGCGGTGAGCATGGTGTGCAATGTCGTGTTCATGGGTGACGAGAATGATGGTGTTTCCCTGACGGTGGAGATTCTCGAAGAGGGCCATGATTTCTTCGCCGGTTTTCGAATCCAAGTTGCCCGTGGGCTCGTCCGCCAGGACGATTGAAGGGGTATTCACCAGTGCCCGGGCAATTGCAACGCGCTGCCTTTGCCCGCCCGATAGCTCATTGGGCTTGTGGGTCATGCGATCGGTGAGGTCCACGCGCTCCAGCGCCTTTTTTGCCTTTTCGATCCGCTCTTCTGACGGCGTGCCGTTGTAGATCAAAGGCAGCTCCACGTTGTGAAGTGCGGTTGCGCGCGGCAGGAGGTTAAAGGTCTGAAACACGAAACCAATCTCTTTGTTTCGAATGTAGGCGAGCTCATCATCGTCCAGATCGCTGACCAGGCGGCCTGCGAGCCAATACTTCCCGGAGGTTGGCGAGTCGAGGCAACCGATAAGGTTCATCAGCGTGGATTTGCCGGAGCCAGAGGGGCCCATGATGGCCACGTACTCCCCCTTGCGGATCTCCAGGTTCACGCCACGCAATGCGTGCACTTGCTCGGCGCCCATTTCGTAAACTTTCGCAAGTTCTTCCGTCTTGATGACAACGCCGGAGTTGACCAGGTCTTCCCGGTAAGAATCAGCGGTCTGCGTCTCGACAGGCATGCGAATCTCCCTTGTGTCGTTCAAGTGCGTCAGCTCTGCTGATCATCCTGCTTCTTGGGTGCGCTATTGTCCACCTTCACCTGGGCCTCAGGCTTTAATGTGCGCAGCGCCTTGTAGCTGCCGATGACGATTTCGTCGCCGGGCTGTAATCCTTTTGTTATCTCGATGTCGGTGACGCCTGAGATGCCGGTGTCAACAGGCCGAAACACTGCCTTCTTGGCATTCACCACGAAAACGCCTTGCACCTCATCCTTTTTGGGGTCACCAGGTGCAGCGGGCGGGGGCGCGGCAAGAGTCACACCGGACCCACCTTGACCTTTCGCATTCTTCGCTGCCTCTTCCAATTCCTTGCGCGTGCGCATCGCCAGAGCCTGAATGGGAATAGCGACAACGTTTTTCCGCTCAGCCGTCCTGATTTTCGCGGTGGCGGAGAGACCGGGGCGCAAGTTTTCAGGCGGGTTGTCCAGAGTCACGACAACTTTGAAGTCTTTCGCTTCCTGTGTGCTTGTCGTAGTCTGCGTAGTCGTCAAGCCAGAACTGCGTAGCACGGCCTGCGACCCAATTTCCGTGATTTTGCCTTTGAACACCTTCCCGGGAACCGCATCAATGGTTACGTCGGCGTCTTGGCCCATCTTCACGTTGACGATGTCGGTTTCATCCACCTTGACTTCTGCGGTGACAACCGACATGTCGGAGAGTGTCATAAGAAAGCTGCCGTTGGAATTCTGGATGCCAGGAACAACGTAGTCGCCCACGCGTTCCGGGAGATAACTCACAATTCCATTGATCGGAGAGGTGTAGGTCGTTTTGCGCAGAACGTCCTGAGTGCGCACGAGAACTGCACGGCTCTGATTCAACTGCGCGCGAGACTGTTCCAGTTGGGCTTTCAGCAGCGAGACGCGAGCCCTGGCGGAATCGACGGCCGCCGAGGCCGCATCATAAGTCGTTTTCCGCTGGTCAAAGTCCTGCTTGGGGATCAATCCATCCTTATAAAGGCCCTGGCCGCGATCATAGTCCAGCTTTGCTTTTTCGAGGTTTGCCTGCTGCGAGGTTAAATCCGATTGCGCTGCTCTATTGCTTGCCTCCGCAGCCTGCACTCCGGATTCCGCGGAATTGCTTGCGGCTGACTGCGCCTGCACATCTGCATTCGCCTGAACGTTCTCTTGCAACAGCAGGCGGTCACCTTTCTTAACGTGATCGCCTTCCTTGACCAAAATTTCGATAATTCTGCCAAACCCCTGGGCGGTCACATTGGTATAAGTTGTGGGCTTGATTTCACCCGAAGCTGTTACCAAGGAGACTAAGCTGTCCTGCTTCGCCACCTTGGCAGTCTGCACGGTAACAACGCCCTTGTTTGCCTGATTCACGCTGAAAAGAACAATCCCGCCGAGCGCCACCACGACGCCCGCACCAATCGTCACTTTATGCCAGGTCTTCATTCGCTTCCCCTTCGCTCCACCACGTTGCGGCCACTACTCCAAAACGCTGCCATCCCGCGAAGTTCCATGAAATGCTTAGGTTACGAAGCCGCTCGCCGGTAAATGTCTGCCCGAACCACTCCCTTCTTGTACATACGGTCACTGAGACCGAAATGTTTCGCAGGCAACAGGAGACCTATAGTTGCTGCTAGTCGGTCCGGGAGTTTCGGGCGCAACAGGGCTTCCGCCCAATACGCTATTCTATCGTTATAAACATGCCGTGAAAAGTGCTGTCGACATAGGGTTCTGTTGTCACCCGCATCCGACCTACTCCATTGGACGCGGCGAGCATCTCATTGGTCAGCCGAGAAATTGAACTTGGCGATTCAAACGGCCGCGGGTCCCGTCTTTCCCCTTGGGCCTTTCCATGATGGTCCGCCACGTTAAGCGATGGCCCACATCCGTTGGCGACCACCTGGGTTGCTCCAAAGCTCGACGCGCTCGTTTACACCGACATACGTCAGCCACAGTGTGCCGACTGGTGTGCGTTGCGCGCCCGTCACTGCCCAGGGCCCCTTCAGCAGTCGCCGCGCCCAGGTAAACTCGGCCGCCAAGACCATGAGCCCCAGGCCGATGGTCAGCCAGCCAGGGCCGGGGAGCAAAAGCATCGCTGCCCCATCGTAAGTAGCATGAAGCCGAGGATGATCTTGAGAAAATGCTTAGTTCTCTGCATCGCCTTCGGCCAAGTTAAATTTTGATTGCTGAGATTGAAGTCTTCGCCTTGCATGACCTTCCTTTCTCCCCGAGCTGCCGTAACGGCGCACTTTCACAGAATTGAGCCGTCCTGTTGGTCTTAGTCCAAGGTTTGCCGAGTCTATGCAGGACCCAGGGCCAGCGAAGAAGGGGCCAGCAGATGCGGTTCGTTCCTCGTCCAATTCCTTGATGTCCGCCAACGAGTTTGCCTTCTCATCCATCGCAGCCGGCTCTTTGCAACCATGTGCACCTTTACTTAAGAGGTCTGTTACTTCCACCTCATTCAAATAGCGGAGTCGCGCGGACTCCTCAGTTCGTTGCGTCACTTGCACAAGGCCAATCAAGGTGGCACGCTCGGAGCTGGACATCTTCTCGTTGAGCATCACTCCGCTTCTTTCCACGGCTACAAACGGAGGAGTCCTGTCTTTGCCATTCAAGCGCTCTCCGAATTTCGAAAGGACAACCGCAGGTGAGAGTAAAGGCATAACTGGGCCCAAGAAAGTTGCCTGGCACGGATAGAGAACGCCGCCCCTTAGAATCTTTCGAGACACTGCATCGGTGCCCAGCGCATGCAACGAATCGTCATCAGGAAATTGCCATCTTGAGAAACGCGCAATCATCGCCAGCACCGTGGTGTCGGGCTTTGGGAATCGCCGTGGAGTAATCGCAAGCCGTCGTTCGACCTCACACAGAAGTTTCTCGGCTGTATGGCAATCATATCCGCAGACGACCAGTCCGTGATTTCCAAGAATGAGAACGTCGGTCCCCGGTGCCTTGGCCACTGCCTTTTCGATTTCCCGGGCCAGCTGCATTCCGGATGGTGCATAAGGAATCCATTGCCAGTTCAGGCCGGCCAGTCGCTCTTTTAGTTGGTCGGGGCCATCGAGACGTATGGCCCAAGTAATTGCGTTGATAGAGTGCACGTGAATAACAACACGATGCCGAAGGACGGCGTGCATTGCTGTTTCAATGGATGGACGCAGCCCGTTCTTCGAAGCAAAGCGTGGCGCAATTCCCGCGTTCTTGTGGATAAACTCTTTGACTTCTGCCAACTCCAGCGGCACGAACATCTCTTCCTGCGTTGCATGGGCTAGCCATTTGCCGGATGCTTTAACCCATAGAATCCCATCGACCTTTACGGATGTATTTCCGTTGCTGGCTTGCACCAGCATCGGATCGCTTCCGACTCGCGCGGAAAGGTCGCGAAGGAACAGCATCTCTCTTCCATGTTGAGCGGGCACAAGTCCTGGTGGAGCTGAATTCTTCACAATCTATCGCCTCCTTTGTTCCTGCTCGCCAACCCTGCTTCCTTTGCTTGTAATACCCGTAGTGTGTTTTTGGTTTCATACTTCGCTCTCGACTTCGCTCTGTTCTGTCCAATCTTGACGGAAGCTCTGAAAACGGTCCCGACCGAGAGAATTCCCCCCAATTTGTGCGAGGCAATGGAGGCTAAACCCATCGACGCGACGCATCCGCAAGACGCGCAGTTAGGATTCCCGCCAAACTGGCATGGAGTGATCTTTGTTTGCAGGTCTGCTGACAAGGTCTGTGTGGTGAGGGCAAAAACGCAGTCTTGCGGGCTATGCGGCGGCGAGGCAAACTGCCGAATCACTGCCGCTGGCATGTCCAGTTTCGGATATTGCCTTCGCAATTCCAGCATGTCCGTGATGGCTCGTTCCCGCTCCTCTGCACTCAATATTTCCGGCATTCGATCTCCAACTTGAGGAGTGAATAGACTGAACCATACCTTCTTGATCTCCGGACGTGGCGTCCAGAATTCCAGGAATTCGGCCAGGTATCCCGGGCGCTTCATCATTTGGCCCGTGACCGTGCAATGGACCGTGATCCTCTGCCCCATGATGTTTTTGAGAATGCGATCGTAGGTCGCTGGCGCTCGCCGGACATCGTGCTCCGGTTGCAACCCGTCGATGGACACAACTACGTGCAGATGCGGCAGAGTCGCCCAAGTCGGACCCATCGTTCGGAAGGCGCTAGTAACAATCTGCACGTGGATTCCGCGCGCCAGGAGCAGGGGAATCAGCAACTCCAGTTCGCGATAACGGACCAGCGGGTCACCTCCGACGATGGATAGATGCAAAGGCTTCAGCCGATCGACAACTTCAACAACCCCCTCTACCAGGGATTGGCCCCTTCGGTCGTTCAGGTCGCGCAAGGTCTGCCCGCCACCTAGATGCGCGTCGTCATACGCGTAGCAGCCCGGACATTTCAAAGGGCATTCACGCGTGATTTCAATCGAAAGAGAGGGTTGTTCACCCTTGAGGATCTTGCCCCATGCTTGAATGATTTGAGAGGTGTGCACCGACGATAGTCCTTTTCCGCCTGAAAGCAAAACGTACGGCCTGTGAGTGTGTTGCCTGTTGTGAGCTTCGTAGGAGGAACGGCACCGATTTGCTTCAAAGCAGTATCGGTCGCTTAAGTTTTTATCAGCTGGGGAATGTCGTCCTTAGAAAAAACAGGGGGGAGAGGTGTCTGTCGCCTGACGCACAAAAGTCAGTTTATGGGAAGGGCCTCCACTTTCGGAAACCTGTCCAAACAAAAGGAAGCTGGCCTGAAAATGAGGGTCGCGGGCAACACAATCTGATACATGGCTCTTCGCTGTAACAGGTACATGGTGATGAAGCGGGCAAACCAAATTGTTCCGACTGCACTGCGGTTTGACTGCAGGTGGATCGGGCAGTCCGTCGAGAAACGCCCCAACAATCAGCAGGCACAGCAAACACGCCGCGATTTGGGCTTTCATAGTCTGGTGACCCTGCGTATCTATCCGTCGTGAAAGAGTGTTGCTTACAGTCATTGGCCTAGGCGGCACAGGCATCCCCTTTTCCTAGGATGCAAGAAACTCTATGGGAGATAGCTTGCGACCAGAAG
>QHYM01000254.1 GCA_003223295.1 Acidobacteriota bacterium | reverse complement strand
GCCGCAAATGCTCGCGTGAAGCCAGCTCCGGCACCACGCCGCCATATTTTCGATGGACATCGATTTGCGACGCGACCACGCTGGACAGTATTTCGCGGCCGTTGGCAACAACGGCCGCCGCCGTCTCGTCACAAGAAGATTCAATTCCTAGAATGCGAGTGCTCATACGGTCGCTATAGCTTCAAACCCTTCAAATATTCACGAAACTCGCCGCCAAACTCTTTGTTCTGCAGAGCGATTTCCACGGTCGCTCTCAAGAATCCCAATTTATCGCCGGCATCGTAGGAAACGCCGTCATAAATGTATGCCCACAAGCCATCTTCCTGTGCCAGGATGCGCAACGCATCGGTTAACTGGATTTCATTTCCGGCGCCCGGCTTGGTGCGCGCCAGACAATCGAAAATCTGGGGCGGCAAAACGTAGCGCCCAGTGATCGCGAGGTTCGATGGAGCTTTCTCAGGCTGGGGCTTTTCTACCACTTCGCGAATCCGCAGCAGCCGCGCTCCGAACGGCGGTTGCGGTGCCGGTTCGCCATCTACGATGCCATAGAGATGCGTTTTCTCCTTGGGCACTTCTTCGACCGCGATCGCTCCCACTCCGGTCGCGGCGTACACGTCGATCAGTTGCTTGGTAGCCGGATTAGGGCCGGGAATCAGCACATCGCCAAGCAAAACCGCGAAGGGTTCGTCACCTACAAGATCTCTTGCCACAAGCACGGCATGGCCCAGGCCCAGCGGCTCCTTCTGCCGCGTGTAACTTACCTGCACCATGTCGCTGATCTCCCGCACCATGGCGGCCTGATCCTTCTTCCCCTTCTCCTCCAGGAAGCGCTCCAGCGTGGGTGAATAATCGAAATGGTCCTCGATGGAATTCTTTCCTTTCCCCGTCACGATGATGATGTGTTCGATCCCTGAGACAACGCATTCTTCGACGACGTACTGAATCTGCGGCTTGTCCACGACGGTGAGCATTTCCTTGGGCTGTGCCTTGGTCGCGGGCAAGAATCGCGTGCCGAGCCCGGCCGCCGGCAAAACGGCTTTGCGCACTTTGCGCCCTGCGGCACTCTTCCCTTGCGTTGTATCAGCCATCCCGGCTCCTCGCGCGATTTACTTTTTCTTCGTGGATTTTTTCTCTTTGGAGTCTTTGGAGCTTGTCTCTTTTGTGTCGTCGCTCTTTTCCTTGCTGCTTGTTTCGGTGGCTCCGGCCGCCGGCTTTTCGGAATCGCCTCCGCCGGATTTCTTCGCATAGTCAGTCACGTACCATCCCGCGCCCTTGAATTGGATGGCGGGCGCGGTAACCAGCCGCTCGACCTTACCGCCGCAGTGCGGGCATTTCTTCAAGTGCGGGCCGTCAACGTTCTCGATTTTCTCCGTACGCCGGCCGCACTTCACGCATTCGTACTCGTACAAGGGCACAGACGCTCCTCCTCCACCGATTCAAAAAATGAAGTATAGCATTGCTATGGAAACTGCCGCCGCGCGGGCGTGCTTTTCTGCTTGCCTCAGCGTGGGGATACACCTTAGCGCCCAGCACGAGCGCTCGCCGCATCCCACAGGGCGCATGCTAGACTGGTCGCCATGACCGCCAAGAATTCAGCAGCCGAGCAGCAGAGCGCCGCAGGCTGTTTGTACCTTGTGGGGACGCCGATTGGCAATCTCGAGGACATCACGCTACGCGCTTTGCGCATCCTCAAAGAAGCCGATCAGATCGCTTGCGAAGACACGCGCCACACGCAAAAGCTGCTTTCCCACTACGACATTCACAAGCCTCTGGTCAGCTATCACGAGCACAACGAACTGACGCGCGCGCCGGAATTGGTCATGGCTATTGAGCAGGGCGCGAAAATCGCTCTGGTCAGCGATGCGGGAATGCCGCTGGTATCCGATCCGGGCCACCGGCTGGTGACTCTCTGTCTGCGCCACCAAATTCCCGTTGTGCCGATTCCGGGACCGTCCGCGCTTCTCGCTTCCCTTTCTGCTTCCGGAATTCCCAGCGAGGAATTCCTCTTTATGGGCTTTTTGCCCGCGCGGAGTGGCGAACGCCGCCGCGCCCTCGAACGCCTGCGCATCGAGGAGCGCACCATCATTCTTTATGAAGCGCCGCATCGCGTCGCGGAATGCGTCGCCGATGCCCTAAAGATTCTCGGTGACCGGCCCGCATGCCTGGCGCGAGAAGTCACGAAGCTCCATGAAGAGTTTCTGCGCGGCAAGCTTTCCGAAATCATCGCTGCGCTCGAAGAGCGTCCTGCGCGCGGCGAGATCACGCTCATTCTTGGCCCGCCGGAGGTGACGGAGGGGCGTACGCAAGGCGATTCGGCGCAATCGCTGGCGGCGCGCGTCGAAGAATTGATGCACCAGGCCAAGCTAGACCGCAAAGAAGCGCTGAAGCTGGCCGCCAAAGAGCGCGGGTTGACACGTCGCGCGGCGTACAGTCAGATGGTCGGCAGCCAGGCGAGCGAGGCGAGCGGCGGCGAAGAGGGCTGAAAAGAAAACACGTTGGAAGGCGTGACGAGGACCGAGAATCATGCATCGAAGTAAGCGGTCTGTCCCGGAAGGAGCAGACAATCCCACATCGAGGTGATTCCATGAGCATTTATGGCGGAAGAGAATTGGCCAGCGCGTTTGGCACCGTGCGCAAGAACACCATTCAAGTAGCGCAGGACATTCCGGAGGACAAGTACAATTTCGTTGCCGCTCCTGAAGTGCGGACCATTGCGCGCATGCTGACGCACGTGGCCATCTCCACGCGCATCTGGGAAGAAGTGCACAAGAAGCGACTGACCACGCTGGTGGGCTTCGATTTCTTTGGGATGATGGACAAGTTCAACGTTGAGGAAGCCAAACCGAGGTCGAAGGCGCAAATTCTGGATCTTCTGCGAACCGAGGGGGAACAGTTCGCGGCGTGGTTGGAAACGTTGACGCCTGAGGTTTTGGCGGAAACGGTGACCGAGCCTGACGGGAAGACGGCGAAGACGCGATTCGAAAGGCTTTTGAGTGCGAAAGAGCATGAAATGCATCATCGCGGTCAGCTGATGCTCATCGAGCGCCAGTTGGGAATCGTGCCGCATTTGACAAAGCAATTCGAGGAAATCGTCGCAAAAATGCGCTCCGCGAAAGCGGGAGGATCGGCGGCTTAAGATGGCGCGAGAAAGCAGATTAATCGCCGCCTGGCACTCGCACCTAAGCGAAAGCCTGGCTGGCAGCAACACTAGCCGATTTGTTTCGTGCGGAGGCCCTTCACCGGATGCGTGGTGAGCCCGCCCATGTGCCCGAGAAAGCGCGTCATGTGCGGCAGCTTGCGGTGGGCATCGAAAGCCGCTTCATCCACCCACTCAGAGTGAATATAGAAAACCAGCGGATCGCGTAGCCCTTCGTAGAGATGGATGCGCATGCAGCCGGGCTCCGCGCGCGTCGGCTCCAGAAGAAGCTCCAATTCTTCACGAAGCTCTTGCTGCTTTCCCGGTTGCGGCTCAAAGCGAACAAATGCGTGAATGGGCAAGGCCGATCCTCCCGTCGAGTATAGCCTACCGGGCAGCAGGATAAGCGGACCGAAGGGGCAGCCACTTTTCCGGCGGAACGAGCGCTTGCAGCCTGTTCCCTTCTTCTTCGGGGAGGATCATGTAGTGCAGCGGAGTGTCGGGCAAATCCGGTTTGGCCGGGCTGAGGATGGTTACAATTCCCACGCGCCCCGCAGCGCAACGGAAGGCGAAACCAACCAGAGTATCCGCCGCGCTATTCCACTCCCGTATGCATAGGAGTTCTTCCCAGCGGCGTTCGTGAAGAAAATCATAGTATTGCTTCAGGCGCAGTGGGCTCTGCCATTGTTGCTCAATGGTAATGGTGGCAAGAACAACATAAGAATGATCGCGGTAACCGCCGTCGCAGATGGGGCAGCCGTCCAGAGTGCGGCGCAGTTCGCGAGCGATCGCGCTTTCGGGAGAGCTTTCCGCGTCCTCAGCGACGCCGCTGACCTGGACCTCGCGCTCCCGTTCCAAGAGCCTCCGTAGAGAATCCCGGTGACCGCGCCGATCATCGGGTATTAGCACTTTCATAGACTTAGCACTTAATTGGACAAAGGGAGCCCCCAAAGCGCAATCCGCAAATCTATGCAATCGCAATAGGGCACTGTCCCTAATGGCGTGGGGAGCAGGAAAGACCCTCGACGGGCCCATGGACCAGCAAAACACTGACCACTCCCAGAACAAAACGAAAGGCCGCGTCTTCTCGCTGAATTGTGCAGGAATTCGTCGAACGAACCTTCATGCACCTTTGGGATTGTGTCCCGCCAGCTAACGATGTAGGGTATCGTGCGCATGGAAGACAAGAAGATGTCGTGATCAAATCCTGCAAGGAGACAGCAATCATGGCGGACGAATTGGAAAAGGAGCGTTGGACGCGGCGTGGTTTTCTGGGAGCGAGCTCTGCCGCGCTCGCAGCCGCGGGGATGCTGGCTGCCAACAATGCTGCGGGACAAAGCCAGGATTCGGCGCAAAAACCAGCGAACGACAGAAGACCAAGCGAGCCTGTCCCGAAAAACTCGGCGCTGGATGCCCAAAACTCGGACTCGGTCAATCCGCCGCCGTCCGACGCAGGCGGAGTGCAAACATTCAAATACCCGTTCTCCATCGCGCACAAGCGGCTGCACGAAGGCGGATGGTCACGCGAGGTCACGGTTCGCGAGTTGGCCGTCTCGAAGTCGCTCGCGGGCGTGAACATGCGCCTCACTTCGGGCGGCGTGCGCGAATTGCATTGGCACACTGCCGCGGAATGGGCCTACATGCTGTATGGAACGGCGCGCATCACTTGCATCGATGCAGACGGCAAGAGTTTTGTCACTGACGTGAAAGAAGGCGACCTGTGGTACTTCCCGCCAGGCATCCCGCATTCCATCCAGGGACTCCCGCCCGATGGCACCGAATTCCTGCTGGTGTTTGACGACGGCAACTTTTCGGAGTACGAGACCGTGTTGCTCTCCGACTGGATGGCGCACACGCCGCGCGAGGTCGTGTCGAAGAATTTCGGTGTGGCGCAAAACGCGGTTGAGAAAATGCCCCGAAAAGAGCTGTTTATTTTTCAAGCGGAACTCCCCGGACCGCTTGCGGAGGATCAACGCCTCGCCGCGGGAGCGCTGGGCGCCTCGCCAATTGATTTTGCATTTCGCACCATGCAGCATCCGCCGGCCAAGCGCACCAAGAGCGGCGAAGTCCGCATCATCGATTCAAGCAGTTTCAAAGTCTCGCAGAATATCGCCGCGGCTGTGGTCACCGTGCGTCCCGGAGGGATGCGCGAATTGCACTGGCATCCCAACGCGGACGAATGGCAATTCTTCATTAGCGGCAAGGCGCGCATGACCGTATTTGCCACCGGTGGCCGTGCACGCACAATGGACTTCGAGGCCGGTGACGTGGGCTACGTGCTGAAGACCCTCCCCCACTACGTCGAGAACACCGGCAACACGGATCTGAAATTTCTGGAGATGTTCAAGAGCAGCTTCTACCAAGACCTCGCGCTCTCTGAATGGCTGGCGCATACGCCTCCGGAACTGGTGGCGGCACACCTGAATCTGGATAAAGCGACCCTCGACGCGATGCCCCGTGGTAAACCCGTGATCCTGCCCGAGTAATGTGGGTAATCAGATTCTTCTAGACCATAGAACGGAATAGTTTCTCTCCCGAAACCTGAGGGCTTGTCTCTGCTTGGGTGCCAATGGTTAGGGGAATTTCCCGCCTGCGCTCCTCAGGTATTTCCACCCCCGGGGATTCGAGTATCCACCGAATTGTCCAGATGGCCGTCTCCCTCTATAGCTTACGCGTGCCTCAAGAAGCGGGTGGCCGAGAGCTGTCCCTTGGGTCCGTGCCTCCTTGAACAGTGGATGGCCACCCGCTTCGCCATAACCGCGAGACCGAGCCAGCGACTCGCGAAGGGTCCTCCTCAGCCCCATCGGAATTTGTGTCCAAAAGGAGATCTCGATGCGCAAACTCGTGTCCTTGTTGTTGTTTGAGGCGGTCATCTTGCTCATTTTGATTCCCATATTTTCGAGGAACCCCAGTCGCAGCGTTATTGCGCAATCTACGTTTCCCGATCCCGCCAACGAGCACGCCTGTCCAAGCCAGACTGGCGCAGGTGGCGGGGCGGAGGCGATTCCCGCCTTCGTTGGTCCCGGGACTGACGGTTTCAGTCCCAATCAAAGCCTGTGCCTGCCGCAATTGGCTCCCGTTCCCTCTGGTTCGAGTCCTCTGGCTTTCATCGTGGGAGGCGCTGAACCCGGCGACCGCGTCGATTCCCAGGGCACGATTTACGTGGAATCCATTCGCGGCGTGCCCGGAGGCGTTGATCTCTGGCGCTGGAACCAATCCATTGACGGAGCCCCGAACGCCAACGGAACCTTGCCCTTCAAATACGAAGGCCAGCCGGACAACTGCGGCATTTTCGGCCTAACCGGCGGCGGATGCGTGAATAACGTTGGAAGTCCCACGAACCTGGGCTTGGCTCCTGGAGGCGGCGATGCCGACATCGCAGTCAATGCGCCGGATCCGAATAATTCGGCAATCCCGAATCTCGCGTTTACGAGTTTGACCCTCGCGCCCGGTGTGACCGCCACGAATTCCAGAAATCGCGGCGACACGTTCTTTACACCTCCCAACGTTGTCGCCGCTCTGGTCCCCGGCGACGACCGCATGTGGAACGATGCTGTCAATGATGCCTCGACTGTTTACCTCGCCTACCATGACCTGGCAACCTTCAACATTAACGTCCAGCGCTCCAATAACGGCGGGCTGACTTACACAGCCGGCCTTGGTGAAGCCATCGATGCGGCAACCCTTCCTGCTGCTGGCAGCCTGGCGCCGACCAGCAGCGCCAATACCGCTGCGCAGATCAAAGTCGACAACAGCTCGTGCCCCAGCAGGGGAAACCTCTACGTGGCCTTCACCGCGCCCGACAATGCCATAGAAAACGCGAACACCGGACCTCAGCGCAGCGTATACGTTGGAGTCTCAACCGATGCCGGCCTGGGTGCGCCAACCTTCACCTTCACGGATCACAAAGTCTTCACCAGCCCCTTAGGGTCGCAGGGAGCTACTCACGGAAACAACAACATCTTCCCCGCCCTTGCGGTCGACAGTTTCGGCAACGCCTACACCGTCTGGTCCGACAATCAGAACATCTTCCTTTCGTCTTCTTCCAACTTGGGTGTCACATGGACTTCCCCAGTGCGAGTGAACAGCGGGCCAACGGTGAACAAGTCCAATGTATTCCCCTGGGTGGCCGCGGATGCCAACGGGCACGTCGTGGTGACGTGGCTCGGATCAAGCATTGCCGGCAACTCCAACGACGTCGCGACGATGCAACCGGCTTGCGCCGACGGCACTACCGATTGCTGGGCGCAGTGGAATGTCTATGCGGCTGAAAGCGTCAATGGCACTGCCTTAGTTCCTTCCTTCACGCAACATGCGGCCAGTGACCACATCATTCATTCGGGGACGATTTGCACCAGCGGTACAGGCTGTTCTGGCGATGATAGCCGCAGCCTCGCTGACTTCTTTCAAGTCGCCCTGGATCCACAGCACCGCGCCAATATCGCGTATGCGGACGACCACCTGGCCAGCCCGCTCTGCTCGCAGCAGACCCCCGGCCACTGCGCCAACAACGACCCGCAGTCTTTCCGCCAGGCCGTTCCCTATTTCACTTACCAAATCAAGCCCAACAAAAAAGTCATAACGACGGGCCTTTGCGCAAGATAATCTGACTCCCAAACGCCAGAGCCGGACTCCGACAGGGTTGGAGCCCGGCTTCGGCGTCTTTGCGAACCTTCAGACGCGGAAATACGTTCCGTAACCTTTTTCCCGGTGGCCAGTTATTATTCACAGAGCGATGAAGGCCACCGGACGCCCCGGAAGGAAAACTGCTTCGCCCAAAAGCACCCCGCTTCAGAAAGCGGGCGCTAACGCACCGGCGGAGGAGCGCCTCCTTGTCGAAGCGGCGCAAAGCGACCCGGCGAGATTCGATGCGCTTTATGAATTGCATTTCGAACGCGTGTACGGTTTTATCGCCGGCCGCGTGCACGATCGCGCCTCCGCCGAAGACCTGACTTCCGAAGTGTTTTACAAAGCGCTTGCCAATTTGAAGAGTTATGAATGGCGCGGCGTTCCGTTCGCGGCCTGGCTCCTGCGCATTGCAGCAAATGCTGTTATCGATCGTTCGCAACGCGCGTTTCGCGAACAACCTATGGCGGAGGACCCGCCCGATCCTGGCGTGCATCTCGATATACGCGCCATCGAATACCGCGCGCGGCTGTTCCGGCTCGTGGGTCAGCTTCCGGAAACGCAGCGGCGCGTCGTTCACGAGCGGTTCGTGGACCAACGGAGCATCCGGGAAACCGCCCAACGGCTTGGCAAAAGTGAGGGGGCCATCAAGCAATTGCAATTGCGCGCGCTCGAACGCCTGCGCGCGCAGATGGAGGGCCGCCATGCCTAAGCGTCCCCTCTACGAACAAGTGGACGAGGTGGTGCAGGCCATGCTGGTGTCCTTGCAGCCGCGGCCGGAGAAAGCTCCTCACCGCGACGTTGCGCCACTGGCAGCGATTGCGCGAGAGCTGCGCGACTTGCCACGCGAAGAGTTTCGAGCAACACTCAAATCCAACTTGCAAAGGAGAGCGTCCATGTCCACGAACGAAGGAGCGGAATCGTCAGCGGTTGCGGCTGCGAAGGCCGTCCATTACATGCGCCCGGGATTTACGTCCATCACGCCCTACATCATTGTGAATGGCGCGGCGGAGTTCATCGAGTTTCTGAAGAATGCATTTGCGGGCACCGAACGCTTGCGCGTTCCCATGCCGGACGGCAAGCTGATGCACGCGGAAGTGGCCGTCGGCAATGGCATGATCGAAACAGGCGATGCGAACGAACAGATTCCGCCCGCTGCGACGGACATTCATCTGTACGTCAAGGACGCCGATGCCACGTTTGACCGCGCTCTGGAGGCTGGCGCTACTTCGATCTACAGGCCGACCGATGACCATCCTTCCGGCGATCGCTGGGGCGCGCTCAAAGACCGCTTTGGTAATAATTGGTACATTGCGACGCCAAAAGGGTGGACCCCGGGGCCGGAAGGATTGCGCAGCGTTCAGCCGTATTTGCATCTTCGCGAGGCGCACAACATGATTCCGTTTATGGAGGCGGCGTTCGCGGCGGAGGACGTAGGCACGCACAAGTCGCCGGAGGGAAGGGTGCTGCACTCAACCATGCGGATCGGCAACGCCACGCTCGAGATTGATGAGGCCCACGGACAGTATCAGCCGAAGCCCTGCCACCTGCACGTCTATGTGCCAGACGCGGATGCCATGTATGCACAGGCCCTGAAAGCTGGAGCGGTTTCCATTGAGCCGCCCACGGACAAGCCGTACGGCGACCGGTCTGCGGCGGTGAAGGATCCCTTCGGGAATACCTGGTACCTGAACACATTTCTTGGGAAGTGAACGGGGACGAGGGAACGTTATTGGTAACAGCATTCCGCGTATCTAGCGGCGGCGCGAAACCGAAGCGAGCGCTTCTACGTCACATTGACAGCGAGTGGATTCCGTCAGTGGAGGTGGCCTATGAGGCTACTTGCACCGGCAGTGCTCCTCGTCATCGGCGGCCTGGTCAGCCCAGCATCAGAAAGCGAAGCGAGGCCTCTCCCGAATTCTTGTACGCCGCAGCAGTCCCCAGACCTTCAAGGAGCGAGTGCGCTCAATAGAGATTCCGCAGCCTCCCCTTCAAACGGCGCAAAACAAGCGACAGGCCAAACAATCGCGGCGACATCCGGCACTCCGCCAATTACAGTTCCGGCTGGCACAAAAGTCACGCTGGCACTGACCAGCCCGATTTGGGCCAAAACTGCGAAGTCAGGCGATGCCGTGTACACAGCCACCGCGTTCCCTGTGGCGAGCAACGGCACTATGTTGATTCCTCCTGGAACGTACGTACTGGGTCAGATTGACGCCGTCACGAAGCCTGGATGGAAGTCGCCACGCGCCCAGCTGCAAATTCACTTCCGCAAACTCATCTTCGCCAACGGTTACACATTTGAGCTCGTCGATGCCCCAGCACAAGCTGCGACCGCTACCGTGCACGTCGACGTGACGTCAAGAAACGACGTGCTGCTCGACAATGGCGCGCAATTCGACATGGTGGTGCAGATTCCCCTGGCGCTAGACACCACCAGAATCGCGGAAGCGGCACGCCGCTCGCGGCCATTGCCGGTTGGCCCCGCGCCATCCGCTTCCCTGTGCCGCCCGATTCCCGCCACACCCGGCACGTCAGACACCGTGATACCAGGAACCCCAGGCTCACCCGGCACACCAGACACCGTAATCCCTGGCGTGAATGGAATGCCGCCGACCGTGATTCCAGGGATTCCCCCCACTCAAGGAACACCGCCAACAATTATTCCTGGGACTCCAGGAACCCCGGCAATCCCATGCCCCGCGCGGCCTGCGGTAGCTTCCGGCCTCACCGGGCCACAAATTCACCGAAAGTCGTTTCAGGTGACCAGCGAGCTACAAGTTTCCGGCAAGAAGCTTGCTCCAGGAAGTTTCGAAGTGACTTGGATAGGTAAAGCCACAACCGTGCAAGTGGACCTCCTGCAAAACGGAAAGTCCGTTGCTCGCACACCGGCGCGAATCGTGGTTCTCCCCGAAAAATCAGCCACGGACAAGGTTGTGACTCGCGCGAACCCCGATGGCTCTAACTCCATCGCTTCGCTGGAGTTCGCGGGCGAAGGCTTTGCTGTCGTTTTCGATTGAAGCAACAAACACGCGGATCCAAAAAATGAATCCAATCAGGAGACACCCAATGCGAACGCTACTCATGCTGATGTTTTTGAGCGCGTTGCCGTGCCTGGCGCAAGAGATGCCCGGACCTCAGCAATCGCCAACGGAGCAACAGCAACAAGCTCCCGCGGCCCAGCCAGAAACAGCTCCACCTGAAGCGACGATCACCGTTCCCGAAGGAACGCGCCTGCAACTCGCGCTGGCAAACCCGATTCGCACGCGCGATGCCCACGTCGGGGACATCGTCCGTGCGGTGACGACTTTCCCGGTGACCGTGGGCCAGGATCTGGCGATACCGCAAGGAGCTTTTGTCGAAGGAAGCATCGTCAGAGTAGCCAAGCGTGGCTCGACGCGCTTTGACGGATTACAGATCGAGTTCAAGCAGCTGGTTTTCTCGAACGGATACATCGCCGCGCTCGACGGCTCCGTTGTCAACGCGAAGGCCATCGCGCCAGTCAAAGACCCAAGTCACGCAACTGCAGTTCTCCCACCGATGGCGAATGGACTGCAGCAAGGACCGACTCCCCCAACGCCTCCACCTCCGCCACAAATGGGGCTACCGAAAGGCCCGATCATCGCCTCTCTGGGGGGAACCGTAGCTCTGCTAGTGACAGGAATCATCTTCGGCCACCGCCACGCTCGCGATCAAGCCAGGGATTTCGATACCGGATTTCAGTTTGAGATCGTGCTGCAGGCGCCGCTAACTCTCGACAAAGCGCGCGTGGCCGCAGCGATAAGCGGTTCGAGCGGCAACTGAACTGGATTCTTCGAAGATTCCATAAAGTACCGCGCTCTGCAAACGCAATTCGAAGAGGGGCTCCTCTTTCCGCCAGAAACCACAATCAACACTACTTTTGCGAGGTCGTTAGAAAGTGAGTCGCAGGCCAAGCTGGACTTCGCGCTTGGGGAACACCGAGGTGAAACCCAGAGGCTGACTCGGCGATACGGCGCTAGTCCCCTTCACGTGAAAAGTGGTGGAGCCAGCGCCTCCGGCCGACAATGGAAGACCGAATCCAGGTCCAACCACATTGTTGACGCTGGCGAAGTTGGTGCGATTGAAGAGGTTGAATCCTTCCGCCATCAGTTGCAGGCCAGCCCTTTCGCCAAACTTGAACTGGCGGGACAAGCGCATGTCAAAGTCCGCGTAGTTCGGTCCAAGCCCGGTATTGCGGCCTGCGCCGATGGGGCGGTCATTGGTGGAATGGCGGTCGCCGTTGACGTCGGCACCAGCGAGCAAATTAAAAGGATGCCCGCTGTTAAAACGAACAATGGGAGAAAGTTGGAAGCCAGAGAGGATGGCGCTTTTCCACGGGCTATGGATGATCGCCGCCGCGACAATCTTGTGCCGTTGATCAAAGTCGGAGAGCCCTCGTTCGGCAGACAAATTAGTGTTGTCTTGCGGCCCAAAGTCACTGTTGAAATCTGTCGAAGTGTCCAATGCCTTGCTATAGGTGTAGTTGCCAATGAGTGTGAAGTTGTTGCCGAATTGCTTCTTGAGTTCGATGATTCCACCCTCGTAAAGCGCGGAAGCCTTAGAAGAATACTGATCCGCCTGAAGAATCGCCGGGTTCACGAAGCAGTTAAGAATCAGCGCTCCCGCGCACCCCGGTCCATTCCATTTCCGGTAGGTCGCGGTGCCGCCGTTTGCCAACGGCACGCTCACCGCGGGCGCTGGAAGCGCATTTGTGTCAATGGCCAAGGGGAGTTTCACGGTGTGCGAATAGATGCCGCTTAGCGATATGGCAAAGCCCTTTGTGATTTCGCGCTCGACACCGAACGAAGCCTGTTCGGAATAGGGATTGCGGTAACCGGGCTGGCCGCTGAAAATTACTGTTAGCAAAGGGAGGGGACCGGTGTTGGAGACCGTGATGCCGAACTGAGTCAGATCCGCCGGCGTGATGCAGGCGGCAGCCCCGGTCGCCGGAGTCGTGCACGAAACTTTACCTTGCCCAAACAGCGTCTGGAAGATGCAGGCAGAGAGCGCCGTCGTCGCAGGGGGATTGATTCCCAGCGGAGGGCAGGGTGCGCTGATAGTCGCCGGTGCCAGCAGATTCGCAATCTGCCGGGCGTTATTAATATTGCCCAGCGTCTGAATGACATCGGCAATTTGTCCATAGATCTGAGAGTAGAAAATCCCGAACCCGCCGCGAACCACGGTCTTCTGATTCTTGAATGGATCCCAGGCGAAAGACATGCGCGGTGCAAAATTGTTTTTGTCGCTTTCCAAGGGACCGTACTGTGAGTCCAGTTCGTAGCGGAGGCCATAGTTTAAAGTGAAGTTATCGGCAAGTTTCCAAGAATCTTGCCAGTACAACGCGGTGAATGGCCGGGGAAAGGTATAGTTCGGATTGCCGAAGCCCTGCTGATAGAATTGCGGCACGCCAAAGGATCCGGATTGAATCGCGTTAATCGTGGCGGGATTCACGCCAGCAGCAAGACCGCAGGCGGCCGGCGTAGTCAAACACGGGCTGAGCAAGTTTCCCGGCAGCGGGCCAAAGACGAATCGCCCCGGGAAAAATGTATGTGACTCCGAGTGATTCCCTCTATACAAGAATTCGCCGCCGAATTTCATTGTGTGATGGGCCCGAACCAGGGTAAACCCGTCAATGATCTCCGGGCGGCGCAAGATAGTTAAACTGGGGAGAAAGATTTGCGTTCCGAAATTCCCGTAGCCTGGAATGTCGAGTCCCACCTCGGCTGGGACATTTGGAATGACATTAAAGGTCGAATAATTCCACTGCAGTTGCAGGGCATTCTGCGCTGACTCGGTGAACCGGTGGAACCACGCTGCCTGGATCGTATTGTCATAGGCGTGGATGGCGCTCCCGCGCGAAAAGCCGGTCAGGGATTGCACGTCCGGCGACTGCTCCAGGTCATGGGAAAAATTGTAGCGAAGAAAGAAATGGTTTTGATCGTTGAGATGGTGATCCAGCCGGCCGGAGGCCTGATACCTCCGCGTGTTGTACGGAATGACTCCGCCATTGTTTTCAAATTGATTGATGATGAAACCGCTGAGCGGATTGGAAGCAGGATTCAGGGTCAGAGTTCCGTTAAGGATTGCGGCACAAGTGGCCGGGGGCAGATTCGTAGTCGGGTTGGGCGGGGGCAGGCCCAGGTTTTTTGCAACGGCGGCACCTACTGGCCCACTCAGACAGGGCACGGAACCTGAATTCCCTTCCGCGGTCAACCCCGCGAGGATAGCCACCTGATTGTTCTGGGAATCACCCTGTGGGCGGAAAATGGAAGTATTCGTCAGCAAAGGTACAGCATTCTGCGCATCTTGCCGCAGACTCTCGAACGCCGCGAACAAAAAGGTTTTGTCCTTTTTGATAGGAAAACCCACAGCGCCGCCAAATTGCTGCCGGTTCAGCGAATTCTTCACGTTCTTGCCCTGCGTGTCCGGTGCCGCGGGGTCGAAGGTCTGGCCCGGTTGCAGCGCCTGGCTAATGGCGAACGGGTCGGCAGCATCCAAGACGTCATTGCGGAAAAAACCATACACGCTTCCATGGAGTTGGTTGGTCCCGGATTTCGATACGATGTTGATGACCGCGCCGCTCGCGCCGCCCAACTCCGCGGAATAGTTGCTGCGGTTGATTTGGAACTGATCCACGGCATCCTGGCTCAGATTCAGACGTGCGCCGCCGCTATCATCGTTGGCTTCACCTCCGTCTACAGTCACACTGTTTCCTCTGCCGTTGCTCCCGTAGAAAGAAAGGCCGCTTTGCGGCGTCTGTTTAACGCGGAACTCTAGGTTGCCAGCTAAGCGTGTGGAATCGGAGACACCGGGCATCAGCAAAGTGATTGTGACAGCGTTCCGGATATCGATCGGGAGCCCTTCAATGAATTTACCTGTGACAATGTCCGCTTGGTGCCCCCTCACTGTTTCCACAACCGGTGGTTCCGCGTTGACCTCAATCACCTCAGCCCCGGAGGAAATCTTCATGCTGATATCCAAGACAACGGTCTGGCCCACGCTCACGGCTACGTGTTTCAGAATTTCCGTCTGGAAACCGGAGATTTTTGCGGTAACGCGATAAGTGCCTGGCGGGAGACCAACAAAATCATATTGCCCGTTCTCGTCCGTCGTGGAAGTATAGCGGACACCCTTTTCCGCATCCTCGGCCACGATCGTGGCTCTGGGCATGACACCGCCAGCTGGATCGGTCACCGTCCCTCGGATACTGCCCGAAGAGCCCACTCCCTGCGCATGCGCCAGACTGGTCGCCAGTGCCATGCAGACCAAAAGCGATATCCCCTTTATTCCGATAGGCTTCATAAGTCCTCCTAACCGGGCGTACGTATTCCGCATTCGACTTGGCCTTCCAGGGGGTGCTTCCGCGCATCATACATCCCTCCGGAGAAAGAAGGGCGTTCATTCTTCTTAGCGGAGCCTGATCCTCTCATCGGAATGGACCCTGACTTAGCGGAAGCGCACGTGTCCCTGGCCTGGGTCACGGCTTGGTATGACTACGATTTCCTAGCTGCCGAGAGAGAATTCGCGTTTACTGGTGTTCTCGCCGATACGATCAGGCCATCGAACAGGCTGGTAAGTCTTGGCTGGGCATTTGGACGAGGCGCGGAAGATCCTGGAACAGTTGCAGGAAGTTTCGAAGCAGCGATATGTAACCCCATATATTATCGGCCGAATCTACGCAGCTCTGAAGGATAAAGACGAAGCTTTTCGTTGGCTGGAAACTGCGTACAAGGAATGTGCGTCTTGGATGATATTCCTAAGGACCGATCCTCACTTCGATGTCCTGCGTCCTGACCCGCGTTTCCAGGACCTGCTGCGCCGCATGAACTTCCCGCCTTAACACAGTGGCGCTAGGCCGCGGATTCGGAACGGAACATGCGCTGGAACCGCGGTCCGGTGAACTGCACGCCCACAAACTTTTC
>QHYM01000064.1:5540-7596 GCA_003223295.1 Acidobacteriota bacterium | reverse complement strand
CTCTTGTTCGAAGGCTTTCGAGCCGCACATTTCGCACATCGATCCCATCGATGCACACGGCTCCGTGCTCCGCGTCATACAACCTGGCAATCAGCTTTGCGATCGTGCTCTTCCCACTGCCGCTGACCCCGACGAGCGCGACCTTCTCGCCTCCCTCTAGTTTAAGGTCGAGCTTCTGCAGGACGGGTTGCCCCGTGCGGTACGAGAAAGAGACGTCTTCCATGTCTACATATCCCCTAACTGGAAAGGGCAGGTATACCGCGGCCTCTCTTTCATCTACGCTTGGCGTCGCCTCGATCACTTCCAAGATTCGCCCAATGCTTGTACTCATCCGATTCAGGCGGGAATAGATCTCAACAGCGGCATTGAGGGGGTCAAATAATCTGGCCATATAGCTGTAAGAGGCAACGAGTCCACCGACCGTCAAAGCGCCGACGAAGACTTGGTAGCTCCCGTAACCGAGAATAGCAATTGTGCCCAGCGCGATGACCGCCATATAGGAAGTTCTGAAGAGTATCTCGATGAGGTTCCTATGATTCAGCGCTTCCACTCTTGCTGCGGCCCGTTCCAAGAACGCCTTCGTTTGGCTTCTCTCCTGGTGCAGGAGTTGGATTTGTACGACGGAGGCCAAATGTTCTTGCAGAAAACTGCTTTCTCTGCTGGACTGCCGCTGTGCTGAATCCGACGCTCCCCGCAGCCGCTTGTCGAAATACCTTCTAAACACGAAGAAAAGAGGCACGAGCGGAAGAACCATGCAGGTGAGCTTGAAATCCAGTATGAACATGGTTGCGACAACAAAAATGGCGTTGAAGGTGGTCTGGAGAGCATACGGCAGAAGGCTCGATCCCAGTTCAGCCACCTGATCGACATCTTGTTCCATCCGGTACAGCTTTTCTCCAACGGGTGTCGACTCGTGATAGTCCGTGGAAAGGCGGTTGATCTGCTCTAAGATGCTGAGCCGGATGCGGAAGACAAGATCCTGTACCGTGCGAAAGCTCACAACTCCCGAAAGTGCGGAAAGCACCAGGCGGCATACGTAGATTCCGAAAAATCCCGCCGCAGCAAGAAAGAGGAGGTGGAAGTCCTTCTTAGGGAGAATCCGATCAATCAGCCATTTGATGAGCAGAGGATCGAGCAAAAACATCAAACTGCTCAGCACAATTAAGGACACACTGACCGCATATGCGCGCAGAAGAGGCCGCAGTTGGCGAGCAAACCAGCGGAACTGCATGTTGGGATTCGTTGTCAAGGGAACTCCTGGCACTTCTCGACCAACCTCTCGGCAGGACCAAGCGGTCGGCTTTTGCCCAGCAAGACCATTTCATATTCTTCGTTGGTCAGCGTCCCATCGGGCTTTCAGAGATGATTCATGCAGCGACGTGGCGTCGCTGCCAGAGCCTCCGGAATTCTACTGGCGTTAATCGAAACATTTCATAGAAGGCTTTCCTGAAACCATCTTTAGTGTGATAACCGGCGTCGGTCGCAATCACCTTTATTGGCTCATCAGTGTTTTGTAATTGTTTTGCTGCGACGACGAGCCGTCGCTTTCTGGCGTAGTCTTTCATCGAGATGCCTAAAGACTCTTTAAACAGTCGGCGCGCTTGACGGTCGGAAAGAGAAAGCTGAAGCTGGCTGCAAACATGCCCCAGGCTTTCATTGACCTTGCCCTCCGCATTGTCAATGTAGTTTTTGAGCTTCATGGCCCTCCAGTCCATATTGCTCGCGACTCCTTGCGGGAATAATCGATCGACCAACGATTCCAACGTTTCCAGTTCTCGAATAGAACCCGGCGTCCAAATGGCGGGAGCAGGGTCTAGGATTTGAACAGCAGATCTTTCATAAGTCATTGTGGTATCTCCATTCCGATCGATTTCTGTGAGGGCGGGCGGCCTTATGTTTGTCGTCAGGTTCGGCGGCGTCGTATCGCGATGTCGATGAATTTCTTGAGCGTCTTAACCCTCTCCTCCATTTAAGTCCACCCCTTATCCTTCGGCAGGTCAGGTAAGTCCAAGAACGTCCTTTGGAGACCTAATCATCGCTTTCTGGCCAGTTAAGA
>QHYM01000064.1:0-5487 GCA_003223295.1 Acidobacteriota bacterium | reverse complement strand
AAATGATGATTCGAAGGGACAGACTGCCGTCGACTTCTTGCTTCGCGTAGATCGCGACGGAATTCCAGGTTTCGACATCTTGTCCCTGCCGAATTTGCTGTCCGGCGCTGATGGAAAGGGAATCCGTCGTCGTGCGCAGTGATCCCCCGTCTCCGGCGTCGCAATGCACATGAAAGTCCACTCTGTGGCCCCCAGGTTGATATTGGGGTTGAGAACTGGTCCCGGTCTGTTGAGATTCAATTGGCATGCATCAGGGCCTCTCAGAACGAGTTATCTTTAAGACTGGCTGGGCGGGGTCTGTCCCCCGGATCCCTCATTGTCGAACAGTTCGTAAGTTTTCATCTGAAGACGCTAGCCCGGCGAAAAAATCTTTAATTGTTTGCTTGAGCAAACTCTTCAGTCACCGACGACCTTGCGAAACCTTGTTCCTTGAGGAAAGCGGGGAGGCCATTGCCTTTCTTTTCCGAGAGATAGCTGCTTCGCCTCTTCACGTCCATTTGGGCATTAATCAGAATCGTCTTTCCCCACGATCGGGCAAAACGTGCGTTTCCGACCAACCGCGTTTGCTATAGCAGGCAGCGACGAATGCTCGCTTTGAGATGTTGGCAAGGCGAGGCGGGCATATATGAGCTTGTGACCTGGGCGCGGCGCTATCGTGCCTCAAACTCGCAAAGCGCGAAAGCATCCCCGCGACTGTGCGCGAATTGACTGACGCTCAAGCATTAGAGCTACAGGTCATCGAGAACGTGCAGCGCGTGGACGTGCACCCGCTCGACGAGGCGCAGGGATACGCGGCGCTGATTGACCTCCAACCAGACACCTACAGCGTGGAAAGCATTGCTTCACGAGTTGGCAGATCGCCGCAATACGTGAGTGGACGATTGCGCTTGATTCAACTCATTCCCGAAGCGAAGCAAGCCTTCTATGACGAAAAGCTGACAGTCGCTCATGCGTTTGAAATCGCACGGCTACAACAGTTCTGTGGCGTTCCGCGTTATGTGGCGCTGAGGGTGCGGGGCCAGCTAGGAGCCGCACGGACGGTAGCCCAACGCCACATCATTCCCATCAGAAGCTCTAGCTCAGGGGAAGCCCCGGTATGGCCTGATCGGCAAACTCTCCCCAATTGGGTTCTGTCCGGTTTGCCCGTGAGCCACTAGCCATCGGAAGGGAGCACGGATGGAGCGGGCCCTGGGCCAGGCACGCTGGGCAACAATGATTTCCGCATAGGCTGCCAAGAACAAAAAGATAGGTAGCCCTAGCTACGCTGCCGAGCGCGGCGCAGGGCTGACCAGGTCGGATGCGCACCGCACAGGGCGAGGCCAGCAAGAGCTACTCCGGTCATTACGAACGGCGGTCGAGCGGCACGTTCAAGAGAGTCCGCGTGCCACAATGCGGTCGCACCTACTCCGAACATAAGTGGCGTGAGGAAGGCGGCTACGAGCGCGGGGCGTCGCGACGCTCCGCTGATCCATGCATTAGTGATGGCGCCGATAAAGGATAGGAACACTGCAAAGATTGGCATGCGGACAAGCCCCTCCGATGTCGCCTCAAGCATATTTCTTACCAGGAACGCCCCGGGATCGTTCATGCCGCTTGCGGCAAATGCCTCGTGCATCTGCAACTCCGCATTCCCCTCGAAGGCCAAACTTACGCTGAACACTACGCAGACCGTAATGAGTATTCCCGTGATTGCGCACCACACGCCCGCGATCACCGACAGGCCGAGCGAGCGTGTGCGTTGCCACGCCGTCGAACCCGCAGCGCCAAACAGCGCGAGCATCAAGAATACCGGGCTGATGATGAGGACGAAGGGTCTGTGGGGCACGTAGGACTCAACGACGTGGTTGGCGACATGTACGGCGCCTAACAGCACCCCGAGACGCGCGCCGATGCGCATCGAGAGGTTCACCTCGGGGCGGCGCTCAAACCAGACCCACACCCCCGCGATGCCGTATGCCAGCAAGAGCGCAATGTCCATCCGGAGCAGACCGCTTCCGGCACCTTGAGCGCTTGCGGGATGACGCGCGACGCCGACTGCGATCAGCGAGAGCACAACTAGCACGCCAAGGACGGTCATGCTCGCGAGCATGTGCTGCCTGCGATTCAGTGTCGAATCGACCCTCACTGGTCCTAACTCTTCCGGTCTTCCAACAGCTGGTTTGTGCGATTGCGGGCGGCGCGAGATCCACCTAAGGCCAATTTCGGAGCGCTCCGCAACGACCGCAACCCGCCGCGAAGGTGAGGGTGACCACTCCACTTGTTTGATTTCGAACAACCCATGGTCGAAGTAGCCGCGAAATAGTGCATACCCAGCGGTAGAGAGCAGAGCGCCGAGAAGGAATACTACGCCAAGCCCAATCTTTACGAGGCTACTCATGGCATCCTGCTGCTCTCATAGCCTGTCCGATTCGAATACCTGCGTTATCGGAAGGTGTATCAAATCCAGTCTTTAGCGTCCCTTGAAAGTTCGGGTCCCTGCTGATGTTTGTGCTAGGCCAGCAGAAAACTGGCAAAACTCGGCTCCGAAGGGACATGTCACACCGATTCGAGAGTGGCACCGTGCTGCGCTCGCTCAGGATGATTATCCCTCGTCGGATAATCAGTTAGGGAGGCGAAATCGTTGCCTTGTCGCGACCGTCGACGCGCGTAGTCGTTAAGTCGTTTGGATGCTAGAGGATGGCGCAACCAAGTTTACTCGGAGCTAGGAGCCGACGCCGTCATCTAATCAGCCGATTTCCCCCTTCATCTAATCAGCCCAGGTCACTTCAGAGCGATGTTTTCGTAAGAAATGGTTATCCCCCCGCTTTCCCGTTTCTGACGGTCAATGGAATTCCGTTCTAAATAAGAGCCGTTGCATCCTACATCCAATCTGCTCGCATTTTGCCAGTATACGGTCAAACAAGTGGTAGTAGCCGCGATGATAACCGCGTCGCTGTAGTATGCATGTATCAGCTCGGCCCGGGAGAACGGGTGGTTTCCGATGACGACGAAGTTCGTTAGACCACCCAGCGCCTCTCGATCAGTGCGTAGCACCACCATGGCGACCTGTTTCGACGGAGACCACTCCATCTGCTTAATATCGAACTGCCCGTGGTCAAAATATCCGTGAAATAATCCGTAGCCGAGCAAAGCCAAGGCTATCGCTGCGATGCCTGCAACAACCGCTACGATCTTTCCCCTTGTTCTCATTCGTGGCACCCTGCCGCTCTCATGGCTTGCCCAACGCGGATCATTGTATTGTCAGACGGAGTATCGAACCCTGTTAGGAGGGTTCCACTAAAGTCCGGACGGCCGCTCAAGGTTTGAGCGAGTCCGGCAGCAAATTGGCAAAAACCAGCGCTATATGGGCAGGTAATGCCGAAGCTGATATTTCCAGCATTAACATCAATTCGATTCTGAGGGCTATGCCCCGGTAGGTTCTTGATATCGTTCAGGCCGCCCGTATGAACAGCCTCATAGTAGCCGAACATTCCACCAAAGAAATTTGCCACCGAATTACCATCTGTCGTTCCACTCGCGGCGGCTTTCCCAAGAGCAATAAACCCCTGGGCCGTCGCAATCTGCTGTTTGGGGGACACACCCGCGGCGGACAAAGTGGCGTTTTTACAGGGATCGCTAATAGGAGCACCGACGCTAATAGGAGCACCGAAGAGGTCCAGACTGAACGTCCCAGGGCTCAGGCCGCAGTTCATATCGATGCCGGGGTCACACCATCCAGCGGGCCCACAAAACGGATCCAAGTAACGATCACAGAAATTCCATGGCCACGGCCAAGGACCGCCGAAGCCCGGCGGGAAGCCGAAAGCGCCGCCTCCGCCGCCGATGTCACCCCCTCCACCGGGGCAAGGACCCTGCAAAGACGGATCGGTAATCCAGTCGTCACCGCATCCTTCCAAGCCTAGGAGGTCGACGAGGTTCATCGGGTTGTCGAGCACATACGCGTAACGGTTCCAGGATTGGGGATTGGTGATATCGACGGCGACGAGGCCGGCGGGGTCGGGGTGCATCCAGCGGCCGAGGGAGGAGGAGTATTGGCGAAACCAGGTGTGGTCGAGGCCGGTTTCGGAGTCGCGCTCGTCGCCGGTGAATTTGTGGGTGGTGATGCCGGAGTCGCTGGAATTGAGTTCGCCGAACCGAAGTAGGTAGTGGCGTTCTTGTATTCGGCCACGAAATTGCCCGACATGAAGATGTATTCGGTAGCAGGTCCCGTATATCCGCCGCAGTTGGTGCACCACTCGGAGAGCGCGTTTCCAGCGAGATCGTAAATGTAATCGAGTTTCGTCGATCCGGTGGTTTTCTCCGCGCGACGGCCATAGGCGTCGTACGTGTAGCAGGCGGCGGCAGTCGAGCAATTACCAAAAGTGCCATCGACTTGGGCCTGTCGATTTTCGGCATCATAAAAGTACGTGTGGTTGGCATCTTGGATCATATTCCCGGCAGCGTCATACTGATACTTGTTGTTGATGGGGTCAACGAGCTGATTTTTCGTGTTGACGGTGGCATGGAAGGGGTTGCACGTCCCGTTGTTGACGGTCTGATCGGTGCGGTTTCCCCAAGCGTCATAAGTCCAGGAGAGGTTGAACGTGGCGCTGCAACCCGTGGCGCTACCACTGGATTGATCCAGAGTGGAGAGGCGGTCCAGTGCGTCATACGCGAAGGTACGGTTAAAGTTGTGAGCGCCGCTGGCCACCAGATTGGTGACGTCCCCGGAGTTCGTGGAGCCCCAACTTCCAAAACTATAGTGGTAGTCCTGAACTGTGCCGCTGGGGGGTGTGACGCCGCATCCGCCCAAGAGCGACCCGCTGGAGTTGACGTTGATTTGGCAGGGCTGGAAGCGGCGTTCCACCTGCGTCGCCTGCGTCAAACCATTGCCGAAGGTCATCTTGAGAATCGCTCCGTGAGGATAGTATCCCACGCTGGAGTCGACTGTGGCGAGGGTCGCAGGATGTGTAGAATCGACCAGACTGCTGGTGAGGAGCGTTGGGCGGCCCGCGGTGTTGAAGGATTGCGTAAAAGCGATACCCACACCGTTGGAGTAGGACGTCATGTCGCCTGCAAGATCATAGGAATAGCCAACCGGCCAAGAGCCCGAGACGCTGGTGTTCCAATTATATGGTGTCCACTGCCACTCGTTCAGCGTTCGACCGACGGAGTCGTAGCTTTGAGCCGAGTAGGCCGTAGATGCAATGGCCGTGTGCGTAAGACGCCCGATAGGATTCAGCAGGGTTGCGCCCCAGATCGAGCTTTCGTCATATCCAAAGCCGACTGACGGCGTAACGCCATCGCTATAGCTTTTAGAGGTGAGGCGATGCTCCAAGATCTGGTCGGGCAGTTGGGCCGCCGCTTCCTGGACGTGTTGGTGGGGGACGCTTTGTATCTGCAAGCCCCCTTCGTCCAAGAAGTGGAACGTCTGGGTCTGGTGTGGGCCTTCACCTTGAAAGAGAACCAGCCCGAGTTATTGCGCGAGGCGGAGCGTCTCACCCAGGA
>QHYM01000063.1 GCA_003223295.1 Acidobacteriota bacterium | reverse complement strand
CGCCGGGACTTGACGATGCCTCGCAAAGCCGACGCGGGCAATTTCGGCAGGAGAACGACGCTACCGTCCGGGTGCATGAAGAACTTGACCCGGTCTCCAGGTTTCAACCCCAGATGCTTGCGGACGGCCCTGGGGATGGTCGCTTGTCCTTTCACGGTGATCGCAGATTCCATGATAGCTCCCATTACTTCCTTACAAATGTAATACTAAATTCGCATGACGTCAAGCTGCGACGCTCCGATGGCAACCCGCGCTCCGAGCCACAAGTCGACAAGGGCTCAGACGCGTTGCCCACCGATCGCTGTTCCTACCTGATCAAGGCGGAGTTATGGCTGTAGGGAAGCCACAGTCGTCCCCCGAGCCTTCGAATCTCCTGCGACCGAAAAACTGGATCCCTGGAAAGAGATTGCCGCTTATCTGAAACGCAACGTAAGTACCGTGCGGCGATAGGAGTAGGAAGGTCTAAGTGTCCATCGCCATACGCATAAGAGGAAGGCCACAGTCTACGCGCATAGATCCGAGATTGAGGTGTAGTGGCACGATGGCCACGCCAGGCTGGAGTCAAGAGAGACAGCGACCGCGGGCCGACGCCGGAGAGTCATATGGTGGGCGGCGTCGGGTTTGGTGCTGCATGTGGCCGGATTAGGACTGAATATCGTCGGAGTGCGCGACCGTCTGCTCGGCCGACCGGTAGCAGGCGAGATCACTTCTTGTTGCAGTGCTCCCACTGAAAAACCTCTCAGGCGAACCATGTAAGCCCTCTTAAAGTTACTTTCGGCGATAGACGACAACATCGTCACCGTAGGCCCCGCTCGGCGTAAAGGCGGTAGTTCGGCGGCCAAGATATTCGAGGTCACTGGTGTGCTGCGCGGGAAGAACGTTGTTCGCCAGGAAAATGCCACCGTGATTCAGCATGCGTGCGATGTTGGCCATAGTCAGCGCCTGTTGAAAGCGATCGTAGTAGACAAGTACATTGGTAGCGACAATCAGGTCAAAGCCTTGCCCGGGTGGGAAGTCCAGAGTTTGCGCGACGATGTTCGCGTTGTAAGCCTGTAAGTTCGTTACGTATTGCGGACGGATCGCCACGGCGCGAACCACGACTCCACCCAGAGTGGCAGGGATCGCCAAAGGCTTTACCGGCGATCCCAGAATTTCGCCAAAGGTTTTCCAGTAGGAGATAGCTTCGGAGCTCCAATCCGCCTGAGGATCACGCGGAAGCTGCACGGTATAGGATTGACCCGCACGTCCCCTCTCGGCCAGCTTTTGTGCGTGGGCGATGACGGCGGAATTCAGGTCCAGGCAAACAACTTGTACGTCTTCGGCTTTTCCAAGGCCGAGCCGCGCGACCGCCTCGAGCACAGTGAAGGGCTGCAGCGTCTGCAAGGGATAAAAATCGTAGCCATCGCGTTTGTCCGTGAAGTCGAGCCCCGGCCCGATGACCGCAATTCGATGCATGCTGCCGGCAGCGAGAGCGCCCTTAGTAAGCATCGCGCGCAATGTCTCTTCGAGAGCAAAATTGGGCAGCAGCGAAGTATCGACGGAGAGACCGCGCGTCTCGAAAAGCGTTCCTCGCGCGAGGTACACCGCAGAAGGGTCGGCGTCTGTCGCTGCATCCTGGAGTTTCTTTTGATAAGCAGCCTGTTCGGCGACGAACCGGCGCAGGTTCTCGGTAAAATACTTCTCTACCGAATCTTTGGTAATTCCCTGTCGTGTCAGAAAGTCGCGGACAAAGAGGACCCTCTCATTCTTGGCAGCCGAAGGAAGGGCAATCGCCAAGGCGTGGATGCGAGCGAAGGTGGCGGAAGTGAGTTCTCCGGACTCAGAGGCAGCGCGCTCTACACTTTCGATTCGGGCAAGAGATGTGAACGACGTGCCATAGAGAATCAAATTGCTGATGGAATCTTCAATGCCGCGGTCAATGCGGCCGCGCACCTCGGCATCGCGTGCGCGGATCCAGCCGTCCCAAGCCGAACTCTCTTGCGTCTCGCTGCCGGGCAGGCCGGAATCGGCATTGATCTGTAGAGTTTCCTGGACCTCTTCGAAGCGCAAATAGCGGACGTGGACTTCCCCTGCGGGCGTTACAAAAGAGAGAACGAGAGAGGCTATCGCGGCTGTGCGCCGCACGCGAAAAGAAAGAAGGCAGCGGAGCATGATCGTCATCGCACGCATCGTAGCTCACGGGATGCAAAGCGGAAAGGGCCAGTGCTCTCAGCGGCGTGCGGAGATTCCTTCCTGAATGAGCCGAAGCTCCGGCAAATCCTTGTCGGCCTTGCTCCACAGCTTCTCAGCGGCCGCAAATTGCTCGCGCGCTTGAACGGAATGCCCCGCGTGATCAGCAGCGAGACCGAGGGCAAAATAGCCGCCGGCGTAAGTCGGGTCATGCTGAATCATGTCTCGCGCGATGGTTTCTGATAGGTTCCAGTCGCCGTTTTGGCGGGCGCTTCGCGCCAGGGATTCCAGCTCAAAGCGCGCAGCGCTCCAGGCATCCGGGCCTGGTCGAGCTAGAATCATTTTCGCAATGTCCTGCAGCAAAGCCTCTCCTTCCTCGGTTTTTTTGTCGCGGAACAAGAATTCAGCGCGCAGAGTGTTCGGGAACGGCGAGGTTGCCACCAGATTTAATGGAAGGTGTTCCGTTTCCCGCTCGGCGAGGCTTAATTCCTCCTGAGCCTCGTTGGCGCGATTGAGTGCCAGCAGAGCCTGGCCTGCGAGCGTATGACCTGCGAGCCGCGGCAGGGGCCACTCGCTTTTCGTCAGTTCTTGTGAGGTGTGGAGAGCTTCTTCGTTGCGGCCTCGTGCCAGCAGAAATTCTGGCCAAGCCTTACGGTTGAATTCGAGGAAATCCGTATACGCAGGAACAGCAAAAGCGTCGCGGAAGGCGGCTTCCGCCGCTTTCATTTGCCCCAACGATTGGTAACTCATGGCCAGCAAATGCAAATTGTGGGCATGATGCCAGTCGTAGCGGGATGGGATATTCTCTGTGCGGTAGTATTCTTCTTCCAACGATTTTGTCTTGAGAAACTCCGCAATGGCTTCCTCGGTGCGCCCCAGACGCATCAGCTCGTGGCCGCGCATGTGGTGCGCGTGGGGAATCGCCGGAGCCATGCGCAAATAGACGGCTGACTCGTCGAGCGCTTCCTTGGTTCTGCCAAGGTTCTCGAGAGTATGAGCGTAGTAATGATGTGCAGCAAAATTCTCTGGAGCCAGTGCAAGGGCGATCCTGTAAAACGCGATCGTGTCCACGCCTCCCACCTGCCCGTGCGTTACCGGCGAACCTTCATCCGCCAAACCACGCTGAATCCACAGCCAGGGGTCGTTTGGGTTGACCTTCAGCGCTTCGTTAATGGATTTCCGGTACGCGACATATTTGTCCGGGTCTCCGCTGCTTTCCAGATAATCCAGTTCGCGGTCGCGAATCGTGATCCACGTTTGTTCGCGCTTGCTGAGCTTCGGCGCCAGCGCTGCCGCTCTTTGAAAGGCAGCGCGCGCCGTTGCAGGGTCCTGCAGACCGATATAGGCATCCGTCAACCCGAGGAAGGCCATGCCGAGATTGGGATCTAAACGCAAAGCCTGGTGAAAAGACCGAATCGCTTCAATCCACACATAAGAATGAACGTAAGCCAATCCTTGATCGTAAAAGCCTTGTGCCTCCTGGGAGGAGGTGGTCACCTTTTCGTGTAGGGTTCCGATTCCTGATCGGAGGACCGCGGGGCGTTCAAGGATTTCACGCGGCACAGGGCCAGTCGCCTGATGTCCCTCATGCCCTGCTTGAGGTGCGGACAGCGCGGGGAGAGCTACCGCGGTTAAGAAGACAGCGGCAACCACGAACTTGGTCAATCGACGCACTCTTTCTCCTTGCGTGCAATTCTGTCGGCCTCACGCACGACAGCTCAAACTACTGTGATCTCGACGCTACGAACATAGTATCCCGAATCCAATCGGCGGGCCTGAACCACTGGCTCCTTCACGGACAAACGAATGGCATAAGTTCCCGGCGCCTTGGGAGACCAGTCGTGCGTCCAGAAAGTCCAGGGATCATTCTTGACTTGATGGAAATTGTCCACGGGCACGTAGTCTTCTTCAGGATTGAAACGGATCTGCAGCGCCTTCATGGGCTGGGAGCCTCCCCAAGCGATTCCCACGACACGGTATTTAATCTTACCCACCACATTCCATTTCTCGATGCGAACGGGCATGGCCGCTTGTTCGATCACCGCAGGCTGAAACTCTTTTGCCAGCGCGGGCACACCTTTCTGAAGCGTTCTCCCGGCGTATTCCTGCATTTGAGAAGTGGCTTCCGCCTCTTCTCCCACCAAGGTGATTTCGTTTACCCATTTGATGCAGGTGCAGCCGTACCAACCCGGCACGACGAGGCGAATGGGCGCGCCGTGATCTTTTGTCAGCGGCTGGCCATTCAATTCGGTGGCTAGAAAAGCCCCTG
>QHYM01000253.1 GCA_003223295.1 Acidobacteriota bacterium | reverse complement strand
ACCAGCGAAAGCCTGGCGCGACGCGTCATCGATCAACTTCACCTCGACGCTGTACCCGAATTTAACTCACCGAAATGGTGGTCGTTCCGAAGAACAGTCGGCGCGCCCCCGAAGCAAACGACGGCGATAGGCCCGGCGCTCCCCCTTCGGAATCGGGATGTGTATCAGCGTGTTCTCGAACGCTTTCAAGACAGGCTGACAATCGAACCAGTGAGCCGGAGCAGGCTCGTAACCGTGCAGTTCGATTCTAATAATGCCGACCTCTCTGCTCGTGTTGTGAACACTCTGGCCGAAGATTACATCGACCAGAGTCTGGAAGCTCGCTGGGCGGCCACGCAAAAGGCCGCCGATTGGCTCTCCCAGCAGTTGGTTGGCGTCAAATCCAAGCTGGAAAAGTCAGAGGAACAGTTACAGGATTATGCGCGGCACAACGGCTTGGTCTTCCTCGAGACCGACAAGGGAGCTAGCCAGAACGTTGCCAATGAACGCCTCCAGCAGTTGCAGGAAGAATTGACCAAGGCGGAAGCCGAACGCTACGAGAAGGAAGCCCTGTACCGGCTGGTCCAGTCCGGCGACTATGGATCCCTTCCCGGCGTCGTCGAGAACAAGCTGATACAGGACCTGAGCGAGCGATTGGCCGAACTAAAGCGGGAGCTTGCCCAACTATCCACGAAGTTTAATGCGGGATATCCCCGCGTGAAGGAGATTCAAAGCCAAATCGATGAAACGGAAGCCGCGCTGAAAGAGGAGCGCCAGCGCGCGGCAGACAAGATTACCAACGAGTATTTCGCCGCACTGCGCCGCGAGGGCTTGGTCAAGGAAGCGTTGGAGGGCCAGCAAAAACAGGTAAACGTGATTGCGGAAAAGGCCGTTCAATACAACATCCTCAAGCGAGAAGTGGAAACCAACAAACAGTTATACGAGGGATTGCTTCAACGGTTGAAGGAAGCAGGAGTTTCCGCGAGCCTGAAAGCCAGCAATATTCGCATCGTGGATTCGGCGGAACCGCCGGCCAAGCCCGCGAAGCCACGAATCCCTCTGAACTTGGCTGTTGCCGCCTTGCTGGGACTCGGGCTTGGAATCAGCACCGCTTTCCTTCAAGAGCGCCTCGACGACACATTGAAAGGCGCCGACGACGTGGAGCGGGTGTTTGGTTTATCCGCCTTGGCCCTAATCCCGTCGGTACATCATTTAAATGGTGATCGTCCGAGTGTTAGTAGCCTGCTCGGGCGCACAAACCTTCTCAGGTCCGGGCAGAATGGGACCGCAAGCAATCCTGCCGCGCGTTGGCATCGCATTGATCAAGGTCAACGGCCGCAACCCGCCTTGATTGAAGCTTTTCGAAGTTTGCGCGCCTCCGTTTTGCTCTCTACCGCCGATCATCCTCCCGGCTCCTTGCTCATTACGAGCACGCAGCCCGGTGAGGGCAAAACCACCATCGCCACCAATTTGGCGATTTCACTCGCGCAGCTTGGCCAACGCGTATTACTCGTGGATGCGGACCTCCGCTTCCCCTCCCTGCAAAGACTCTTCTGCATTCGCGAAGGTCTTGGCATCGTCAGTTACCTCACCGGGCAGCAAGATTGGCGTGCGGCAGTGCGGCCCTCAGGATCGCCCGGGCTCGATCTTCTGCCCTGCGGACCTGTGCCACCAAATCCTGCTGAACTTTTGTCTTCGAAGAGTATGGGAGCATTCATCACCTCGGCAAAGTCGGAGTACGGCTTCGTGATTCTTGATTCTTCCCCGCTTCTCACCCTTGCCGACAGCCGCATCGTCGCCTCTCTGGTGGACGGCGTACTTATGGTGGTTAAGAGCGGGGCCACACCTCGCGACCAAGTCATGCAGTCTCAGGCCGGCATCCGGAGCGCCGGGGCGAATCTCATTGGCGTCGTGCTCAACAGCGTTACTCTTCACACCAAGGGCTATTACGGCTTGGGAATTTACGGTTCGAATGGCAATTCGCACTCAGAGATAATTTCTGACACGGCCGATTCTTGGGGCACACTTTCCAAATAACGGGCGTGCGAACCCGTGTCGCGAGCGAATCGATGCGCCGCGTTGTTGAAGCGGGCTTTCTCCTGGCCGTTACTTTGGCCGTTCTTGCGTTCGGAGGAACCGCTCCGCAGTTCTTCTCTGTGACGCAAGGGATTGTGCTCTTTCTGGGGATTCTCCAACTTGTGTCTGCCCAGGGCTCCGCGGCCACGTCAACGCGCTTTCCCATCATTGTTCCTTTTCTTTTGATTGCCCTGGTTCTCTCTCAAATGACTCCGCTGCCCAGGTTCTTGGCTCCTGCCTTCGGAATCTCTCTCCCTGATCCGCCTGGTCGCTCCTACTTCACCATCAGCGCCACTCCTTATGAGACAGTTACACACCTGCTCTTGCTGGTGACCTATGTAACTGCGTTCTATCTCGTTCTCGTTTTGTGCGAGGAGCAAAAAGCCAGAAAACGACTCGTCTTCACTCTGCTGGCGATAGGAGTGTTCGAAGCTTTCTACGGCCTGATTCAATACTTGACCGGCTGGCAACAGATCTTCACCTACGTCAAGAAATTCTACCTTCAAGAAGCAACGGGGACTTATATTAACCGCAACCACTTCGCGGGTTTCCTGGAAATGATTCTGCCCTTTGCCGCCGTCTTCGCCTTGCAGCAAGTTTGGACTTTGCGCCGAAGGACACTAAAGGAAGACAATGCAAAAGCAATATTGTCCAGCGCAGAATTCCCCTATTTGGTGTTCTGGGTTTTCTTAGCGGCGGTGCTCTTTGCGGCGCTGTTTTTCTCGCGTTCGCGTATGGGGATCATCTCCGCTCTCGTTTCACTCCTTGTGATACTGGCGTTGGGAGGGACTTCGTCACTATCACCGAGAATGCGCATCGCGGTTGCCGCCCTGTTTCTTCTCGGGATTGTTGGTCTCGCCCTTTGGATTGGAACCGACCCCGTGATTGGCCGCTTTGAGACTCTCGGCCAGCAATCCAATCACCCGGGACAGGATCGCCTTTCCATCTGGCGCGATACATTGCACTTGATTCGCCGTCACCCCGTTCTCGGAAGCGGATTTGGCTCTTTCGTTGTGGTGTATCCTTCTGTGCAAACTGCTTTCGTTAACAATCTCGTGGACCACGCCCACTGCGATTACCTGGAGGTTGCGACTGAGCTTGGCCTACCGGGCGGCCTTCTCGTATTTGGCGCGATTTTCTGGATCTTAGGGCTGACGGTCCGGAGTTGCCGGAAAAGTGGCGATGAGTATGACCGAGCAATCTCTTTCGCCTGCCTTGGGAGCATAGCCGCGATCTTGCTGCACAGCCTGGCGGATTTCAATTTGTATATTCCCGCGAACGCGCTGGTGTTTGTAGTCATTCTGGCGCTCGCTTGGTCTAACGCTAATCGCGAAGCAAGACCAGAGGCCCTGTTTCGCACGTAGTCTTTGGAGAAGATGGGGATTCGGCCGAGTCGAGCCAACTGGCTCCAATGCAAAACGATCCCGCAGTCGGTTCTGGGTGACTTCTATTTCGCCTTCGACAGCGCCATCGGCGCACAGGCGCGCCTATCGGCGACGTCCAGTTGGCCGTATAACGCTATCCGTAGATGTGCCCTTGAGACGGCAATCGTTGGAAGGAAGTATCGGTGTCCATTAGCCGCGAAAAACGCGCTTGTATTGACTGGTCTGGCCACCTGCCGGGTGGTCGGTAATTGAGGTCGGGGCGGTAGATAGCTTCAGGTGTAACAACGCCGATTTGTCTCAAGTAAGGCTTCACTTCAGAAGCCCTTCGGGTAAAAACCGAAGGGTCCGCTAGATTCCCTCTGAGTTTCAAGACAATGGTTTTCAAGACCGTTGCAGGGCCCACATTGTTTCCGACGGATCCGCAACGTTTCCTAAACGGTGTCCTAAACGGTTGTAGCTGCAGACCTCTACTTATTAAGATAGCGCCCGCCGATTAGGCCGATTAGGCTAACGCGGCTGACAGTTGCATTCAGTGCCGGTCAGATGTATGCTGCGGAGCGCCGTCGGAGTCCAAAATGGAAATTCCGATTAACTGCCTTGCCTGCTGAGACGCAATCAAAGAAACGCGCGTCCTTACTATCCTGTTCCGGAGACCAATCTCTCTTGCCATCTGTTTTCCCTGCGTTCTCTCTGTTTCGTTAATTCATCAAGCCTGCGGAGCGGCCTAAATTATCCTTACTTTCCTTTTCGTTCTCTCCCACCGGGCGCAAGTTTTCGCAGTACTGAACCTTGACATGCGATTCCTCTGCGGCGTAATTTCTCACGCGCCCGCGCTGTGTCTCTTCCGAAGAGTCCCCTGCCCTCTCTCCCAAGACATCGTTCACTGAACCGCCAGCCACACACAAATAACCCTCGACCTCCCGGCAAGAAAAACAAAAAGAAACTAGGAGAAAAACATGAATGCAAAGAGAGTTGTATTCGTAATGGCTGTGGCAACCTTCACGGTAGCGCTGCTGCTCCACCTTTCACCTGTGCGGACGGCCATCGCTGGCTCTCCGCAGAATAACCAAGACTCGGGCGCGTGCTCCAACCTGCCCGGCTTTTCCGCGTTGAAGGCCGCGATCGCCACAGCCACCGCTGCGGAAACCAGCGGCTTGAACAACCAGATGTGGGCGACCCTCGTGAATCGCGACGGCGTCGTCTGCGCTGTGGCTTTCTCCGGCGTGAACCGCGGCGCGCAGTGGCCCGGCAGCCGGGTCATCTCCGCGCAGAAAGCCAACACTGCCAATGCCTTCAGTCTGGACGGCTCGTCGAGCAGCAACGGCTCCGGCCAGGCTGCGGGTTTGGCGCTCTCGACCGCCAATCTATATTCGGCGGTGCAGCCCGGCGGAAGCTTGTATGGACTACAGCACAGCAATCCGGTTGACACCGATGTGGCCTACGCGGCGCCGTCGTCCAGTTACGGTACGCCTTCCGACCCGATGGTGGGGCACAAGATTGGCGGCGTTAACGTGTTCGGTGGAGGACTGGCTCTCTACGCCACCGGTCACATTCTTGTTGGTGGCGTCGGCGTCAGCGGCGACACCTCCTGCGCCGACCACAATATCGCCTGGCGCGTGCGTAACGCTCTCGCGCTCGATCACATGGCCGCCACTAGTTCTTTGCCCCTCGTTGGCGGTGTTTCCGGCGATCCCGCGCATCCCGACAACATCATCTTCGACATCACACCCAATCCCTATGGCGGCACGGGGATCAGCGCCGGCGGTTTCGGTCATCCGCCTTGTCTGAACACTTCCGGCTCCAACACCCTCCCGCCAGTCCAACCTTAAGCCCTAGCCATTTTAGACGCTAGCCATTCCCTTGGCCTCACCCTCTGCTTGGGGGCGCTCAATAAAACCGGCAAAGCCCCGATCCGTTGCTCAGCGGGTCGGGGCTTTGCCGTATGAGTTCTCGCCCAGAGGACGCAGCGGCTTGAGTGGCACGATACATCGCGCCTTCTTCTACCGGATTATTTCGTTCCGCCGGGTGCTTTGCGGCCTGTTTTGCATGGATTACCTTTTTCTTTTGAGCTACTGTGCCTCTCGAAAATCTCGAAATGTCTGAGTGGATGGGTGTTGGCATCGCCGTTCAGAAGTATCGCAACGCTGTAGACCACGGGTCGCAACGCACTTGGCAAATTGCCGCTCGTTGCCTTCAGTGCTGGACGGCGATCGCGTTTGGCCCAAGATTTTGGTTGCTTGCGCCCGGAAACAGCGCGAAGGGGCTTCCGGCGATAAGCGCCAGCGAGCCGCCGGTCGGATCGATCGAAAACACCTCGATCTGGTTGTCGACATTGTCCAGCACATATAGGAAGTTGTCTGGACCATCGAGCGCCAGGGCAATGGCTCGTCCGTTCGTGAAGGACAGTCCAATTTCCGTCAGGGCGGCCGAGCTGGCGTCGACCAGGAAGCAGTCTACGTCGGTGCCGTTCGCAACATGCAGGCGCTTGCCTTCCGCATCTATGACTGGCGACCGGATCGCGTAGCTGGCCGCGAACGGGCTGCCGGGGATAGCCGTTAGCGCGCCAGTACTGGCATCGATCGAGAAGCCGGACAATTCGTTCGGTTGCGATTCGGTCGCGTAGACATGCGCTTCGGCCTGATCAACGACCAAGCCGTTCGGCGACCCTCCGGTGGGAAACGGACTGCCCGCCACGGGCGTAAGAGCGCCGCTCGTTGTGTCCATGCTGTAGGCGGACACGCTGTGACCGGCCGTATTCGCCGCGTATACGTACTTACCCGCGGCAACGACGAGCGCGCTGGGATCCGCTCCAGCGGCAAAGGGACTCCCCGCCACTTCAGTAAGGGCGCCGGTCGAGCCAATCTTGAATACCGACACGGTGTTCGCGCTGCCGTTAGCCGTCAGCACAAATTGTCCCCTGGGATCGATGGCGATCGCGACGGACTGGGCGCTGGTCGAAAACGGGCTCCCGGTGACTGCAGTCAGGTTCGAGGTCGATGGGTCGATTAGGTACCCTCTGACCTCGCCCGAGGTGGAAGTCACGTACAGAAAGCGTTTCTGGGGATCAATCGCAACGGCTGACGGCGTCGGCCCATCCGGCAAAGGATTGCCGGCGATCGGCGTCGGAGTGCCGGTCTTTGTTTCGATCGTGAGGACGTCGATGGTCCCGGTCGTCGCATTCGTGACGGCGAGAAGTGTCGCGCTGGTCGGTGGCGGGGGATTGCCGCTGCTGCTGCCTCCTCCGCCTCCGCACCCGCAGGCCACGGCGCAAAGTATCGCGCAGAAGAGCCCTCGCACGTTTGATCGCGCGCGGTGGGCGATTGGCTTGCGCCCGTCGTCGGCTCCTGGCGGATCGTGAGTTTCGTCGAGGCCCATCGCCTTGGCGCGGTGCATTGCGTCCATGACTCGTCCCATCCAACTCTAGAGCAAGCGCGCTGACCAATCAACGTCGAACTTGCGGCTACGCTGCGCGGCTTGTGAACTGATTGGGCGTTGAGCGGACGGTGTCGGCACTGAAATCATTGCAAGTGATTGACTTGTAGAGCTTTGAATTACGTGCGATTTGCGTCCGAATCATTGGTTCGATGGTTTGAATGACGGTCCCGGGCGGACCGTAACCGAATCACTCAAACGTGCAATCAGGGGAATTGTTCGCCGTCTGTCCCGGTAATAGATGAGGAAGTCGCGGTTTGTTGCGGCAGGGAGCCTGCGCCACACGACGCGGACCCCACGCTTCCGCAGCAAATCGACAGGACCTATGGCGGCAGCTTCCGCCTCGCACAGTGACCCTAGAGCCGCTCGCTCATTCTCTGCTGCGAGTCGATAGCGCAAATCCTGTCCAGTTTACTTTGCGCGCCTCGCGGCACTCCTCCTTTACCTTCTCCATGCCACCCAGTTCTAACCGCGCCCGCCGCCGCGCTTCCTCGGGTGCCATCGCTTTTGCGACGTATTCCTCTGTTGCTCGTTCGAGGTGGGCGCGCAGCTCTTCACCCAATTCCTGGTCCACCTGCGTCCAACGAAACAACGACCGTAACCGCAGGGGAATCGTGAACAGCCAATGCTCCGGTCGCATTCCCCGATCCTCTTTTACTCGTACCTCAAAGCGACCATGAGATCGACTCTTGTCGCCCGGCGAGCTGGTACGTACATTGCAAGGAGCGCCACGGCAGCCAATAGCAGAGAGGCTTCGGCGAAGGTAAAGAAGTCGCGTCCCCCTATCCCATAGAGGAAGCTGCCGACTACATGCGAAGCAGCGTATGCCGCGCCTAGTCCAAGTGCCATTCCTAAGGCCACAAGTAAGAGTCCTTGACCCATCACCACAGACAAGACGTCGCCCTTGCTTGCGCCCAGAGCTATACGGATACCAACTTCGTGAGTCCTCCGGCGGACAACGAAAGCGAGCAGGCCATAGAGCCCTAACGTCGCGAGCGAAAGACCAAGCATGCTGAAAAGACCAAGAAGGGATGCACTCATACGGGCTGGATAGAAGGCAAAACCGAGATGTTCATTCATCGTCTCCACGTTGGCAACTGCAAGGTTAGGGTCCAATCTTTGCACTACGGAGCGAATCGACTGTATGTATTGGTGCGGGTCGCCCGACGTGTGGATAATCAGGCCTGAAGAGTGGTCTGTGAGAAAGAGGTGTCGTTGCGGCGATTCGCCGAGGCTGAGGTACTTGCCAGTGGGAACGAGCCCAACTACCTCGATCCAAGGGGTATCAGTAGAATTCAGTTTTATGTGCTTGCCGATAGGATTTTGTCCCGGCCAGAAGCTGTCAGCGAACATTTGGTTTACAACCGCAACAGGCGTCGAGCTATAGACATCGTTCTCTGTGAAGTCGCGTCCTGCCTGAAGCGGAGTTCCCATCGTCCGAAAGAAACTAGCACCTACTCTGTCGTAATAAACTTTGGGCCGCTCGTAATCGGGGACGGGAGTTTCGCCCTCAATATAGACGTGGCCGTCGCCCAAATATCCTCCACTGAGTGGCGCGAAAGCGGTGGAACTGACATCGATGACTCCTGGCATGGACCTGACCTCTTCAAGAAGCCGCTTATCGAATTCTCGACTCTGCTCGTCGGAGTAGCGAGCGAGGAAGGTGTCTGCCGAAGCCAGCAACCGGTTCGTCGGATCAAAGCCCAAATTGATTTGCTGAGCTTTTCCAAGAGACCGGACAAAGAGGCCCGCCATGATCAACAACAAGAGCGAGACTGCTATCTGCCCAACGACCAATGCATCGCGCGCCAGCAGGCGGCTACGGCCGCCAAATCCAACATCCCCCGCCTTCAATGTTCCGGTGAGATCGACCTTCGTCGAACGGAATGCTGGAAGCATGCTGAACAAGAGTCCTGTAGCCAGCGAGGCTCCCAAGGTAAATAACAACACGCGATGATCAAGACTCGCGTCGAGTGAAATTTCGAGCGGCAAGGGAGGAGTGAACTTCAACAAGGTGTCTGTGGCAAGGGCCGCAACACCCAATCCAAGCAAGCCGCCGCACAGGGACACGATCACGCCCTCAGTTATAAGCTGCCGAACAAGCCGCCATCGGCCAGCGCCCAGAGACATCCGAATGCCAAGTTCCTTGCGCCGTGCCAAGGCTCTGACCAGCATCAGACCTGCAACGTTGGCGCAAGCAATCAGTAAGACCAAGCCAACGAGAGCGAAAAGTATCCATCCGAATTGCTCCACACCTGGAAGAAAGGGAGTTCTCCCTTCGCGTTCGGTCAATACCGATAGCCCGAACTGATGATTCTCCTTAGGATATTCACGCTCCATACGATTAGCCAAAGTGGTCGCTTCGGCACGCGCTTGCGACAGAGTGACGCCTGGCCGTAATCGGCCGATGACGTTCAAAAACGTCTCATTCCGACTCGTGAGTTTGAAGCTTTGCCCGGGCATAGCTTCACCCTCCATCATCATCGGAACCCAGAGATCGTTCGAGAGCAATAGACCTGCACGAAGCATACGGTCTGGTGCGACGCCGATCACCTGAAATGGATAACCGTTGAGTTTGACTGTGAGGCCGATTACACGGGGGTCTCCGTTAAACTTCTCTGTCCAAAGACGATGACTGATAACAATCACTGGCAGCGAACCCGGGATTTGATCTTCATCAGGCGCAAAGGTACGACCAACTGCGGGAGTAACACCAAGGGTGGTGAAATAATTACCGGAGGCAACAGTGCCCCACACGCGCGCGCCCGCGGCAGTGCTTTCCCGGCCCACCAATCCGAAACTCATCGGTTGTGGAAAGGAATAGACGGCCAATTCGGAAAACGATTGCGCAGACCGACGCAAGTCTACATAGTTCGGATAAGACATTTCATAGGCAGCGCCTAACCGCCCGGAAAAAATTCGAACAACCCGATCAGGTTCGGGGACGTTGAGCGGCCGAGTCAGTGCATTAAACAGAGTGAATATGGCCGTGTTGAACCCGATACCCAGGGAGAGCGTGAGAAGCGCGACACCTGCAAAGCCAGGAGACTTGCGCAGCATGCGTAGACCAAAGCGCAGATCCTGAACGAAATCCTGAATCCAATTTACACGTCGTGCATCGCGACATTTCTCTTTGGTCTGCTCGATGCCGCCCAGGTCGAGCCGCGCGCGACGATGTCCCTCTTCTTGCGTCATCCCTTGCGCGACGTATTCCTCGGTTTTTCGTTCGAGATGGTCGCGCAGCTCGTCGTTTAATTCCTGGTCCGCCTGCGCCCAGCGAAACAACGACCGCAGCCGCAGGGGAATCGTGAACAGCCAATGCTCCGGTCGCATTCTCCGACCCTCCTTTACTCGTACCTCAAGGCGACCATGGGATCGACGCGCGTCGCGCGCCGGGCCGGGATGTAGCAGGACAGAAGCGCGACGAGCGTCAGTAGAATCCCTACAGCTACAAACGTGGCCGGATCGTTCGGCTGAACCTCAAACAGCATGGATTTGAGCAACCGTGTGCCCGCAATTGAGGCTGCCAATCCTAGAGCCAGGCCGATGCAAGCGAGGGCCAACCCGTGCCCCAAGACAAGCCGCACGACGGAGCCCGTGCTTGCGCCCAGTGCTATTCGCAGACCGAACTCGTTTGATCGTTGTCCTACCGTGTACGCCATTACGCCATAGACGCCAGCCATGGCAAGGCACAACGCCAAGCCCGCAAAAACCCCAACCAGCAAAGTGCGAAATCGGGGCACAGCAACATTGTCTGAGAGCAGGGCTTCCATCGTAGTGAACTTCATCGGGACATCCGGCGATCTCTCACGCGCCAGCCGCTGCACGGTGTCCGCAAGCGTGTTGGGATCGCCGGCGGTCCGCACGACAACACTCAGGGTCGCTCCGTTAAATGCGTGCTGGCCATACGTCATGTAACACTCCGGCATCGGCTCCCGCGCCGGGCCACGTTGCCGCACGTCACCGACTACGCCGATAATCGTCATCCCCTTGTCGGAATCGAAGGGACAAAAGATTGTCCTGCCAACTGGGTTCTGATTGGGGAACGATTGTCGAACCAGGGCCTCATTCACGACGGCAACGAAAGGCCGGTTGAACGTGTCGCTGTCGTCGAAACCGCGTCCGTTCTTCACGGGAATTCCTAGTGCAGCGAATGTGCCAGGTGTAACGATGTTCAGGATCACGGCAGGGGCATTTGGATCGGGCTGCGCCGCCATGTGGTCGAGGAAATAGAATCCTGTCGATTCGACATTGCCAGGCGGCGCCATCGTTGCGCCAGTTGCCAGCACGCCAGGGAGCTTGGCAATTTCAGAGAGCATTCCTCCGAAAAATTGGCGGGCGCGCAGGATCGACTCCTCCAGAGGGCCAGGGACAGTCGCCCGCATGACCAGCACGTTTTCAGGTCGAAAACCCAACGCCACATTGTGCAGGGCCACAAAGCTCTTGATCAGTAGGCCTGCTCCGGAAACCAGCACCACGGCGAGCGCGATCTCAGCTACGACAAGCACTCCACGCATGCGTATCATTCCGCCGCCCATGACGGCCCGCGTTCCTGCCAGCTTCAGCGCATCGATCAAGTCGACTCTTGCCGCGTAGAAGGCAGGTGCCAAACCGAATAGCAGGCTGGTGATCATCGAAATGACAAAGGCGAATGCGAGTACCCAGCGATCTACGACGCTATCGGCAAGCCGCGGCACGTCGGCAGGCGCCAGCGCAACCAGCACCTTCGATCCACCATAGGCGAGCAGGAGCCCCGAGGCACCCGCGACGAACGCGAGCAGCAAGCTTTCGGTTATCAGTTGCCTTACTACGCGATGTCGGCTCGCTCCCAGAGCCGCGCGAACTGCGACCTCGCGAGTCCGCGCCGTCGCCTTGGCGAGCAGCAGCGTCGCTGTATTTGCGCACGCGATCAACAGCACCACGCTCACGGCCCCCAACAAGAGATAGAGCGTGGGGCGAACGTCACCTACCATGTCATCCCGTAGCCGCCTCACGGCGACGGTCCGGCCCTTGTTGGTCTGGGGATACTGCCGCTCGAGATGCTGGGCAATTAAGGTGATTTCGGTTTGCGCTCGTTCAAGAGAGACGTCCGTCTTGAGCCGCGCGATTGCAAGGAAGCTATGCCAACCGCGCGGTGGTGAATCGCTAATCAGCGGAATCCATAGGTCCGTCTTGTTCGGAAAACCGAATCCCGGTGGCAGCACGCCGACAATCGGCTGCGGTCCAGAGACGCGAATTGTCTGGCCCAACGCACTGGCGTCGCCGCCAAAATGGCTCTGCCAATATGCATAGCTCGTTAGCACGACTCCAGGTGCGCCTGGTTTCATTTCTTCCGCGGTAAAGAGACGACCTAAAACAGGCCCAACGGCAAAAATGCGCAAGAACTCGGGACTGACTCTGGTGACTCGTGCATATTCTGCCGTGGAGCCAGATACCACAGCGGATTCGCGTGACGAGTAGTAGGCCATCGCCTCGAAGGAAGAACTTTGGTCGTGCCAGTCCTGAACATCAGGGATTGAGACTGGCTCCGGGAGCGCGGTGGCTGTCTCGGTCGGCGAAAAATTGGAGAGAGCCACTATTCGATCTGGATCACGGTACGCCAGAGGCTTGAGAAGTACTGCGTTCACGACGCTGAAAACAGCCGTGTTGGCTCCGATGCCGAGGGCAAGGATGAGAATAGCAACGGCAGTGAACCCAGGGGATTTGCGCAGGGTGCGAACGCCATAGTGCAAATCCTGAATCAGGTCCTGAATCCAATTTACGCGTCGCACGTCGCGGCATCTCTCTTTGGTCTGCTCGATACCATCCAGGTCGAGTCGCGCACGGCGGTGTGCCTCTTCTTCCGTCATCCCTTGCGCGACGTATTCCTGGGTTTTTCGTTCGAGGTGGTCGCGCAGCTCCTCGTCCAATTCCTGGTCCGCCTGCGCCCAGCGAAACAACGACCGCAGCCGCAGGGGAATCGTGAACAGCCAATGCTCCGGTCGCATATCCAACCTCCGTTTCGCGCCGCGCGACGACTTACGCCTCTTTCAGCTTAATAACCCGCGAGATGGCGCTCGAAAGCCTGCCCCAGTTATCTGCTTCTTTTTCAAGCTGTCGCCGCCCCAGTCGTGTGAGCGAATAATATTTCGCCCGCCGGCCATACTCGGATGTTTTCCACTCGGCTGTAATCCAGCCCTCTTGTTCCAACTTGTGCAAGGCCGGGTAGAGCGATCCGTCACTCACCTGCAACACGTCGCCAGACACTTGCTTCAGCCGCTGGCTTACCGCGAAGCCATTCATCGGCTCAAGCGCCAGAAATTTCAGCAGCAACATGTCCAACGTGCCCTGCACGAGATCCGAAGGTTTGCTCATCTTTATGTCCTCGGTAACCGAGACTAGCACCTCTGCCCTCGGTAAGCAAGGGGAGATGGTTAGGGACTAGTGCGGCTCCGGCTAAGGGCTTCCAAAACCTTTGCTCGTTGCTCACACTCGGTGCCGGCCTAATGTCAGCATGTCGAAACAGAGTTACTACTGAGACGTCGTAAGCAGCAGCGGTGAGCAGTCCTATCGTTGTCGGACAACGGTTACAAGACCGTTGTAGTCTCCTAAAACGTATTCCGTGGGGACGCAAACTTTTGTCCAGCAAGCGCGCAGATTATCCCGATGAGTGAGAGAGTAGTTTCGACTGCAAATCCACTGCTTCGATCCGTCGAGCCCTGCGCCGGAATGCTTCCTTCGCCCATCGCGTGTATCTGTGTTAGTATGAATTCCGCATGAGCGCCCAAGTTTTTATTAGCGGTCTATTGGCGGTTTTGGCAGGGACAGCTGCTACCGTATGCACCGCAAGCGAAACGTGCGCTGTATGCAAAACTTGCAACAGCCTTATTTCTTAAGGCTTTACGGTAAGTTGTTGATTCCACGGTTGGGGACGTAGTTCAGTTGGTTAGAACGCTGCCCCGTCATTGGTTAGAATCCTACACTGTCACGGCGCGGTCGCCCAAGATTCCCGACGTTTCCACGATTGTTTTCATGCACTTGCACGAATCGAGCTTCCTATTTCGGGCAATCTCGCCCCAGGCCTAGCTTGCGCCGGTCCCTATATATGAGAATCGCAGTCGCCGCGGATCCTCGTCTCCGTACTAGTCGGAGCCAAGACCCGATGGTGGCCGCTCCGATGCCTATTTGATCCAAATGACGAACTGCACTGGTCTTGGAGATAAGGTACAACGCCTTGCCTAAGCAGCCGTCACTAGGATACGACCGCCTTTTCGCGATCTTGGCGCGCGGCGGATTATGATATCCACGTCACGATCCAGGGCGGTGAGAAAATTCATTAGTCGTTCGACAGAAAAACCGTCCAGCTGGTAATTGGACAACGCAGACACTTTGGGTTGATTCACATTCAGTCGGCGTGCCGCTGCCATTTGCGAGAGTTTCCGACCATGAATTATCTGGTTGATCGCGACCGCGAGTCGAACCTTCGTCTGTTTCTCTTCCGCGTTGGTAACACCAAGATCGGCGAAGACATTGCCGGAACTTGAAATCACCTCATGCTTAACTCTTCCCTTTTGCATATCGCACCTCATAGTCGGCCCTAGCATCATTAAGCCGTCTACCAATCAGCTCGGCATCTTTCCGTGCGGTCTTTCTCCCGCTCGTTGACTCCTTTTGGAAGGCATGAAGTACGTAGATGGCGTTCTCGAATTTGACCGTGTACACCGCTCGATAGGTATCTCCGCGATGGTCCTCGACTACTTCGAAGACCCCTGGTCCTTCCCCTCGCCAAGGTTTCGCGCTTGGGTGCTTGCCACCAAACTGCGCAACGCTGAGAGCGGTTCCAATTTCATCGATCACTGCCTCCGGGAAAGTCAACAGGTCATCCTTGCTGGATCCGGTCCACAACAGTGGTTTCTCGCCGGGGACGCTCTTCGGTCTCGTCATGTAATTATCCCAGTTTTAGGATATCGCGTCAAGCGGGAGCCTGACTGGCAAGTATTACCAGCCTTTCTCCGTCAATTCTAAGAACTACACGGAAAAGTCCAGCGGCACGCTCGCTTGGATTGCCGACTGCTGTCGCCTTCTTGAGCGATGCGTGGCTCATTCGAAGAAGGAAGATCCGGCGACGGTATGCCAAGCCTTCGAGATTATCTTTAGTCTGTTGAGCAAGATCGACGAAGGCACCGATGACATCCTGTTCTTCGCTGACGAAGGCGGCTCATGGGAAGTCGGAGTGGACTGGGAGAACGTGTTGCCGGCCTGGTTCAAGGTCCTTTCCGCAACGGCCGGCCCCTCCGAGTACGCCCAGAGGATTACCACAGTCCTCAAACGTCACTACAAGCACGGGCGCATAAAGATGTTCGCAGTTGCGCGCAAGATTGCGACGCCGGCGCAACGCCAGGCTTTGCAGGAACGCGAGTCCGCCTCAAGTTCGTGACTGTCTGGACATGTCGGGCAGGCCGAGTAGTCTAGAAAGTGAAGGAGTGGCCATGCCATCCAAGACTCTTCGTAGTGAGAAACTTGATCTCCGGTTGACACGCAAGGGTAACGCACGCATGCCGCATTGCGCTCGAAATAGTTACAAGATAAGTAAGGTAGCCGCATTGCGTCGAGCAAGGATAAGCCTACTGCGAGCCCTTCAGTGCCATACGGACTGTTCTTATGTCGAGAAACATTCTTTGGGGACCGCTCTCGGCGGTACCCTCCAGGGCGATGAAACCATAGCGCGCATACCAATCGACCCGGTCCCGATATGCATCCGTAATGATGCAGCGGCATCCCATAGCGTCTGCAACTCGAAGTGCGATTTTGAAGGCTTCGGAAATGAGAGCATGCCCAAGACCCTTTCCTGAGAATCGCCGGTCTACCGGAAGG
>QHYM01000062.1 GCA_003223295.1 Acidobacteriota bacterium | reverse complement strand
GAATAAACCACGTCTCCACACTTCCTACGGGCGTGGATACCGATTTCTTTTGCCCATCCGGAAATCGTCCACAGCCCGGCAGACTGGCCTTCGTGGGTTCCATGGACTGGGATCCCAATGAGGATGGAGTTGTGTGGTTCCTGGAGAACATCTATCCCCTCATCCGGCACACAGTGCCAAATGCAAGTTTCGTTGTTGTTGGGCGAAACCCTTCCTCACGACTGCGGGCAATCGCCGCCAGAACACCTGCGGTGGAAATCACCGGATGGGTGCCCGATGTTCGACCGTATCTTTCGCAAGCTGAAGTAGTGGTAGTCCCTTTGCGAATTGGCGGTGGGACACGCATCAAGATTCCCGAAGCAATGGCCATGGGAAAGGCCGTGGTCTCCACACCGATTGGCGCGGAGGGGCTGCCATTTCAAGATAACAAACAGATTCGCATTACAGGGCAACCCCGCGATTTTGCCGAGGCAGTCGTCGAACTTCTCAAAAACACGCCATTCCGGAACGCAATCGAAAATGTTGCGCGAAGAGAGGTCGTAGACAATCACGGTTGGGAATCCGTAGTGGATAAAGTTGAAGAAGTACTCGATCGAGTCGTATCGCGACACGAACATCGGATCGCTGAAACAAAGCCCCGTCATGCTGCGCTGGTGAGTTCGTGAACGAAGCAACGCTATATGCCAACAACCCGGCGGACATAGAGTTTGGTCCCGCCCAATCACGCGCGGAGAACCAAAGCGCTCGTATAAGTTTCGTATTAGTCCTCTTCTTCACTGTCGCAATTTATGCCAGACCGGAGGATATTGTTCCGGCGATCGCTCAATTCCACCTCACTTTTGCTCTTGGTCTTTGTGCGGGATTGGCCTATCTCGGATCCTTCCTCGTAGGAAACGCTCCTTTCGTCCGGAGCCAGGAATTGCGAATCGTGCTTCTTCTTACTGGTTGTTTTATCGCGGGTGTGCCGTTCGCCTATTGGAGGGGTGGAAGCTTTGAAGTCCTGACGCAGGTATGGCTTAAAACACTCATTGTGTTCTTCCTGCTTACGCAAACACTGGTGACACTCGACCGAATTCGCAAGGTTCTTTGGGCCATTATTCTCAGTGAGCTTTTCGTTTGCGCTTACTCCGTCTTGCAATCCTCCCAAGTTATCTGGGTGGGCCAACGCCTGCTGGGAGTCAATTTAGGGATCCTGGGATGGAACTTCCTCGGTCTCGCTGCGGCGCTCACGATTCCCTATATCGCGGCCATCTACATTGCCCAGCCGGGCTTTCTCAAAACCAGCTTGCTCATTTCTGCCGTTCTATTTCTGATGTGGATGTTAGTGTTAACCGCATCACGCAGCGGCACACTGAACGTACTCTTCTCGATAGCCCTAACATGCCTGGTTGTCCTTCGAGGCACTTCGCGAGGAAAACTCATGGGCCTTGGCATGGTGCTCACCGCATTAGTGGCCGTTAGCCTGGCGCCTGGAGTGTTTTGGGAAAGGATCGCGACGGTGTGGTCATCCTCAGAAAGTTCGCAGAATATGGTTGCTGCATCCGCGGTCGGATCCGAAGAAGATCGTTTGAATGTCTTAGAGCGGTCGATTCATTACACTCTCGAGAACCCTCTTCTTGGTCTGGGCCTCGGAAACTTCCAGGCTGCCAACGGTACGGAGCTTGGCCGGCCTGACGCTTGGCTCGGCGCTCATAACACATTTACCCAAATCTCTTCTGAAGCTGGAATTCCGGCTCTCGTGCTTTTCGTTTCCCTTCTTTGGACTGCCATCCGCAGCATGAGGGCGCTGGGTAAGGCGACCCTCAACGGCCCGGAAAGCTTGGATCTCAAACTCATGGCACGCGCAACGTTAGTCAGTCTGCTGTCATTCGTTTTTGGCGCATTCTTCGCCCACATGGGTTACGAATATTACCTCTACTACCCAGTTGCAATTGCCGTCAGTGTTCAGCACATCGCGGGGACCATGCAACCGCCCCCCGGCTCGCTGGCACAATCCTTGATCCCGGGTTTACAGACTTCTGACATGAACTGGGGCGAATAATATGCTCTCGGTGCTATTCCAGGCAAAGTCAGACCTGTTGTTCCTGTTTCAACGGGGGGGACGGCGTTGTATGCCACCAACCCAGTACGTTCCCCGAGTCGCCATTCTGATGTCTGCACACAACGAGGAAGCTGTAATTCAATCAAAGGTGAAGAATACGCTGGAAACTGACTATCCAGGCGATCACCTGGAGTTCCTGATCGGGCTTGACGCACCCTCGGATTCGACTGCCGATCTCTTGAGTCAGATGACATTCGATCAGCTCCGCGTGACTCACTTCAAGGATCGTCGAGGGAAGTTGGCAGTGCTGACCTCTCTTGCGCAACAAACTTCGGCTGAAATCTTGGTGACCACAGACGCGAACACAAGACTCGAACCTAATTGTATTCGTAACCTGGTTCGCCACTTCGCGGACCCGAACGTCGGCGCTGTTAGTGGAGAGGAGAATCGGGTGGCTTCTCCGGGGTCGGACCCGGCCGCCGAAACCCTCTATTGGCGTTACGAGTCGGCCCTAAAACTTTTGGAAAGTCGATTGAACTGCACGCTTGGAGGCAACGGAAGCGTATTAGCGGTCCGCCGCTCGCTTTTCCGGCCGCAAAAGCAAACAATCATCGAAGATTTTCAAATTCCGCTCGAAATCCGCTTAAAGGGCTATCGCGTCATATATGATCCGGAGGCGGTGGCCGTGGAGGAAGTGGCTCCAACGCTTTCCGCGCAGTTCGCGCGAAGGGTCAGGATCGGCGCCGGCAACTACCAGACGCTGTTTGCCAACTTGCATTGTCTCAATCCACTAAAAGGCATGCTGGCGTTCTGCTTCTTTTCTCATAGAGTCCTTCGTTGGCTCGCTCCGTTGCTGCTTCTGATTGGATTTGTTTGCAGTGCGCTGATGACTGGAAACCGCACTTTTGTGATCTTGCTAGCTGCACAGAGCGCATTTTATCTTAGTGCCGCCCTCGGGTATTTCTTCAAGAAATTGGGGAAACCGGTACGTCTCTTCTCCGCACCATTGCACTTCTGTTCCATGAATCTCGCCATGCTCCTGGGACTGCTCCGATACGTCAGAGGAGAGCAGAGACTCACCTGGAATTCCACGCCGCGCCAGGCTCATTTCGAGGTCATGAGCGGCAGCAAAAGCAAGAGCGCGAGTCATACGAGTGCTGTTTCCCGACATCCTGTCAAAACAGACTCGCGCGGTGAGCGAGCGCTCCAAAGTACCTGAGTGAAAACCATGGAATCTGCTTGGAAAATGAGCCGTTCTTTTATAGGCCAACGGAAAGCCTTTTAAGGCAAGTATAAGCCGTGAGACGATTTGTAAATTATTACCACTTCTATTTGAGAATTGCCGCCTACGCGCTGCCTTTCTTCTCATTTGCGGCCGCCAAGTACATCGCGCGCATCTTGGGGCACTCCAACACCGGAATCGACCAATACAGTTATTTCAATCTCCTGCTGTTCACAACGGTGGTTTGGGCAATTGTTTGCGAATACTATCGGGTTTCAGGCATGCAAGACCTTTTTCGGGAACGCACGGGAATCAGGGCAGCCTTTCCAGCCTGCGCGGTCACTTATGCCATGCTCCTTGGACTACTGTTCTTTTTCCATTTGTACAGGGATCTCTCCCGGGCTTTTTTGGCGCTCAGCGGAGTGATTTTGCTTTTTACGACTTTGACGATGCGCGCCATATTCCGCGTTCTTGTTCACAATCATTCTGGGCTGCGGAACCCCAGTCGCATTCTTGTCGTTGGAGCAGACCGGTTCGCTCGCCGAGTAACGCATAGACTAATCCGAGGACCGCTCTCCTTCTGCCGAGTGATGGGTTATGTAAGTCTCCCGGGTCAAGCGATTGCTGTCGATGACGCTCCCGTCTATTCCTTTCAGCAAATCACAGAAAGGATAAACAAGAACGACGACGTCGACGAAGTCATCATCGCCCTCCCGCCGAACCGGTTCTCCGAAATACCGGAGATTATGAAGACTATGGACCGTTTTTGCCTTCCGGTGCGGGCGATCCTTGATTTTGGAGACCACATGTTGATCCGGGACAGGTTATTCCAGTTTGGCCGTTTACAAATCCTGGATTTGACTGCCACTCCCACTGAATCTATTCGATATTCGCTTCTAAAACGTGCTTTCGACATAGCGTTTTCCATCTTCGCCCTCATACTTGTGGCACCCGTGATGGCCGCAATCGCCATCGCAGTGCGTCTTACATCTCCTGGCCCAGTGTTGTTCATTCAAGATCGAGTCGGGTTAAACGGGAAAGCGTTTCGTATGTATAAGTTTCGAACCATGAGAGTTGCCGATCCCTCTGAGAGCGACAGAAGACACACGACGCCAAACGATCCGCGTCGCACTCCCGTAGGAATCTTCTTGCGGAAAACGAGCCTTGACGAACTGCCCCAGTTCTTCAACGTCTTGAAAGGGGACATGAGTGTGGTAGGTCCGCGACCCGAGCTTGTTCGCTTTGTAGAGAAATTCCTCCATGAAGTGGCCAGGTACAACAGTCGCCATCGTCTGAAGGTAGGCATCACCGGTTGGGCTCAGGTCAACGGTTGGCGCGGCGACACATCCATCCGAAAGCGCGTTGAACACGACTTGTTCTATCTTCAAAACTGGAGCTTTGCCTTCGATCTGAGGATTATTCTTCTTACGCTTTTTCCAAAATACCGCAACAGAAACGCTTACTAGGCTTATCGGGCTCACTCGCTTTGCTTCACCGGGTATCGAGTCTTATCCCGTCCTAGGACGCTTAACCGTTATGAAGAACCTTCGTGTTTTCATCGTCTCCAATGTTCGACCGTCACGCACTTGGAACTTCGCAAACCGGATGGTGAGCGACGTTCCAGGCGCCGAAATTTGTGGCATCGTCCAGCGATCAATACGCTCAATACCGTGGATCCAGCAGATGATCGCCGCCGGCAAAACACGGGGCATCTCCGCCAAGCCCGGATGGTGGTTTAAGGCACAATCCCTGATCCATTCTTTAGCAGACAAGATCGTGGACTGGTTTTTCTGGTTCGCGCACGGCTGCCCTGCGCCTCTGAACAACCCAAAAACATTCACAATCGCAAGATTGACTCAAGAATGCTCTAAATCGGGGTTGCCACTTGCTATCACAGATGAATGTGCAGAAGCGCGTGTCGCAGCGTCCTTCTGCCCCGCAGACGTCCATCTTGTCATTTTGCTCGGAGAGTTTTCGTCGATTTCCGAGTGGTCAGCCCTCGCATCAAGCGGGTGCATTCGCGCCTGTAACCACGAATCAGGCACAAGTCTGGAAGGTTCCAGCAATGACGCCTTGATTTCTATCGAGCACTGGGCGGCAGGCAAAGGAATCCCTTTCATAGTTTTCTCTCTGATTCTCCCCTGGCAGCCGTTCGATGGTCCACTGGGGTTTACTCTAAAAACCGACCTGATAGCGGATGATTTGCTGCTGCAAACAGCCGGGTGCCTGCTGGCCAAAAACGCGGTAAGTGCACCGACAGTAGTATCGGGGTGGGCCAATAAAATTCTCGCACCATCCCTTTCTCAACTGGAGGGAGTTGGCCGCGACACCGCTCAAGCTGAACACGGCGGGAGGCGCTATCGTTCCACTTGGAAACTCTGCCTCGATACGTTGTTACTTTTTTCTCCGAGGATCCTGGTGCGGAATTGGTTCCGCCGGATGAGCGAGCGATATCCTGTACTTATTCTCGCCCATCATTTGGTATCGGATCGTCCACACCGAATGGGAATGCCCACGGAAATCTTTTGGCGCCAAGTTCTCTTCTTGCAAAGACATTACCATATTGTAAGTCTTTCCGAGGCTGCGGAACTCTTGCGCTCTGGTCAAATACGCATTCCAACAGTCACGCTTACTTTCGACGACGGTTATGCGGACAATTTCCTGAACCTCCGCGCCGTGGCTAATGAAGTGGGGATTCCATCCACCTTATTTATTACCATTGATCCTGTAGAGACTCATCGAGAGTTTGACCATGACCTGGCAACTGGCACGACAGGCTTTTTTCCATTGACATGGGATCAAATCCAATACTGGAACACTCGTGGAGTGGAGTTCGGCAGTCACACTCGAACGCATTTCGACTGTGGCTCCACCGACTTGGAAATTTTGCAAGCTGAAATTATTGGATCGAGAAATGATCTGGAAGCTCATCTCAAAAAGCCGGTGGGCTTCTTCGCATTCCCTTATGGACAGCGCGACAATATGTCTTCTGAGGCGATGGACTTGGCGGCGTCTACTTACAGGCATTTTGTCTCTTCCTTCGGCGGAGAGGCGCTCGCAAAAGTCAAAGGACCTCAGAGTCATCTGTTTCGGAAGAAATTCTACGGGAGCCAATGGGAGCTCGGGCTGGAATTGCAGTCCGTATTTGATTTTGTCGACGCCACAAGAAGATGGTTTCTCCCTCAATCCACCAATTCTTCTCGTGCCCCTGAAA
>QHYM01000061.1 GCA_003223295.1 Acidobacteriota bacterium | reverse complement strand
TGTTTGCTTGGCTGGCAACGTTAGGCATTGAACCGGTGCTGACCCGGGAGGCGGCTCGGCGACGTGAGCGTGCCGGCAGTATCGTCGCCACGGGAATTGCCCTCTGTAGCATCTTCGCAATCGTCGCGACGGTACTTGTCATTCTGCTCGCCTCGCACCTTGGCTTCCGGGGCAAGTTGCAGGTTCTCGTAGTATTCGCGGCGATAGAGTTGCTGGGTTTTGGCCCTCCGCGTTTGGCGGGAGCTATCTTTCAAGTAGATCTAAAGCAGTGGTATGGTACCGGCATCAACATAGCCCGACAGATCCTCTGGCTGTTAATCATTCTTTTACTTGCCAAGACCAAGGCCTCACTTACGTCAATTGTTTTGGGTCGGTTGTCCACGGCGTTCGCGGAGACCATCCTAATCCTGGTCTTGAGTGCACGGTTCCTGAAGCCTCCCCGCCGCATTATTGTCCAGGACTTTGGCCTCTACCTGCGGGCTTGCGCGCCGATAGCGCTTAGTACCCTTCTTGCCGGCATCTACCTTCGAATTGATCAGGTAATGCTCCACAATCTGGCTTCGGACAGTGTCCTGGGATTCTATTCCGCTGCTGTAAAGGTGAGTGAGCTGTTCGAAATGCTTCCAGCTGCTTTGCTCTCTTCCCTGTTTCCTATCTTGGCCGTGGCGGCGAATAATAATCAACGAATGGCCGTGCATATGGACCGTGTTTTTCGATACGTCATGGCAGCGGCAGGACTGCTCTGCACCCTGGTTTCCGTTGGAGCCGGATTGATCGTCCGTGCATTGTACGGACCGGAGTTTGACACGTCGGCTCACCTTCTAGGCATCCTTATATGGTCCGAGTTTGCAGTCTTCTTCGGTACAGCAATTGCGAATCTTCTTCTGGCGAGAAGTCTGCAAAACTATCTGCTGTATCCCACAATCGCCGGGGCCGTCGTCAACATCCTGCTAAATTTCATTTGGATTCCGCGCTACGCTGCTGTGGGCTCCGCGTGGGCAACTTTAATAAGCTATACAATTGCCTGGACGGTTGTCCTTTTGGGATTCACAGACACTCGCGGTATGGTATGGGAAGGATTGCGGAAGGGGATACCTGTGGTGTTGGTGTCGGGCGCGGGAGCTCTTATCGCTGGCAGTCTACCGTTTACGCCAATTTTGCGCGTGGTCATTGCTCTGGCTCTCTACGGAGTTGGCTTGAGCTTCATGGGAACAATCAAGCGGGATGATATTCAATACCTGCGCACGGCAGTCAATGAGACCCTATCGAGGAGGGCCTAAATGGGGCAAGTCAACTCCGGCGTAAAGGAAAGACTGAGAAAGCTCTATGGGTTTATGGTCGAGACGCGCGGCCATTCAGTGATGACGACCGTTAGAATCGCGTGCAACAAGGCCATCTATATATTCGGTCGCGCCGCTGGCAGGGATTCACAAGCAGGGCTGGTTCACGCCGAGTGGTACTGGGCTAGGCACCCTTTTTCGTTGCGCCGAAAAGTGTTATGGAGTTCGGCACTGAAGGCATGGTTTGTACCGGAAGACGAATCTGCCATCGAGTGCATGCTGCACATGCCGAAATACGAGCCGATTGATTGGGTTGATCCGAGGGAAGGTGAGTGTTTCTTGGACGGCGGTGGATATGTCGGCTGGTATACGATACAGGCCAGCCGTGCGGTGCGTAGTTCAGGACGCGTGGTGGTCCTTGAGCCCGATGCTGTCAATCGGAACCAGTTGGAACGAAACGTAGCCTTGAACGAACTAGATAACGTTCACATATTACCTTTGGCTATTTGGTCTCATTCCGGGAATGTGGGATGGCGGCATGCCGAGGAGCCGGTATGGCATCAAGTGACAGAGCAAGGGAAAGATCGTCAGCGAGCAGTTTCCATTGACGAGTTGGTATGCGACCTCGAGCTTCCGCGTTTAGACTGGATCAAGCTCGATATCGAAGGTGCCGAGGTAAACGCATTACTGGGCGCTTCGAAGACACTGCGTGACTATGGCCCCAAATTGTTTATCGAAATTCATGAGACAACGGCGGCGGTGAAACGAATCCTTTTCGATGCGGGATATCGGGTCGTGCGGGAATGCTACGACCAGCCTCCCGACCGCCACGGATGGATCTTGGCGCAACGACCGTGAAGCCGCGTATTTTGATCCTAACTTGCGAACCCCCAGACAGCCCTGGTGGAATGGAACACTTCGTTCGAGAATTGGAAGCAGGTCTGGACAGGCTTGGGTATGACGTCACCGTGCTGCACCGGCTAAATACGTCTCCTCGCTGGGTCGCCCGGCCAGGAAACAAATGGGTGGGCTACGCAGCGGACGTCGCGCTTAGCTGGTATCTAGGGCGTCAAGTAAGAAAACGTCTCGGGCCGGATCTTGCAGCCGTCGTGTCAAATGGGCCGTTCGGATGGTACCTACCGGTTTTGCCAGACTCAGCAAGAAAAGTCCATTTTTACCACGGGACGTATCGCGGGCAAGCGGATGTAATTCGCCCATTCATTTCTCTTTCGGGCGCTCTGAAGCTAAAGTGGTGGGACTCGATGGTGTTGGAGCGACAGAGCGGGCGGGGGAAAATTGTGCTCTGCAATTCTGACCAGACGCGCGAGGAGGTTCACAAATACTTTGGATATGCCAGCGAAACTGCCTGGTACCCGCTGGACACGAGCCATTTTGCGTCGCTTGACAAATTGGACTCACGGCGAAAGCTCGGCTTGCCGGAGAAGGAGAAGATCGGACTCTTTGTGGGCTCCTCGCACCCCACCAAGGGATTTTCTACCGTGCAGAAACTTATCGACATATTGCCGGACGTCCGTTGGTGCCTTGCTCTCCGCGGCTCCATACCAGACGAAGTGGTGGCCAATGGCAGGATTTCAATCTTTCGCGATGCAACCCGCGACATGCTCCCATTGCTCTACAATTCCGCTGATTTTGCGGTTTGCCCCTCCCTTTATGAATCATTCGGATACGTTGTGGCGGAGAGCCTTGCCTGTGGCACTCCCGTCGTAGCGTCGCCCGGTGGAGCGAGCACCGCGTTGTTGGGGCGTACGCCACTGGAACATTTATTGGTTCCGGATGTGCATTCTCTTAGTACCTTCGAGAGTGTAATTCGCGCGATCCTGGCAGACCCTGAACGATATCGCGCGATGGTCCTACGCCTCATTCGGCCAGAAATTGAAAAGAAAATGGGAGCCGAACATTGGGTTGGTCGCTTTCGGGAACTGGCACGGATATGACAGAAAAACTTTGGCTGCGGCTGAGGAGTTCGTCCTGGTTGAGGAGGCTTTATGCGTTTCCGGCCGCGCGCAAACCGATGAGTTTTCTGAGTTATCTTCTTATCCCGTCAAGAAGCAAGAAGCGGCTGCGGGTTCGAACCGGACCGGGCAAGGGACTGTTGTTTGAAATGAATCCGCGTTGGGAAAGGCACCTTTGGGAGGGTGAGCATGAACTGGCAGTTCAGCAGGCTTTGGCGGACCGGCTGACACCTGCGGCCGTGTTTTACGACGTGGGTGCTGGGTTCGGTTTCTATAGCCTGCTGGGTGCCCGCTTGGGAGCGCACGTCTTCGCATTTGAACCAGATGAGGAGAATGCGGAATCGTTGCGGCGCCACGCCGAGCTGAATCCGCTTACTCCAAGAGTCGAGATCGTGCGGGCTGCAGTCTTAGCCGTGAGCGGTGTCACCGGTTTTGAACGGGCCGCGCAGGAACGCGGACACGGGAATGGAGTGGTAGCCGCTGGAGTCGCGAGCAGGGGAATACCGGTCGACGCTGTCCCCTGCACAAGCCTTACTGAGTTCGCTCGTCTAAACCCCTTGCCCAGCGTGATCAAGATTGATGTGGAAGGGGCCGAGTCAGAAGTGTTGAAAGGCGCGGAGGAATTGTGCAATCTTTGTCGGCCTGCTATTATCTGAGAGGTTCATGATCCAGCGAACGGGTCGTTTGTTTCGAAGTGGCTAAAGCAAAAGGGGTATTCGGTCCAGGTTATGGAGGGCAGCAACGAGTATCCGGCTCATTTGCTGGCCACACCGGAATCATAGCGCGACCGTTAAAAGTGGTCTCCCCGATTAAGCCAGCGTGAGCTGGCACTTTGCAGTTTCAGCATTCGGAAAAGCAAAGAGTGCAATCATTCGAGTTCGCGCGGGTTCATCGTTGTAGTGTAGGTTCGTCGCAGGGAAAGAAAGGCCAAGTCAAGTTGGAAGGACTGTCAGCTACTCGCACTAACGTGCGCCAAGTGCTGGTGGCATGGAAAAGAGCATGCAGAAGTCTATCGAAGAGCGGAGTCCACGTAGGCT
>QHYM01000252.1 GCA_003223295.1 Acidobacteriota bacterium | reverse complement strand
TCCCAAGTCCCTAGACAAACTTGACATTATAGGAGATACCGGCATCTGCCTCAAATAGAATCGGAACCCGGTAGTTGGTCGATTTGCATTTTCTTGATCGTGACAATAGGGATCAAAATCCAAACTGACTCACTATCCGGAACCAGGAATTGGAGTCCACGTACATTCGAAAGCATCTAAATCGAGCAATGCCGAAAATCTGGCAACTTCAACTCTGTGTTGGAGCAACCATTCTGGTTTTTGTCGGAGCCGGCCGTCCCCGCCTCGATGGACAAACAGCGCTTTTTCATTAGGCCAAAGAATTGAAGTCATAGCGCCTGCGGACCTGACCACGAGTGTAGGTCCGCCTGCCCAAACGTCCAGCTGGACTACATTCTCACGCGCTATTTGCAATTTGACTACGCCTGCGGTTCGCAGCCTCGATGCGAGTAACCCGCTGTGTTACATTAAAAATTTGGAGCCCTAAGAGCGACTCTATCCGTGACGACACACACCCCCATCGACCCGAGACATCAGAAGGTTCCGCGCGTTGAAGTGTATTGGACTACGGTCACCTATAAGACGGTGATCCTGTACATCCTTCTCGCACTGGGCGTGATTTTTGTCGGAATCTATATTGCCAAACCTGGCTTGTATAGCGCGGTCATAAATAAAATCGACAAGAGTGTGGGTGACCCGGATCCCGATCCCGTCGGCGCGGACCAAAAGCGCGCAAAATTCGTGAATCTTGAGGGGCGCGTCCAGGTTAAGAAAGTCAACTCCGTGCAATGGGTGGATGCTACTCTCAGTACGTCGCTGGATAAAGGTGACTTGGTGCAAACGGGCTCCGACAGTGATGCTCGCATCACCTTCGCGGACGGAACGTTTTACACGGTCAAGCCGGATACGCTGATTACCGTGGAAGAAAACGCTACCGATAACAGCAGGCCGACCAGCGTGGCCGTGAGCATCCAAACCGGTACCGTCGATCTGGCGACGTCGAACTTGAGCCCTCCGGGTTCCAAGGCCACTGTGCGGTCCGAGGACGCCACCACGCAATTGCATTCCAACAGCCGCGCCGCGGTAAAGTTTGATCCTGAGAAGAAGGAAAGCGAGGTCGTGGTCTCCAGCGGCAGCGCACAGGTCCAGCGCGGCCAGGAGAGAATTGATCTTGCGCAATATGAAAAGGCCACGATTCCTAGCTCCGGTGCGATTCAGAGATCCATGGTGCTGGCACCCCCGGAGCCTGCCGAACCGCTGAACCTAGCGCCTATCATCGCGGAAAACCCCAGGACTGCCGCCGTGCACTTTGAATGGAAGCCCGTTCAGAACGCAGTCTCCTATGCTCTGAGGGTCAGCACGACGGCGATGTTCACGAGAACCGTGTTCGATAAGAAAAACATTACTGGGACGAGCATAGATATTTCGGGCCTGGATGCTGGCGACTACTTCTGGAATGTGATGGCCACGGACGCCAAGAAACAATCTAGCGAGGTTAGCGAGATTTTTAGGTTCTCCTTGGTGGCCCAAGGCAAGTCCCAGGACATGGTCCTGGAGATTACCGGCTACCAGCTTCACGGGCGAGTTGCTGAGATTATCGGAAAAACCGAGCCGGGCGCGGCGCTGATTGTGAATGGCCAAACAGTCCCTAATATTGCGCCCGACGGCACCTTCCGTCATTTCACCGAGCAGTTGGAGCCGGGACAGCATACTATTGTGGTGGTGGGGCAGAACCGCCGTGGCGGAACGGGGCATGCGCAGGTTTCCATCGTCGTGCCCAAGTAAGAATTCCGAACGACAGACCATCGCGCTTTGCGCGGGTCGTGGCGCCCGGAGACAATAGCAAGGAAGGCTGATCGCGCAGCCCTCAGCGCTTTTGCCTGCCGGACGGCGGAGACTCTTTCTCCGCGGGGGGAAGTAGGGATGAACAAGAACGGTTACAACATGAGGTCGGTGTTCAGTCTGTTTTCTTCCGACCTCGCCATCGATCTCGGCACCGCAAACACTCTGGTGTTCTCGCACGGCAAAGGCATTGTGGTGAACGAGCCTTCCATCGTAGCCATCAACAAGTCCAGCGGCGAAGTGGTGGCCGTGGGGCGTGAGGCCAAGGAAATGCTCGGGCGGACTCCCGGCAACGTCGTGGCCATCAAGCCGATGAAAGATGGCGTCATCGCGGACTTCAAAGTCACAGAAAAAATGCTGACGTATTTCATTCAGAAGGCGCACAACCGGCGCGTCCTTGTGCATCCGCGCATCGTTATCGGTGTGCCCAGCGAAATTACGCCCGTAGAAAAACGCGCCGTGCAAGACTCCGCCTACCGCGCGCGCGCCAGCGAAGTTTATCTGGTGGAGCAGGCCATGGCTGCGGCCATTGGCGCGGGGCTGCCGATTGAGGAGCCCTCGGGCAACATGGTCGTGGACATCGGGGGCGGCACTACCGACATCGCGGTGATTTCCATGAGCGGCATCGTGTATTCGCGTTCGGTGCGCGTGGCCGGCAATGAGATGGATGAAGCCGTCATGCAATACCTCAAGCGCAAGTACAACCTGCTCGTTGGCGAGCGCACCGCGGAACAGATCAAGATGGAAATCGGTTCGGCGTATCCGCTGGAGAAGCCGCTCACCATGGAAGTGAAAGGCCGCAACCTCATCGAAGGAGTGCCACGCACGGTCACCATCGACGACAGCGAAATCCGAGAAGCCCTCAGCGAATGCGTGGCCACCATTTTGAATGCCGTGCGCGTGGCGCTCGAGCGCACACCCCCGGAGCTCTCCGCGGACATCAGCGACCGCGGCATCGTGCTGACGGGCGGAGGCGCTCTGCTGAAGAATCTCGACAAGCGCATCCGCGAAGAGACCGGCTTGCCCGTGTCCATCGCCGATGATCCGCTGGCGTCCGTGGTGCTCGGCACGGGAAAAATGCTAAGCGATTTCAAGCTGCTTCGCATGGTCTGCATCGACTGAAGAGTTTCTGCTTGCGATGTTTCGGTTGTTGGGGATCGCTGCAATTTCTCGGAGGGGTTGGCGTGCGAGGGCTCGTTCCCAGCAAGCACTCGCAGAAGCAATAGTCTTGGTCTTAGAACTGCGTTATGAACGTTGCACTTAGCTAGCGGAAGATTTCGAGTTTCCAATTTCGATTTTCTAATTTCGGATTCTCAATGGCCGTCATGCCCTCTCGTCACAAATCGCTGGTCTTGCTCGCGGGAGTGATTGTCCTGCAAGTCCTTCTCCTCGCCGTGCAGAACAAGCGCGATTCCCAAGGGCGCCTGATTCGTTCTTGGACCGTGGGAGCGGTCTCACCCTTTGAGCGGGCGGGTTCTTACGGATTCGGTTGGTTTCGCGATGTCTGGCGCAACTACTTCGCCCTGCGCGGCACCAGGAAAGACAACGAGGACTTGCACCGCGAAAATGACGCGCTGAAACTGCACATCGCTCAGCTCGAAGGAAAGGCTGCGGAAGCCGACCGCCTGGCCGGCTTGCTCCATTTCCGCCAATCGCAAGCCGATGTACCCATGGTTGCTGCGCGCGTCATCGGGGGAAGCGTAGGTACCGCCAGCCTGACAATTCAACTCGACCGCGGCGAACATGACGGCATTCGCAGAAACATGGGGGTCATCACCCCGGATGGGGTAGTTGGAAAAATCATCGAAGCGTATCCAAACACTTCCCTGGTGCTCTTGCTGACAGACAGGGAAAGCGGCGTAGGCGCCAAGGTCGCTGATTCGGGAATCCAAAGCCCGGTGGGCGGCGTGGGCGAACCACTCATCACCATGAAATACGTTCCTAGCGACGACGAGGTGAGCGTAGGCCAACGCGTGGTCACCAGCGGCATGGACCGCATTTTTCCGCGGGACCTGCCCGTTGGAACTATCACGGAAATCAAGGCGGGCAATCAGTTCAAGCAGATTCGCATCAAGCCCGCCGCGAATCTCGAAAAGCTGGAGGAAGTGCTCGTACTTCTGACGCTCCATCCGCTGAAGGAAACTGATTCCGCCGCAGCCAAGCCAGCGGCGCCGGCTACATCGAACCCCGCACCGGTGTCCAACCCATGAACAGCGCTTTTGATCTCCGCATCGGCGAATCGCACATCGAGGTGCACAAGTTCCGCACCGGCGCGATCCTCATCGCCACTCTGCTGGCGCTGGTGATTCAGGCCTGGTTTCCACTCCATTTCGCCAGGGCCGCTCTTCTCGATTTGCCCTTGCTCGTGACTATTTATTTTGGTCTTAGCCGCCGCAATCCTTCTACGGGGCTTCTGCTGGGAACCGCCATCGGCCTGTTGCAAGACAGTCTCAGCGGCCCCACCGTTCCGCTGGGCCTGTTCGGGATGGCGAAAACCATCATCGGTTATCTTGCTTCGTCCATCGGCGCGCGTCTGGACACCGAACACCCTGCTGCGCGGTTCGCGCTCACCGCGGCCTTCTTCGTGGTTCATCAAGCAGTGATGGTCATGACGCGCCGCATTTTGCTCGCGCAGCCCGAACCCTGGTTCAATCTGCATCTCTTCGCTGCCGCACTCGTCAACGCCTTGGTCGCCGTTTTCCTCTTCATCCTCCTCGACCGCCTCCGCCGCCCGTCTTAAGCCAAAGTCAATCACAATCCGAGAGGTCAGACTCGTGCCGAACCCCTTGATCGTCTATTCTCAGACACCACACCGACCCTTCGCGCCGAAGCCAGCCTGGAGATTTTGCAACAACTCCAGTTGCGATGAGGTCATCTCTATTGCCATTCTCGTCTTGATCTTCATCGTATGCCAGCACGCACATACCTTCACGCACAACGACGGGATTTCCGTTCTCGTCGGTACAAGTCTCTCTGTGTGACAAACATAGGACCTCCCCAAAAAGTCCGTTGAAATCTGCCCGGAGTTTTATCAGGTCACTGGAACTTTGACCCATTAAAAACCTCCATGTTTATCCATTGAACCCATGCCACCGGCGGGAGCAGCTTCAATTATGACCCAAGGAATTCTTTGAAGTTCTCATACTTGCTCGACATCGGCAGCGACAACTTCTCGCGTTTCAAATATCCTGCCAGCCGCTCCGGAAGCGGAGGAGCACTGCCAATCGCCTTCTTCACAACGTCCGCGAATTTCGCCGGATGCGCCGTTGCCAACACCAATCCCTGCGCGGGCTCCGCGTGCTCCATCTTGTACGCTTCCCAGCAGAAAATCCCGACCGCCGTATGCGGGTCGGCGAGGTATCCAAATCGCTCGTGAACCGCTTTCATCTCGCACAGCGTTTCTTCATCGGTCGCCGCGTGGCCCCAGATTTCTTTTTGCACGTTTTCGAGCCGCCCCCGGCACAGGTCCAGCAGCCGCGGAAAGTTGTTGGGATTCCCCACGTCCATCGCATTCGAATACGTGGCCGTCGCCGGCCGCGGGCAAAACTGTCCGCCCCGCAAGTATTGCGGCACCACGTCATTCACGTTCGTCGACGCCACGAACTTCGCGACGGGCAGGCCGATGCGCTTGGCAAAAATTCCCGCCGTCAAATTGCCGAAGTTCCCGCTCGGTACGGACACGATCAGCGGCACCGAGGCCACCGGCAACTGCCGGTACGCCGCCACGTGATAAAACATCTGCGGCAACAGCCTCCCGACGTTGATGGAATTGGCCGACGTGAGAAAGGCAGTCTTGTTCAGCTCCACGTCCGAAAACGCCTGTTTCACCAGCCGCTGGCAATCGTCAAAAGTGCCCGCCACTTCCAGCGCCGTGATATTTTCGCCCAGCGTGGTGAACTGTTTTTCCTGCGCCTCGCTGATGCGCTTCGAAGGATACAGAATCACCACGCGAATCCCCGGCACACCCAGAAATCCGTGCGCCACCGCGCTCCCCGTGTCACCCGAAGTCGCCACCAGCACCGTGAGCGGCCGCGATTCGCCGCGCACAAAATAACCCATCAGCCGCGCCATGAATCGCGCACCAAAATCCTTGAACGCCAGGGTTGGCCCATGAAACAGCTCCAGGATATGCAGCCCTGGCGACAGCGAAACCAGCTTCACTGGAAAATTGATGGCCTCGCTCACGATCTGCCACAGCACTTCTTCCGGCACATCCGGCGTGGCGAAGGGCTTCACCACGCGAAAGCAAACTTCCGTAAACGGCAGCTTCCTGAACTCTTCGAGTTCTTCCGCTGAATGCCGCGCAATTTCCGCAGGCATGTACAGCCCGCCATCCGGCGCCAAGCCGCGCAACACCGCTCCACGCAACGAAGTGAGCGGCGCCTTTCTTGATGTGCTCCGGTATCTCAAGGAATTCCACTCAACAGTTTTCTCCGCGGGCCCACGCGCCCTTGCCTTGGACCATTTTCAAAAACGCGTCGGCATCCATTGTCCCATCGCGCAGCGCCGCAACTTGCAGCGTGCAGTGGGTCAGCGCTTCGTAACTTCGGCGCCGCGCTTCGATCAACGCCGGATAGCACCGCGCCACCGTTTCCCGCGGCGTCTCCCCTTGCTTCGCCTGAAACGCGCCACGCCACAACACCGGCTTCGGGTCGCCCAAATATCTTTCAATCAACAGTTGCTGTTCCTTCGCTGTCGCCGCCAGATACACAATCGTCATCTGCCGTCGCAAACGCATCAACAAATGACTCCCCGCATAAATCACGCTGCCGGTGGTGTCCAGAACGAGAGAGGCCTCCGGCTTCTCCTCAAGCTCCTGCAAAACTTCATCCAGCGTGTGAATCTCTTCCGCCAGGTATGCGGCCTCGCGCTCGGCGTAGGTCGCGCTGTCCGGCCAGCCCATCCACGCGGCCACGCCGTTAATTCCCGAATACCCTCCCGGCCCCAGCCGTGGCGCCAGACGTTCCTCGATCTTGTCGTCGCAAAAGATGGCCGGTGCCCTCTTCTCCGCCAACTTCTTTGTCCAGAATGTCTTCCCGGCGCCGGACATTCCTATTAGCGCCAGTCGCATCGGCTTATCTATGTTGGTTTCGCGAGGCATAAGAGAATTTTCTACAATAACGTGACGCCCATCGCGCGGGCAACCCGCTCTGCGTCCCGCCCACCATAAACGCCGATGCAAACCTGGAACCTGTCCTTGCGGACGGCTTGCGGCACCTCCACCCAAGTGGTACGGTGGAAATGACTTTGCTGCTTCGCGCAGCTTCAGTCCAGCGCATTGCGGGAGCTCCCGAAGATTTTTTCGTTGCCCAGATTCGAGGAAATTTTCGAAGGACGATTTGAGCCTGACCCAGTTGTAAATTGAAAAGGGTCAACTCGAAACCCACGCTGTAGATTTTTCGTGACGCGAGTACAGTCCGGCGTAATTGGACCAAATAGGAAGTCCTGAGAGGGCTCCTCGCGCGCGGGGTTTTCGTGTCTTACTGGTTTCGGAACGACAATCGTTTGCCGCAAGCGCGGCTCGCGGTGGCCTCCTACGTCATCGTGGGCATGATCGGCGTGTTATTGCTGGGCTTCTGGAAACTCCAGGTCATCGATTCTGACAAGTACGCCACTCTCGCGGAGCGCAACCGCGTCCGCGAAATTCCCATCATCGCCCCTCGCGGCCGCATGCTCGATCGTGACGGCCGCGTTCTGGTCGACAACCGGCCCTCCTTCAGCGTCCTTCTGCTGCGCGACGACATGGCTCAGGTGGAAAAACATCTTGGCGCCATTTCCGATGGCCTCGGCATTTCCCTGGATGACTTGAAGGACCAGCTCAACAGTGCAAAGGATCTTCCCAAGTTTCAGCCCATCATCATCAAGCCCGAGGCTTCGCCCGAGGACGTTGCCTACATTGAATCCCACCGCTCCGATATCCCTGTGCTCGAAATGATTTCCGTTTCCCGCCGCCGCTATCTGCCCGACGGCTTCCTCTCTCACGCCGTGGGCTACGTGGGTGAAGTCAGCGAGCAGCAAATCGAAGCCAGCAATGGCAAGCTTCGCCCCGGCGACTTTGCCGGCAAGTTCGGCCTCGAGCGCCAGTACAACGACATCCTGATGGGCACGGACGGCAAGCGCCGCGTGGTTGTCAACAGTGTCGGCAAAGAGATGAAAGACATGCGGCTTTCCGAACAGGAAGCCATTCCTGGCAAACAAATTCAGCTCAGTATCGACTTCGACTTGCAGCAAGTGGCCGAGCAATCATTGGGCGCGCGACCGGGCGCCGTGGTCGCGCTCGATCCGCGCACTGGCGAAGTCTTGGCCATGGCCAGTCATCCTGCTTTGGACCCCAACGATTTCGCCATTCGCGTCTCTGCGGCAGAGTGGAAGAAACTAAACGAAGATCCTGAGAAGCCTTTGCTGAACCGCGCGATTCAGGCGCAACTGGCGCCCGGCTCCGTCTTCAAAATCGTCATGGCTACCGCCATGTACGAAACCAAAGCTGTTCCCGAGAGCTTCAGCGTGTTTTGCCCAGGCTATGGCACGTTTTATGGCCGCCAGTTCAAATGCTGGGTCTACTGGTCGCACAAGCCCGCCCACGGCACCGTCGACATTCATAAGGCTGTCAATCAATCTTGCGACATTTTCTTCTACACCCTAGGGCCGCGCCTGGGCATTGATCGCATATCATACTTCGCTTCCAAGTTTGGGCTGGGCCGCAGAACCGGGATTGACCTTCCGTCCGAAGAGACCGGCCTGATGCCCAGCGAGGAATGGGTGCAGCGCGTATTTCACCGTAAGTGGTATCCCGGCGAGACGGTATCGGTCGCCATCGGCCAAGGAGCCGTCACTTCAACGCCTTTGCAGCTCGCCCACTTGATCGGCGGCATCGCTTCCGGCGGCGTCTTCCTGCAGCCGCACATGCTCAAGGACGCGCCCAACGTTGGCGAAGAAAAGTTCCCGCTCTCTGACTCGACTGTCGAAAAAATCACGGACGACATGTACGGCGTGATCAACAAGGGCGGCACTGGCGCCGCACTCAAGCTACAAGACATCGAATTCTCCGGAAAATCCGGCACTGCTCAGGTGATCGGTTACACTACCCGCGATCGCTTTGCCAAGCAGAAGAAGTTTCTAGACAATGCCTGGTTCGTCGGCTACGCTCCGCGCCGCAATCCCGAGATTGTTGTTTCTGTCCTTGTACAAGAAAGCGGAAAGCATGGAGGCGAAGCGGCCGGGCCCGTCGCGCGCGATATCATCAAGGCCTACTACGACAAGAAGAACAAGAAGACCCAGGGGCAGTACACCACCCAAACCAGGCCCACCGAGCCCCCGCCTGAACACAAGACCAAAACCACTCGAGCGGCGGTGACCGCACCCCGCGTGGCCCTCAAAACAGAAGACACCGCCTCCGCCGCAACCGCTCGGCCCGTCTCGGAACGGGAGCGTTGAGCGCATGATGACACTACGTTGTACAAATAGATTCAACCTGCATCCATTCTTCGGCCAAGCGTTGCGTTTGGCTTTAGACTTTTAACTTTGAGCTTTCAACTTCCGCTATGAAAGACGCACCCGGAACACGCGATTACGACTGGTGGCTCCTTGCCATTCTCGCCACCATCTGCGCCCTGGGCGTAATAGAAATCTATTCCGCCACCCATGGCAGTTCGCTCTCGGGCATGCATTTGAAGCAGGTGCGCTGGCTGGCCATCGGGTTTGTTCTGATGTTCGCGCTCTCGCGCGTGGACTATCACCTGATCCTGGACCAGGCTCCTCTCTTGTATCTCCTCAGCATCGCGGCCCTCGTCGCCGTTCTTGCCGTGGGCCACACCCGGTTCGGCGCCAAGCGCTGGATTAACATCCCCGGGATCGGTGAACTCCTCCAGGTGTCAGAATTGGTCAAATTGGTTATAATCATTGTGTTGGCGCGCTTCTTTGCGGAAGTGCGCTCGGATGAGCTTGATCTTCGGGACCTCATCAAGGCAGGATTGCTAGTGGGGTTTCCGCTGGTCTTGATCCTGAAGCAGCCCGACCTGGGTACGGCCCTGGTGCTCATGCCCATGGTGGCAGTTGGCGCTTTTTTGGCGGGCTTAAAGTGGCAACATGCAGCGGTCTTTTCCTTAGCGGGGATTCTGTTGGTCGGGGCGGTTTTTTATCCCCCCGTCAGCAGGCATATCCTCAAGCCGTATCAGCGGGAGAGAATCACTTCTTTCCTGCACCCGGAAGAAGACGCCAAGGGTTCCGGCTATCAACTTTTGCAATCCAAGATTGCCGTGGGCTCGGGTGGTTTCTGGGGCAAAGGATTCGGCAATGGTACGCAGAATCAACTGGGCTACATCCCGGTCCGCTATTCGGATTTCATCATGTCGGCCTGGGCTGAAGAACAGGGCTTTAAGGGAGTGCTTCTGGCTCTCGGGTTATATATGGCGCTTCTGCTGCGTTTAGTGCAGAATGCTCAACGTGCGAAAGATCGCGCGGGAATGTTTCTCGTCATGGGCGTCGCAGCAGCGCTCGGTTTTCACGTGTTGGTCAACGTGGCCATGGTGATTGGCGCGATGCCCGTCACCGGCATTCCGTTGCCGTTGATGAGCTACGGAGGCTCCGCCACGTTGTTTGTTTTCCTGGCGATTGGTCTGGTGATGAACGTGCGGCTTCGCCGCTTCGTCAACTGACCGGCCCGCCAGCGCCGTGTGGCATTCCCACTCCGTCGGAATGCCCCGGAGAAGTAATTGGAAGTAATCGGAATTGTTGGCCCCGGCCAGGCTGGGGTCACGCGCAAAAAGGATTTTTAGAGTGAGGACAGCATCGTCCGCCGTTCGCCCAGCCAGTTTCCGGCAACGGATCAACCTCGATAGACCGAGGACATCTTTTCCCTCTGGCTTCGAACGCCAAGCCATCTTCCTACACGTGCGCCCAGGGTCCTTCCCGGCAATGCCGGGAACGGCTCCGCTTTTCTGGGCCCGCGCCGGGCAGCTGCTTGCGGCGATGCGTCCTGCGGTGAACTCCGGCTATGCCGGCGTCACCTACAAGGAGTTTTCATGTCAAAAGAATTGGTTATCTCCGCGTCCTCCCACGAACGGCGGGTCGCGATTTTGGAAGAAGGTCAGCTAGTCGAAATTTACATCGAGCGGGAAAAGGAATTCGCTCTCGTCGGCAGCATCTACAAAGGAAAAGTTACACGCGTCCTCCCCGGCATGCAGTCTGCTTTCGTGGACATTGGCCTGGATGGAGACGCTTTTCTCTACGTCAGCGACGTTTTCGAGAACCTTGAGGACTACGAGCACGGCCAGTCTTCCGAACAGCACGCTCCTCGTACCGCTGTCCCAGCGATCGCTGCGGACAACGGCTCGCCCGTCGAGCTGCTTCCGGGGGAATCCCTCTCTCGCGCCGCCGAACGGCACACCGAACCGGGCGAAGAACCGCATCACGAGGAGTTCCATCCTCAGTCTCCCGCGGAGCACGGCGCGCTATCGCCGGAGGAGCCGCCTGTTTCCGCTGGCGACTCTGCTCAGCAATCCAGGGAGCCATCTGCGGGCGAACAACTTTCGTCTGCGGAGGGTCAGCACGCAGAATCAGGCGAAGAGCGTCAACCGGATTCCAACGCTTCGGCGCCGCAGAATTTCTCGCCGCGTTTCAACCCTACTCAAAACTATCCGCGTCGCTCCAACGATCGCAATGATCGCCAGGGCCAGAATTATGGCCGGGGCGGTGACCGCAATCGCGGCGGCGGCCGCTGGGGACGCCGGGGCGGCCGTAATCGTGGTGGTCGTCCGCAGGGTGGTCCGGGAGGACGCAATCTTCCTCCCTCCAAATATGCTTCGCCGCAGGGCGGTGAATTTCGCGGATATGACAATCGCGGCGGCCAGCAGCGTGGATATGACAACCGCCGTCAGGAAGGTCCGCGCAGTACAGGCCCTTCGCCTGCTGATATCGCGGATGAAGCGATTGTTCTCCCCGGCGAATCGCTGGCAAAATATCGCGATAAGCCCGTAGCTTCTCCGTCGCCGGCGCCCGTCGTCGAGCAGGAATCGCGCATCGAGTCGGTCGCCACTGAAGAGCATTCTCCACGACCAAACAGCCTTCCTGTTGCCAATGCTGGCTCCGCTGGCGCTCCACGCCGCTTTTCAGGCGGCCTGCCAAGCTGGTTGCTCGCCGACGCTGGCACGGAAGCCGCTGGGGAAGTGGCTCCCGGCGAAACGGAATCGCCGCAAGCGCCTGCCGCGCAGGAATGTGAGCCGGCCCGCAACGATGTGGATCTGGACGACGATCAGGTCGCCGCTCTGTCTGCCGATCTTGTCGAAGCCAAACACGAAGAAGCCACCGCATCAGCAGAAGCCGATGCCGTCGTTGGCGGCGCCGTCTTTGAAGAAGAAGACACGGAAGAGGAAACTGAAGCCGCTGACGAAGTTCAAGAAGTTCATTCTGAAAACACTTCGGGCCTTAGCGCCGAAGACGTCGCCGAGGTCGAAGCCCGCCGCGCCGCCGATCGCGCGGACTTCGCCGCTGATATGGCTCAGGAAAACGCCGAGCATGTCGCCGCCTTGGGCGAACACCATGAACCCCACGAAGTAGGACATGAAGAAGAACAGGAAGAACAGGAAAGCGAGCTCGCTCACGCTGAATCGGAAGAAGCGCGTGCGTCCGAAGGATCATCCGAGGAACATTTCGAGGTCGAGCACGTTCACTCCGAAACCGAAGTGATCGCGGCCTCCTCCGGCGGGCCCGTTGTCGAAGCAACCGTTTCCGAAGATCTCGATATCCTGCTTCCCGGCGAAACGCGCGCTCCTCGAACCACTCGCGGCCCATCGGCTCCTCGCGAAGATTTTCCGCGTGATTCCGCGCGTATCGGTGGCAACCCGCGTTCGCGCTTTCAGCGGCCGTTTCGTGGCTCCAGTCGTGGGCACGATCACGGCGGACGCCCCGATCGCCGCGGTGGCGACCGCGGCCGTCAGCGATTCGAACGCCGAGGTCCCGGCGGCCGTCATGACCGCGGCCATTCCGGTCCGCCGCGCCGTCCACAACTCATCTCGGAAATGCTCAAGGCCGGCGAAGAAATCGTCATTCAAATCGCCAAGGAGCCTCTCGGCAAGAAAGGTGCGCGCATTACCAGTCACGTCGCGCTCCCCGGCCGCTTTCTGGTCTACATGCCCACGGTTCATCACACTGGCGTGTCGCGCAAAATCATCTCTGCAGAAAATCGCTCGCGCCTCCGTCGCCTCGTCAGCGAGGCCAGCGCCAATTATCCCGGTGGCTTCATCGTTCGAACGGCTGCCGGCGGCGCCACCGACGACGAAATCCGCGCCGACATCGACTTCCTCGGCAAAACTTGGAGCGAAATCAAGCAGCGCAGCGAGGAGCGCAAAGCTCCTTCCCTGCTCCACCGCGACCTCGACCTGGTTGAGCGCATGCTTCGCGATTACGTTAGCGACGATTTCACCTCCATCTGGATCGACAGCGAAGAAGAGTACCGCAAGGTCGTCGACTTCGTCAGCCGCTTCCAGCCCAAGCTCGTCAGCAAGGTCAAGCTCTACACCAAGGAAACGCCCATCTTCGAGGAGTTCGGCATCCAGCACGAACTCGACAAGGCTCTTCGCGCCAAGGTGTGGCTCAAGTCCGGCGGCTACATCGTCATCAACCACACCGAAGCGCTTGTGGCCATCGACGTCAACACCGGCAAGTTCGTCGGCAAGGGCTCCACGCGCCTCGAAGATACTATCGTCAAGACCAACCTCGAGGCCGTGAAAGAAATTGTCCGCCAGATTCGCCTCCGCGATCTTGGGGGCATCATCGTCGTCGATTTCATCGACATGGAAGAACGCCGCAATCGCGAAAAAGTCTTGTCCGCGTTGCAGCAGGCCCTCGAACAGGATAAGGCTCCTTCAAAAGCCCTTTCCTTCAACGAATTCGGTCTCGTTTGCATCACCCGGAAGCGCACCAAGCAGGCTCTCGAGCGCGTTCTCTGCCAGCCCTGCCCGTACTGCACCGGTTCCGGCATGGTCAAGTCCATCCCCACGCTTTGCTACGAAATCCAGGCCGAAGCGCGCAAGATGGCCGCTACCGATCCCGAGAGCCCCAACCTCACGCTGCGCGTGCACCCGGAAATCGCCAAAGCGCTCAAGACGCGCGAGTCCATGCTCATCGACGAGCTCGAGCAAAACTCGCACAAACACGTCATCATCCAGTCCGACGCCACCCTCCACTGGGAGCAGTACGACATCTATTGATTCAACTTTGGCAAGCACTTCAGAGCGGGCGGCTCCGGCCGCCCGCTTTCTTTTCTAGGGGAGCGCTTTAGCGCGTCCCTCTCTTTGCCTTGCAAATGGCCTGTAACCCCGCATCCAGATTTGCAGTATGTAGGTTTAGAGAGTGGTGGATGGAGCTGCTCGAACGATTCGCGGCGGGCGACCTCGAAGCCTTCGAGGCTCTCTTTCGCCAGCACCAGAGGGACGTCTACGCCTGGACCCTCCGCATCGTTCGCGACAGCGGCATCGCGGAGGACTTGACCGTGGAGACGTTTTGGCGCATTTATCGGGCCCGCGAGAGGTTTGACCCCGTCGCGGGGAATTTTCGCGCCTGGGCCCGCCGCATCGCCACCAACGCGGCTCTGGACCATCTCCGGCACGCGCATCGGGAAACCGAGCTTCCCGAGGACTACCCCGCGGCCACTGGTGGCGACACTGCAGTCCGCACCGAGGTGCGCACCCACATCCGACAGGCATTCCTCAAGCTCCCCGCGAAATACCGCCTCGTGGCCACCCTGGCGCTCATCGAAGACGAGCCGTACGACGAAATCGCCCAAGCCGTCGGCATTTCCGCTGCGCTTGTCAAAGTGCGCGTCTTTCGCGCCGTTCGCATGCTTCGTAAAAAACTCAATTCTCTGGGAGTGGAGGCCACTACAAAATGAGCGACGAAACGACCAACAAAATGGCCCACCAGGAAAACGAGAAGGAACTCCAGGCGCTTCTCAAGCAAGCGCTCCCTCCTGCTCAGAACACGGAACTCCAGCGCGACCTCTGGCCCCAGATGCTGCGCCGCCTCGACGCCCAGCCTCTTCGCGTCCCCTGGTTTGATTGGGCCCTTGCCGCGCTTGTTGCCGCGGCCCTCTTGTTTTTCCCCGGAGCCATTCCGGCATTGCTCTATCACTTGTGAGCGGGAGGCTTTTATGACTCAGCACCATTATCTCCGGGCCTACATGGCGGGCATCACCGTGCCCACCGTCTTCCTCCTCGCGGTCATGACCGGCTATACCCTGCTGCGTCTCATCTACCATTTTCCCGTTCCCGTGGAACGCGTCATCGTTTTCCCCATGGCCGTAGTGCCCAATGCTTGGGGCCTCTGGAACGTTGTCTTTCTCGCATCGCGCCGTCGCCTGCAACTGTCCATCGGCCTTCACGGCGCTCTACTGCCCATCCTGCTGGCTCCGCTCGGCATCCTCCTGGCTAGTCTTCTCAACTTCCAGATTCCCAACTTTGCCGCGCACGTTTTTCCCGTCGGTGCCCCGATCGGATTGCTGCTCTACTATTTCGCTTGGAAGTATCTGGTGGGCTTCCTCAATCGCGTCCTGGACCTCGCCTGAGCTGCTGCAGGAGGCCACGACTACAAGACTCATTCTCTAAAAAGTTCAATTCTCTGGTTGGCTCTTCGTTTCCGTCTTTGGCTCTGCGATCCGCTGTTTCTCATCCACGGAGAAGAGCAAGTAATTGCTGAAAGTGTGGCTTCGGTGCACCCACCGCCCTCTCCAGTCGAAGTATACTTGCGCGGTTTGTGGCAGCCACATTTCCACGTCGCGATTCTTGAAACGCACCGGACCATAATCAACTAGCTCATGATCAGCAACGAGCTTGATTTCCGGCAGAGCGGCTATCAGGTCGGTTTCCATACGCATGATTTGATAGCTGTCCGCTGCAATCCAGGCGCGACCCCGGAGAGAAACTGGGTACGCAGGGCCGCCCTCGCCAATCTTGTACTCTCTCATCGTATTGGGCTTATCGGGTCTCTGCCGGAAATGCACTTGCCACGTTCGGACTCCATTCCATCCCGGCAGCCCATTGGTCGCCACCCCGTCTGGATACTCCGCAACAGATTTCACGCCGCTCCGATATTCCATGACGCTGAAGAGCCCTGGCCTGTATTGATCGATGCTTGCAACATAGTCGAACTTTCGTGTTTCGGAAGACTGGGCAAACCCCCATTTATTCATGGATTCATGTTTCAGGAATTCGCTGGCTGTAAAACGGTCCACATTCTTGACGAACTCCTCGACTCGCTTCCCTGCCTTTTGAAGGACTTCGTCCAGCGCGCAGGAAGCCCCTGGCTCCACGAGAGGTACCTTTTCGTCCACATCCGGCGGCAACCAATTCGACGGAAGGGGCAGCGTGATTGCCGTCTCCGTCGCTGTTGACGGCTTTCCCCCGGCAACAAGCACTTCTGGGCTGCCGGAGGCCATCACGGCCGGGGACTGCAGGCTATCAAGTCGTTTACGCGCCGCGGCGTCATTAGGATGGTCCTGAACGTACTCTTGCAGAATCTTGATGGCGCGTTCCCTGTTCCCGCCTTCCATCAACGCCTGCGCCAGCAGCGGCTGCACGATCCCGGCTTGCCCGTGACCCAGCTCCACCGCGCGCTCGGCTTCCTTGACCGCCTCGTCCGCCATTCGCTCCTTCAACAAGATATCCGCTAGAATCGCATGGGCGCGCCACGAGGAGGGATCCGCTTCCACGGCCCGCTTCACGTACGATTCCGCATCGGGGAGTTTTTGCTCCCGCATCAAGGCTTCGCTCAACGAAAGCAGCGCGCCTTGATGCTTGGGATCGAATTCCAGAGCTTTTGTCCAATGCGATTTCGCTTTCTCCTGATCTTTGGTTTGGAAGTAATAAACGCCGAAGAGATAATTTACTGCGGGATGATTCGGAGCCCGGCGATACGCTGCATCGAGATGACTCCGCGCTTCCGCCGGCTTGTTGGCGCGCAAAGCCTCCAGCGCCTTGCCCAGTTCTTTCTGTGCCTTCGGTGCCAGAAGAATCCGTGCTGAACCCGCCCCTGCCCCTCCATTCAACGCGGGCCGCATCTCAATAGTGACTCTCGCCGCTCCCGTATAATAGCCGTCGAATTCCTTGACGGCATTTTCATAACCGAGTGCCGCCACCTGGATGGTGTACTGAGTCGCGGGAATCCCGCTGAATTTTATATTTCCCCCCAGCGTGGTTCCCTGACCGGAAACTTGTCCGGTCGGGGCCACTAAGGTAACCACTGCCGTCCCTTCAATGGGAGCCCCGTCCGCTCCCGTTACGTAAATATCAATGTCCACCGTCTCAGTGACATTGCCAAGCGCTGACGCGCCTCCACCCGCTCTGTTCGTCGAAGCGGAGCCCGGCGTTGGCCGCTGCGCGACAACAGCATCGCAGTAAGACGCGGTGTAGAAGAAAAATGTGAGGATAACGAGATACTTTGTGAAGCGCATGTACATGGCCGACTCCACCCACCAGCAGGGCAATCAGAGCTTAGCCGTATCATACACCCCAGGTAGTATCAGGCCGTAGGTCAAACCGCCATACCGATCGGTCAGATCAACCGGAGACGCGGACGGCCACGTCCCGCCTTTCCCGGCTCATTTCTCTTGTGGGTTTTCCGCTTCCACTTTGGGCTGCGAGATGCGCTGTTTTTCATCCACGGAAAAGAGGAAATAGTTGCTGAAGCTGTGCCGCCGGTGGCTGCGGCGTCCTCTCCAGTCGTAATACACTTCCGCGCTCTGCGGCAGCCACATTTGCACGTCCTTGTTCTGGAAGTGCACCGGCCCATATTCGATGGCCGTATGGTCGGCAAAGAGCCGGATTTCTGGTACGGGGGACACCAGGTCGGTTTCCAGTCGCACAATTTGATAGCTGTCCGCCGCGATCCAGGCGCGTCCTCGCATCGCCACGGGATACGCGGGGCCATTTGCACCCAGGCGGTATGCCCTCATCGTATTCGGCCGGTCCGCCCGCTGCCGGAAGTGCACCTGCCAAGCCAGCACTCCGCCCGATCGCCCCAGCCCCTCACAACTCATCTCAAAG
>QHYM01000241.1 GCA_003223295.1 Acidobacteriota bacterium | reverse complement strand
CAGCGGCTTCCTCGCCCATCAATCCGATGAAATTATCCTTCTCACTGCCTTTGGCGCGGTCCTTCTCGTCGCCGGCATCGCGCAGCGTTTCCAGGTATCCGCGGCCATCGGCGCATTTCTCGTTGGCATCGCCGTCTCCGGACAGATGGCCGAGCACACCCGCCGTCTGCTCGCCCCGCTTCGCGACCTCTTCGCCGCCACGTTCTTTTTCTTCTTCGGCCTTCAGATTGATCCGGCAAGTCTGACGCCGGTCTTGTGGATCGCTCTCTTGCTCGCCGTTGTCACCGGGTTTTCGAAAATCCTCACGGGTTACTGGGCCGCTCACCGCGCTGGAGTGGACCGGCCAGCCCGCCTGCGAGCCGGAATGGCGTTGCTCGCCCGCGGCGAATTTTCCATCGTCATCGCCGGCCTTGGGTCCGCCATCGAACCGCAACTCGGCCCACTCTCCGGCGCCTACGTCCTCTTGCTCGCCCTCCTCGGTCCTATCCTCACCCGCGCCTCCAAATAAGAGCACCCCAGTGGCGAGCCGCACCTCGCCCCTCAAGGGGTTCTCCCCACTGGCGGAGACTCCGACCTTGTCGGAGAGATTCTTGTCCCTTCCACGAGTCACCAGTCACTGACCACCAGTCGCTTTTTGGCCCCTCTTTCTTTTCAACTATTTACAAACTGTCCAATTTGCAAGCCCCTTGTTTTGATAACGATCCAACAGTACCCGGGGTACGTAGGGGTAGGCCGTGCCGGAGTGAAAGTAATATCCGAAGTGCAGGACCAGCGCGAAGCTAGTGAAAGGGAAGGGGCTGCGCTTGAGTTGAGGGGGTTATTTTGTAGCGCCGCCAACTTGGCGGCGGTTTGGCCGACACCAAAAGGGGCCCGGTTGGTGGCCGTCATAGCAAAAGCGAGGACGCCGGCTGGAAGCCAGCGCTACGAAATGCTACTTGGTGAGGACGACTGCCGCGCCGCGGTTCAACCCCAGCGCGCGGGCAGCGTTGCCTTTGTTCACGCCAATCTCCACAAACCCGCTGGAGCCGATATACGCAAACGGCTCCGTGCCATTGCCTTGCGCAAACGTCTCAACAAAACGGCTCACCGCCTGCGTTCCGACTTGCAAGCTAATCGCGCCGCCATTGAGAGCGCCCTCCGGCAAATCTTCCTGCCGGAAATTCGTAATCAAATTCCCGAACGCGTCCGTCCGCAGAACCACTCCCTTGACCACTCCATCGGCTTCCTTGGGGCGGGGAAGTGTGAAGCGCTTGTAGTCCTCAATTTCGTCGCCCATGCCCGACGTCTGCCAGCCCTTGGTGAGCCACGCCGCCACCGGCGCAAAAATGTCGCGCCCATGAAACGTCTTGCTCACCGGCTGCAGGTAGTAATGTTCCGCGTTGGCGTTCCGCACCACCAGGCCCTCGGGCTCGCGCTCGTAGATGACGGAAAGCACGCCGTTGTCCGGCGCGATGAAATATTGATTCGCCGCGCTCACCAGCAGCGGCCGCCGTTCCGTCCCGACTCCCGGATCCACTACCACCACGTGCACCGTCTTGGGCGGAAAATACGAATACGCCGAGCCGATGGCGAGCGCGCCGTCGAGCAGGTCAAACGGCGTGACGTTGTGCGTGATATCCACGATCGTCACGTCTGGATTGATCTTCAGAATCACGCCCTTCAGCGTGCCGACTAGGTGGTCATTGGTGCCGTAATCCGTCGTCAGGGTGATGATCGCGTTGGGCAAGGGCTCTCTCGTCAAGGAAAGGGTGCGCAGTTCGCGCGCGCGGAGCCACGGTCACACCGCGCCTTCTGACGCTAACGAATGCGGGGGCTTGCGTCAAGAATACGCACGTACTGTGCTTGTTCAATTTGATATGCGCGCTAACCGCGCGCCAAATGCGCCTCTGCGCACTTGCCGTGGCTAGAGGCGCCTACGTCCGCGTTTAAAACCAGGTTTGCTTGCGGTAGGCGCGATAGTCTTCGCCGAATTTGTCTTCCAGGACGCGCGCCTCATTTCGTGCGCGCCAGGCTTGCAGCGGAATCAGAAATGCAAAAGCCCACAGAAGATAGGGCCGGTTCCAATAGAGTGCGAGGCCGGCGATCAAGACGGCGCCAAAGACATAAATGGGATTGCGGATCTTTGAATACAACCCGCGCGTGACCAATGCCCGCGCTTGTGGGGTTAACGAGAAGGAAGCCCCAAGCTGGATGTGCGCGATCAGCCAGAAGCAGAAGCCAACGATCACGAGGCTCAACCCGGCCGTTTGCCGCCACACCCAGGGACTCGGTGTGTGCTGCCAGATTTGCCAGGCCAGCACACCGCCAAGGAGGAAATAAAGTGGCAGTCGGCGCGAGCCCATGTTGTTGAATCCGGCTCCCGGTTAAACGTCGCCCTGCTCGGGCGCGCAGCCATGCCATTCCGGGTCGGGGTAATGCGTGCGGCAGAACCACTGGCGGCAGCGCTCGCAATACTGCTGAGCGCTCTTGTCGCAGGGTTCATCCACGCGCGAAATTCCCTGACAGGTTCGTTCCTGGGGCTTGACGGCGATTCCAGACATGGCTTCCTCCTCGGCGAGCGAGGTGCTGGATAGGAAGGGTGGTCAGTGGGCAGGTATCACGACACCCACTTTGTTCACTCCGCTGCAGGCAATATACACCCGTCCGTCCACTGTTGCAGCCATATTGCGTACTGTTCCGCCACCGGACGGAATGTTCGTGCGCGCCATCGTTTCCGTCTTGGGATCAAAGCGCACCATGGTGTTCGGCTTTACGCCGGACTCGCTGTACCAAACCATCCCATCCGGCGTGATGGCAATCCCGTATGGATTAGCGCCCGCTCCCGCCGGCGAGTTCCACATCTTCACTTCGCCGGTCTTGGGGTCCAGCCGCCCCAGGTGCCCGCGCTCATAATCTGTGAAGTACACGAGGTCGTTACCATCAATGGCCAGCCTTCGCGGGCGCACGCCCTCGGGCAAGGGGTACTCCCGAATGGCCATGGTTTTTGGATCGATGCTTGCCAGCTTGTTGGTGAAAAACTCGCAGAAAAAGGGCACGCCTTGGCTGTTGACTTGGATTCCGTAGGGGTGCGCGTTTGCGGTAGGCACATTCACCAAGTCGATCTTGCCATTTCGAGGACCAAGCCGGCCCACAAAATTGCCCACTTGCACGGAGAACCACAGCATGCCGTCGGCGTCAAACACCAAGGAGTGTGGGTCCTCCGCCTTTTTATCCGGCATCTTGTATTCTTTGACCTCGCCGGTTTTTGCGTCGAGCTTGCCGATGTACCCTTTGAAATTTCCGGTGAACCAGATGTTGTCTTCGGAATCCGCTACCAGCCCGTGCGGGCCGGAATTGTCGACCTTCAGGGGAAATTCTTTGAACGCTCCCGTGGACGGGTCGACGCGCCCAATCTTGTTCTGCATTTGTTCGGTGAACCAGAGTGCGCCGTCCATCCCCACGGCTGGATCATGCGGATGGGCGCCTTTGGTGGGCACGTCCCACTCTTTAATGGTGATTTTCAGTTCGCCTACATCGGTTCTCGGCGACGCTCGCCGCGAACCGATGGTGATAGCCAGCGCAACCGCAGCAACCAGCGAGCCGTGGATTATCCGAGTCATTTGCGCTCTCGGAGTCATAAGCCACCTCCTCAATTCCTTCTCGACGCGAGAGGACAGCTTAACGCCGTGGAGATTCGGGGAAAAGAAGCAATTCGAATGAACGGAGACCGGGCAGCAGGCACCAGGCACCGGAGAAATCTGGTGCCGCTCCGTCGCGCCTTTTTTCTTCGGGACTAAGCGCGCCTGCTTTCAGCTGCCCAGTTTGGTCTTCACGCCGTGGAAGGTGTCCAGGGCGCTATTCCAGAAGCTCGAGCCGCCGCTGGCCAAAACGCCAAAAAGGAGGCACCAACCGAACCTGTCGGCGAATTCTACCGGTATAACAATTCCGGTCGGCGCTAGCTGCGTTGGAAAAAACCAGCACAGCACTCCGCCGATGACGATCGCCAGCAGATGTACGCAAATCACGCGCAGGTCTTCCCTGACGCCCGTCGTTTTTGTCGAGAGGTAATCCGAAGCCTTGGGAAACCTCTTGATGAATTCGGTGATTCGTTCGGTGGAGACGCTGAGCGCCGCAACATAGGTCATCATTCCAGACAAATCCATAGATTTTTCTCCTGTGAAGGATCGGCCCCCGGCCGGAAGGGGAATGCAACAAAAGAAAACAGCCAAAGCAGGCGCAACCCTTTGGTTGTGGTGGTAGGTTCTTATTTTAGTGTTGGTACAGTGTCAAGGGGAATATCAGCCTGCGCGCCCGGGAACTTGCACGCATCGGAAACTCGGCCTCATGGCGCGGTTACGCGGTTAGCAAGGACTTTGGGCAAATCATGATAAAAGGTATGGGTACGCGGAGTGTGGTCAGCGCGTTTTCGGCGTGGGGCTCGCGTTGGCATCAATTCCGTCTTGCATGCAAAGGAGAAGCTTCGTGAGAACGATTCGAATGATTCCGCGAATGCTGGCAAAGTCCGCGGCCTCGCAGCCTCAACCAGCCAATGCGCCGGAGATGGAAAGACTGATCAAGCTGTATCGCGGCACCTGGGAGTACGCGGAAACTTACTCCAAATCGCCTCAGATGCCGAATGGCGGCGAGAACACGGGAACCTACACCAGCGAGCTTGGTCCCGGCGGCATGTCCATCGTGAATCGTTTTCACTCCAAAGGGCCCGTGGGCGAGTTCGAAGGTTTGCTGGTGATGACCTGGGACGCCAAGGAAAAAGCGTACAAGGCGTACGTTTTTGGCAACGATTTTCCGGGAGCGCTAGTGGAGACGGGACAATTTGAGGGAGACGCACTTATTTTTCGCACGACCTTCAACATGGGGGAGAAATCGATTCCTATGCGTAACGAAACGCGCCTGGACGCAAAAGGCGTGCTGACGAGCGACGCGTTTTTTGGCACTCCCGCGCCGGGCGCAAAGGAAACGCCCTTCGTTCACGTCGTCGCGACGCGCAAGCAGTAGCCAATTTCCCTAACGCGCTAACCGGCATGTCCGGTAATCCGTGCCGGCTTACCGGTACTTAGCCCGCTGAGACTCTCCACTAAGGCGGCTAGCCGCAAGCAGATTGTGCTTACGCTCCCGCGCCAATTTGCCGCAAGAGCGTAGCAAAATCGAAGTAAATCCGCCCCGCCGGAATCTTTCTCGTTACGAGATCGTATTCGTAGAAGGAGCAGCCAGGGACCTGCACCTTTTTGCCCGTTGCCTCGATGTTGGCAAAGGCGCCTTTATGCACGGCTTCAAAACTCCATTCCACCGCGACTAGATTCCTAGCATGGGCCAAGTTCCGAATGGAATGCACGTTGCCAGGGAACGCGGCGATGAACGGTCGCACAAAATTGTCTCGCACGGCTGTCTTCCCTTCGAGTGTTCCCGTCGGAAGGTGGATTACGACATCATCTGAATAGTAGGCGAGAATTTTGCCTTCATCGGTGCCTTTCCAGGCATCGAAATACTCTTGAATAAAAGAGCGGACGTTTTCTGGCGCTGCCTGGACCGCTGCAACTTGCATAATTGCCTCTTTCTCGACGCTGTCATTGCGTCACCTTGGGACAATTGTATACGCGTTGGCGGGTGCCGGCGCGAGCGCAAGCAGTGCTACTCCAATGAGAACGAGCACAGCCGAGCCGATCAAGAACCCTACCTTTTCGCTCGGGATGTAGAATCCGAGGATACTCATCACTACTTCGGCAAAACTCGACCACGCGGCGAAGGCGATCAGGCTGCGGTGCTCTGATGGTTTGCGCGGCCACCAGCAAGAAAACGCCCAGCGTGAAAATACAGGCTCATCATCATCGTGGTGTCGCCCGTATCATCCGACGGGCAATAAAGCCATCGCCACCGGGTAGATCGCCGCCGCGAAAGGCAATCCGACCAGCACCAACACGACCTGCAGCGCCCGTTCTCTAATCATTGCGTCTCCTGCCGAAAACCAAAAAATACGCAAAGTGCGCGTACACCGCGATGAGGGGCGTGAATCTTACGTTGGTTCTACCGGACCGGTCAACGAAGCCGGTATGTGGGCGTGAGCGAAACGGATGTTTTATGCGGGGACTGTTGACTATAAGCCGCCGACGGTCATCCGGCTGCCGCTGCCGATGGACCGAAGGACTTAACGGCTGCGGCCTCGTCGTCCGTGATGTCGAAGACGGTGTAGAGCCTCGTAATTTGCATCACATCGTGAACCTTGTTCGTGAGGTTGAGCAGTTTCAGCTCTCCGTCCTGCCTCCGCACACTCGTGAAAGCACTGACGAGATGGCCCAAG
>QHYM01000251.1 GCA_003223295.1 Acidobacteriota bacterium | reverse complement strand
GGTGATCGCTAACCCGGAGGCCGCAAACGCCACGTCGTATGCCTTAGTCAAGGACGTCTCTTTTCGTGACGGCGTGATCGAAGTCGATTTGGCCGGCCAGCCTGCCGCCGGCGCGGGTGCCGGCGCTCGCGGGTTTATCGGCATCGCTTTTCGGATCCAAAGCGATGGACACTACGAGTACATTTATCTCCGGCCCACGAACGGCCGAGCCGACGATCAAATCCGGCGGAATCACTCCACTCAATACAGTTCGAATCCTGATTTTGATTTCGCTCGATCGCGGCAGGAGGCTCCCGAAAAGTATGAGTCGTACGTCGATTTGGAGCCCGGTGTGTGGACCAAGTACAAGATTGAGGTGGAAGGCCGCAAAGCGCGGCTCTACGTGCATGGAGCGGAGCAGCCCTGCCTGATCGTCAATGATCTCAAGCTCGAACCGCGGGACGGAGGAGTCGCCTTGTGGGTCGGGCCCGGCACGGAGGGCTACTTTTCCAATCTGAAGATTACGGCCAAGTAGCAGCAATACGTTGCGCCCCGACAGTGGATCGGCGAAGGAGGCGCAGGCCCGGGAAGGGTGCTGCGCCTACGGCGCTGCCAATTCTTCTTCTTACATTCGCCCAGCCCTGACCCTTCGACTTCGCTCCGGGCAGCGGACTGGGCTAACTTCTGGCGCGCCTCGGGCGCTTGCGGGCGCACGATATATCGTGTCCCTGCTGAATGACCCTATGAGGTTCGCGCGGCTGACAGCGCGGAGAATCGGACTTAGAATCGCGCGACGGATTGGAGGTTGCTGTGCGCACATTGCTGGTTGTTGCGGTCCTGAGTTTCTTCCTGGTTGGTTTGCCTGCGAGGACTTCGCCAAAGAGCGCGGCGGAAGCGCCGGCACCATTCGGGATGCCGCGAGCGGGCGGGAGTGGACGCCAATCGGGAGATGGGCGTTCACCGAAGGAGCAGGCGGATATCAGCCGGTCGGGGCGCGACTTCATGGAAGTCTGCTCCAGTGTAGGCAGCGAAGGGAACGGAGACGCGGCGCGCGTGTCGCGTGATGCCACCTGCCTGGGCTGGGTGGCAGGCTTTGCCGAGGGCTTCCTGGTGCATGATGAGCTGCTCGGCGTACCGCGAAGGGACCGGCTCGCGTGCGTGCCCAATGGAGTGAGCGCGATCCGAATTGTTCGCGTGATGAAGAAATACCTTGCGGACCATCCGGAGAAAGCGCACCGCGCGACACGGTTCATTGCGTCGCTGGCGTTGGCGGGGGCGTTTCCGTGCAGAGCGGGAAAGTAGGCGAACGGAAAAAAGGATTTAACAGAGGGCTCAGAGCAGAAGAGAGCACGGAGGACACGGAGAAGAGGAGATTTGGAAAAGGGAAAGAGAGACAGGGTTGGATAATTCCATCGATCGAGGTGCGGATGCTTGTTGCCAGGATCCCTCGCGTACGCTCGGGATGACAAGCCCTGGGTCTGACGAGGTGAGAAAACGAAGGTGCCGGGCTTCCCGACAACAACAGTCGGGATCCCACAAACCGGGGAAAGCCCGGCGCTACATGAAGAGGCGCATTGACGAGGGGGTGTACAATCACCGCGCTGTTGTCTGGGGCAAACGGCACAAAACGCTCAATCTACGGAGGCTCCGAATCATGCATCGCAAAATCAGCACTTCGGCCCTCATTAAAATATGCACTTTGGCTCTCATCTGCGCGTTTATTGCGGCTGCCGCGTTTGCGCAGGAGCTGCCCGCGGCCAAGCCGGAATCGGTGGGCGTGTCGTCGGAACGGCTGGAACGGATCGGCGCGGCGGTGCAGAAAAGCATCGATGAAAAGCGAATTGCCGGCGCGGTGACGCTGGTGGCGCGGCGAGGGCGCGTGGTGTGGTTCAAGCCGCAGGGGATGATGGACCGCGAGGCCAGCAAGGCGATGCGTCCCGACACCATGTTCCGGATCTGCTCGATGACTAAACCCATCACCAGCTTGGCGGTGATGATGCTGTACGAAGAGGGGCACTTCCTGCTGGAGGACCCCATCTCGAAATATCTGCCGGAGTTCAAGAATCCGAAAGTGCTGGTGAAGCCGGAGTCGGGCTCGCCGTACACGATCCCGGCCCCGCGAGAGATTACGATTCGCGACCTTTTGAGGCACACGTCGGGGCTGACCTACCAGTGGAATGACCGGCTGGGAGCGATGTACGCGGCCGCGAATGTTGGGCACGGCCTGCTGCCGTACAACGGGACCATCGAAGACAACGTCAAGCGCCTGGCGGGCGTGCCGCTGCTTTTTAATCCAGGGGAGCGCTGGGAATACAGCCTGGGAGTGGATGTACTCGGGCGGCTGGTGGAAGTGGTGTCGGGCAAGCCGCTGGACGAATTTTTCCGTACGCGCATCTTCGAGCCGCTGGGAATGAAGGACACGTATTTCTATCCACCGGAAAATAAACTGGAACGGCTCGCGGCGGCGTACACGTACTATGCGGATAAAGGGCTCAATCGCTTTCCGGACACGCCGATCACGGAAGGAAGCTTCGTGTATTCCGCGGACTACCCGTATAAGGGGCCGAAGAAACTTTTTGCGGGCGGCGCCGGGCTTACCTCCACGGCCATGGACTATGCGCGCTTCTGCCAGATGATGCTGGATGGCGGGAAGGCGGGGAGCATGCGGCTGCTGAGCCGGAAATCCGTGGAACTGATGACGCAAGATCAGCTGGGAAAAATCAGTCCGGAGCAAGGCTTTGGGCTGGGCTTTGGCGTTGAGGGCGTGAAAGTTCCGCTCGCCGAGCTGGGGTCGGCGGGAGAATTTAGCTGGGGAGGATTTTTCTACACGGCGTTTACGATTGACCCCAAGGAGCAGATGGTGGTGATCTTCATGGCGCAATTGCATCCGACGGGAGATTTGAGCCTGGACCGCGAAGTGAACGCGCTGGCGTATCAGGCGATTGCGGACTGAAGCGGATTTCGTGCACGGTTGAAAAGGATTCTCATCGGCTGCGGTGAGGTTGAAACCACGCCGTGGTTCCTCGTCGTCTAGGACTCCTCGGAATGACAATTAGTGGACGGTGACGGTGAGGGATTGGGATTTGGTGTGGCCTGCGGCGTCGGAGATGGTGAGGGTATACGTGGTGGTCTTCGTGGGAGCGACGTCGACGCAGCGGGCGTAGGAAGGCCAGACGGGATTGGATTGCGGCTCAAGGGTGACGGTTTTGGCGTTGGCGACGCCGTAGCAGAGCTGGATGGACTGGCCACGGCGGATTTCACCGGGAGTGGCGTAAAAGGTTTGGATGGCAAGCTCCTTGCCGCCCATTTGCTCAAGCGTGGCGCGGTCCTGCTCGCGCTGTTTCTCGGAGCGCTCTTCTTTGAAGCGATATTCGATGGAGCGGTTTTGCCACCAGCGGGAAAAGAAAATCCAGATAATGATGAGCACAGCAATCGCGAGGACGCTCTTGGAGTAGAGCGAAGGATTCTTGAAGATGGATTTGGATGGCGGATCGCGTTGCGGCAACACCATGGTTTGCTCCAGAGAACTAGGTTACTAGAGGAAGAGCGCGGGGTGCAAAGAAGCGTGCGGCGCTACGTTAGAGAAAGAGCCGGCTGGAAGCCGGCGGTACAAAATAAAGGCGCGCGGCGGAGGAGACATCGTGCACAGCGGATAGGTTGATGACAGGGCCAACGATGGCATGGGCGCTAGTCGTCGAGCGTGGCGGCGGAAGTGATGGCGAATTTTGCGGAGGCGCCCTTGCTGGCGGGCTGGCCGGGGCCGGCGATGGGCTGGCCGCCACCGATCCAGATGTCCACGGAACCAGGGACGACGCGGCGAACGCCGTTTTCGTCGACGAGGCTCAAGTCGCGGTCGTGAAGAGTGAAATTGACGGTTTGCGACGCGGATGCGGCGAGATGAATGCGCTGGAAGCCGACGAGCGCGCGGATGGGAGCGCCGTCGATGCTGGGATGCGAGAGATAAAGCTCGACGACTTCGTCGCCCGGGATAGAACTGGAGTTTGTCACACGAACAGAAACGGTGACCGCGCTGCCAGCGGCGACCTGGTCTGGAGTAATTCTTGCGTCGGAGTAAGTGAAAGAAGAAAAGCTCAAGCCGTAGCCGAAGGGATAGAGCGGCTGCTCGGTGAAATAACGGTAGGTGCGCCCATTCATGCTGTAGCTGCCGAAGGGCGGAAGCTGGGCCACGGATTTGTAAAAAGTAACGGGCAGGCGGCCGGCGGGATTGTAGTCGCCGGAAAGAACATCGGCGACGGCGGCGCCGCCTTCTTCGCCGGGGTACCAGGCTTCAAGGATCGCCGCGGCGTGGTCCTGAGCCCAATTGACGGCGAGCGCGCTGCCGTTGGTGAGAACTACGATGAGTGGTTTTCCGGCGGCAGACAGGGATTCAAGAAGTTGCTGTTGCGGACGAGGAAGATCGAGGTCCAGGCGGTCTCCTCCAAAAAAACCGGGATCGCTGGATTCGCTTTCCTCGCCTTCGAGCTGAGCGGTGAGGCCGACAACGGCGATGACGACATCCGCTTTGCGTGCGGCGTCGACGGCTTCCTGCGTAAGATTTGGCGGCAACCAGAGAAGACGCGCGGTGGATTCCCAGGAATGATGAAAGTACTCCATTCGAAGGGGGTAAGCGTGGCCGGCCTGAAGATGGACGAGCGTGGTCATGGCGCGCTCGCCGTGCGGGGCCCAGTCGTCGACGATTTTCTTTCCGTCAAGGAGAATGCGGGAGCCGCCGTCGGTGTCCGCGCCCAGGCGGTAGTCGCCGTCAACGGGCGGAACGAATTCGCCGGTCCAGCGCACGGAATAGTTTTGCGCGGGAACGCCAGGAGCGGGCGAAACGTTGTTCCATTCGAAATTGATGGCGGCATCCACGCGCTTCACGGCCGGGTCGCCGGATAGATTAGTGTTGGCAAAATACTCGGCGCTCAAGCCGGACTGAGGATTTGCGCCGCCGGTGCGAAGGTATCCGCCAGGAAGGAGGACGGCGCTGGTTTCGGTAAGCGGGGCGCCGATGGCGGTGGTGATTTTGGCGCTGCGGAAGCGCTTGCGAATGCCGTCGAGAATGGTGGTGTAGGCGGAGGGCGTGCCGGCATAGTTGCCAAGCAGAACCGGCAAGGAATCAGCGGGGGGGCCGATAACCGCGATGGATTTCACAGAAGGTTTCAACGGCAGCGTGCTGCGGTCGTTCTTGAGCAAGACGATGGATTTGCGCGCGGCTTCGAGTGCGAGCTGGCGATGGGCGGGAGTGTCGTTATCGGCGATGGTGAGTTTCGACCAGGGCACGGACTCCGGCGGGTCAAACATGCCGAGACGGAAGCGTGCTTCAAAGAGACGCTTTACGGCGCGATCGACATCGGCGGGAGAGAGAAGACGGTTCGCAACGGCGAAGGGCAAGGAAACGTATTCGGGACCGCAACTCAAATCCGTGCCTGCCTTGACCGAAAGGGCGGCGGCCTGTTCGAGAGTGAGAACGAAGCCGTGGCCTTGATGAATGTCGCTGATGGCCCAGCAATCGGAAACAACATAGCCTGTGAAGCCCCACTTGTTGCGCAGCGTGTCAAAGAGAAGATGATTGGCGCAGGCGGGCTCACCGCGCACGGAGTTGTAGGCGCACATGATGGAATCGGCGTGGCCTTCCATGACCGTGGCGCGGAAGGCGGGAGTGTATGTGTCAGCGAAGTCGCGGGGAGAAACCGGCACATCGAAGCGGTGGCGCAAAGTTTCCGGGCCGCTGTGTACAGCGTAATGCTTGGGCGTTGAGACGGTTTTGAAGTACTTAGGGTCGTCGCCTTGCAAGCCGGTGACGAAAGCGACGCCAATGCGGCTGGTTAGGAAGGGGTCTTCGCCGTAGGTTTCCTGGCCGCGTCCCCAGCGTGGATCGCGGAAAATATTGATGTTGGGAGACCAGAAAGTTAGACCGAAATAGCGGCCGGTGTTTCCGTGCTGGATGGCGTCATTGTATTTGGCGCGCGCTTCGGTGGAGATGACGTCGGCGACGCGATGAATGAGATCGGTGTCCCAAGTGGCGGCCAGGCCAATGGCTTGCGGGAAAACAGTGGCATGACCAGCGCGCGCGACGCCGTGCAAGCCTTCGTTCCACCAGTTATAGGCGGGAACGCCGAGGCGCGGGATGGCCTTGGCGACATCCTGCATCTGGGAAGCTTTTTCTTCGAGGGTCATGCGAGAGACGAGATCGTTGACGCGCTGATCGATGGGAAGGCCTGGATCCAAATACGGTGGTCGCGGAGACTCGGCCGAAGCAGCGGCGTTCGAGGAAGATTGCGCCGCCAGCTGAGTGGCGTTGAGAAGAATAAGGGACGAGATGGCGATGAAGCGAAGTAGGCTGGGTGACATGGCGGAGATTTTGCTGCAACCGGTTGCAAGAGTCCAGACCGAGTTTACGTTCGGCCGGCGATAGCGGCCTTCGAAAGAACTCCAAGGGGCAACACGGCTCGCTCTCTCAAAAGGCTTGCAAGGCTAGCTTTCGCCCCCATCGCGTGGCTATTCCCTAGCACCACCCTTTTTCAGGCGTTTACCTGCCCCGAGGATGCCCTTTGACAGAGTTTTCTTTGCCCTCAGACTTTGTTTGCTGCAAAGCACCGAGACGGGCTACAATAGAAAGGTTTAGGAGGACTGAGTTAGTGCTAACGATTCGCTTGTCCAGGATTGGCAAGAAAAAGAAGCCCTTTTACCGCGTGGTGGTAATCGAGAGGACTCGGCCACGCGATGGCCGCATCAAGGAAGCGGTGGGAACGTACGATCCGCTGAAAAAGCCCGCGGAGATTAAGCTCAACGCCGAGCGCATCAAGCATTGGATTGGTCTAGGCGCGCAGCCCAGCGATACAGTACGCAGTTTTCTACGTCAGCAGAAGATCGCGTAAACGCACATCCCAGCTCCCCAAAAATTGCGCGTGCCGGTTTGACCGGGACGCCGTTCCACGGCAGTCCTAGTCTTAGCGCTCCACGGTGCAATGGAGCGTTGACCGCTTCTGGAGGGCGCGAAAGTTGCCGCTGGAAACAAGGTCAAGCGGAGTTGCCCAAATGAAGGAGCTGGTCGAATCAATTGCCAGGGCCCTTGTGGATCATCCCGAAGACGTGCTAGTGAATTCCGTCGAGGGGTCGCAAGTGACCGTATTGGAATTGCGAGTCCATCCTGAGGACTTGGGAAAAGTGATCGGGCGCCAGGGGCGGACGGCCAAGGCGGTGCGAACGCTTCTTGGAGCCGCCGGGATGAAGTTGAAGAAGCGCTTTACGCTCGAGATTCTCGAGGACTAAAGCCCGCGCTGCTCCTTCCGTAGCCGGGCCGCTTGCAGTTAAAATTTGCCCTTGAACTCCGACACTCCGCGATGGGTCCTGGTGGCGCGCGTCCTTCGTGCGCGAGGGAATAAGGGCGAAGTCGCCGCCGAAATCCTCACCGATTTTCCCGAACGGCTGATCAAATTGCAGGAAGTCTTTCTTGGAGATCCTCATGGCAAGGCCGAGCCGCGGCGTGTAAGGCTGAAATCCTGCTGGTTGAGCCAGAATCATCACGGCCAGATAGTTTTTCATTTCGAGGGAGTGAGTTCGATTTCGGAGGCGGAAAAGTTTCGCGGATACGAGGTGCTCCTTCCGCTCGAACAACGCGTGATTCTCCCTGCAGGACAATATTTCGTTTCCGACTTGGTAGGCTGCAGCGTGTTCGAGACCTCTGCAAGCCCACCTGTTGTGGCCTCTTCACCCTGCTCGCTTGGGGAAGCCCCTGCATTGCTCGGCACGGTCCGCGACGTTCAGTTTCCTGGCGAAGAGATGGCCGGAACGCCGCTCCTGGAAGTGGACACTTCACAGGGTGAGCTGCTCATTCCTCTCGCAGTGGATATTTGCACAAAAATTGATCTGCTTGCGCGGCGCATCGACGTGGCGTTGCCGGAAGGGCTGCGCCACCTGAATTAGCAATCCGCAATTCCGTTTGCCGACGTCGCCATGCATAATGCCATACACTGACGAATGGCCATGCGATTCGATCTCATCACCATTTTTCCCGAGTTTTTCGCTGGCCCACTGGACCACGGGATTGTACGCCGGGCGCGGGAGGCCGGGCTCATTCACGTGCACGTTCAGGACCTGCGCTCATTTACCAAAGACCGTCACCGCACCGTGGATGACCGGCCCTTCGGCGGCGGCGAGGGGATGGTTTTGAAGCCGGAGCCGCTGTTTGAAGCCGTTGAATCCCTGCTGGGGTGCAGTGTAGGCGAAGCAACCACGCCAAACACGGCCGATCCCGGCTTGGCGATTGTGCTCATGTCCGCGGCGGGGAGACTTTTCAATCAAGAAATGGCGCGGCGCTATTCGCAGCTCCAGCGCATCATTTTGATCTGCGGGAGGTATGAGGGCGTGGACGAACGTGTGGCTGAACACCTCGCGACCGAAGAAGTTTCCATCGGTGACTTCGTCTTGAGCGGCGGCGAGCTACCTGCCATGCTCGTGATGGATGCCGTCACGCGGCTTCTTCCCGGCGCGCTTGGCAATGAAGCCTCATCGCAGAATGAATCGTTTGGCGCGAACCGCTCCTCTGTGCCGCTCTCTTTGCGGCCTGCGGGCGAGTCGGACGCCAAGAAAGGCCTGCTTTTGGATTTCCCTCATTACACGCGCCCAGCGGAATACCGCGGCTGGAAAGTTCCGGAAATCCTCATCGGCGGAAATCACGCGGAAGTCGCCAAATGGCGCCAGCAGAAGGCCATGGAAAAAACGCGCCGTAACCGCCCGGATCTCCTCTCAGGGGAATAAAAAGGAACGATTTGCAGTCCTTTTCCATCTAATGAGAGAGTCCAAACGAGTGGGAAAATGAATAGCAACGGCTACAAATTGAACAAGCCTATCGCGATCTATTACGAACATCCGGATTGGTTCCGGCCGCTGTTTCAACAGCTCGACGAGCGCGGAACAAACTGGCTGAAGATTGATGCGCGCCATCATCATTACGACGCGGCGTCGCCGGAGCGTGAGTATTCCCTACTGTTCAATCGCATGAGCCCTTCGGCGTGGCAGCGCGGTTTGGCCCACGGAATTTTCTATACGCTGAATTATCTGGCGCACCTCGAAGCCAAAGGCGTGCGCGTCGTGAATGGCTACCGCTGTTTCGCGCACGAGATTTCCAAAGCGCTGCAACTTACGAATCTGGAGGATCTCGGTCTGCCTTACCCCAAGGCGCGGGTCATCAATCATCCCTCCCAGGCGCTGGCGGCCGCTGAGGCTATCGGCTATCCGGTCGTGCTCAAGCCGAATATTGGGGGAAGCGGGGCGGGGATCGAGCGTTTCAATTCGGCGGCGGAGTTGAACGCTGCCGTCGAAGCAAGTCGTCTCTACTTTGGCATTGATTCGACCGCCCTGGTGCAGGAAGCATTCACTGCCCGCGACGGAATTATCACGCGCGTGGAAGTCCTGGGCGGAAAATATCTCTACGCCATTCAAATTCACACCACCGGGGAGAGCTTCAATTTATGCCCCGCGGACATTTGCCAGAACACACGAGGCGAAGAGTTGACGCGCATTGCGTGTCCCGTGGACGCGCCAAAAAGCGGGATGAAAGTCGAAGGCTACGAACCGCCGCGGCAAGTTATCGAAGACGTGGAGCGCATCGTAGAACTTGCTGGAGTGGAAGTTGGCGGCATCGAATACGTTTTCGACGAGCGAACCGGGCGGCAGCTCTATTACGACGTGAACGCGCTTTCGAATTTCGTTGCGGATCCCGTGCGGGTGATCGGATTCAATCCCTATGCGCGGCTTGCGGACTTTCTGATTGCGGAAGCCCAGCGCCACGAGGCAAATCATGCCGAACATGTTGCCGCGACGGGAGGTCCGCGATGAGGTACGGATACTGGCTGCCCGTTTTTGGCGGGTGGCTGCGCAATGTGGAAGACGAAAACATGGAAGCGACATGGCCGTATGTGAAGCGGCTGGCGCAGCGCAGCGAGCAAATAGGCTTCGACTTGACGCTCATCGCCGAGCTCAATCTGAATGACATCAAGGGCGTGGAAGCGGATTCGCTGGACGCGTGGTCCACCGCTGCTGCGCTCGCCGCAGTCACCGAACGAATCGAACTAATGGTGGCGGTGCGGCCCACGTTTCATCTGCCGGCCCTGTTGGCGAAGCAGGCAGCCAACATCGATCACATCAGCAACGGGCGTCTCACGCTCAACGTGGTTTCATCGTGGTGGGCCGATGAGGCCCGCAAATATGGCGTGTCTTTCGAACAGCACGACGACCGCTACGCGCGCACCAGCGAATGGCTCGACGTTCTCGACGGCGTGTGGAAGCAGGACCATTTTTCGTTTTCCGGAAAGTATTACCGTGTGGAAGATAACGTTCTCGATCCCAAGCCCGTGGCCAAGCCGCGGCCTACCCTGTACGCGGGAGGCGAATCCCCTGCCGCCAAGGAACTGATTGCCGAAAAGTGCGATGCCTACTTGATGCATGGAGATCCTCCCGAACGCGTCCGGGAGAAGGTCGCCGACCTCCGCGGACGGCGTGCGCGTCATAATCTCCCGCCGTTGAAATTCGGAGTTGCCGGTTACGCCATCGTCCGCGAAACCGAGCGCGAGGCTCAGGACGAACTCCGGCGCATTACAGACGTCCAGCAATCCGCTGCGGGATACGCCAATTACCAGCAATGGCTGGCTGGCACGCAACTCGAGCAGCGTGTTTCCCTGGTAGACTATTCCGTTTCGAATCGCGGCCTGCGTTCCGGCCTTGTCGGAACTCCTGAACAAGTGGCCGAGCGCCTCGCGCAATTCGAAGCAGCCGGCGTCGATCTTGTGCTTCTGCAGTTCAGCCCGCAACTGGAAGAAATGCAGCGTTTTGCGGAGACCGTTATTCGCAGACGCTCGTCGGTCGTATCCACCGCGTAGCTGACACCTTCACGGGTTTTCCGGCGTGTATTCCGATTCCTCAGGGGCGTCTGTGGGACTTTCGAAATCCAACCGATAGCCGTCCGGGTCTGCGACCGACGTAACCCACATCGCGTTACCCACAAACGGCCTTTTTGCCGCGATTCCGCGGGACGTGATTTCGCGATAGATGGCTAAGGCATCCCCACAAATGAAGCAGATGGACACGCCTTCTCCAACTTTTCCGCTGGGCCGCCAGGAATGCTGGCCCTCCTTGCGAGACTCCTGAAGCATCAGCGCGGCATCGCCGTGCTCGAGCCAACACCAGCGAAGTTTCCCTTCGTCGATCCATTTCTTGTTCATCGTGAAGCCCAAACCCTGCACATAGAAGCGGAGCGAGTTTTCCATATTCTCGACCGTGAAAAAGGGCACGGCTTGTTTGACGTTAGGCGGGGCTTTGGTCCCTGAAGTCATAGGCCGATGTCCTCCGCAGGGGTAAGCGCGCCGCTCCGGCGCGTCTCCCGTGAAGACGCGGTAGCGCAATGAAACACCTACCTCCCGAACTGTATCCTAAGCCAAAACAAGAACTTAGCGCTCATTGAAATGAGCTAGGTAAAATTCGGGCATTTGGCTATAATTATTGTTTGCCTTAGAAGTGCTGGCCCCGCCTGAGTGGGTCTAAAAGGAAGCACGAACATGAACCCGGCAATTCGTAAATTGCATGAAGCGCAGCTGCGCAAAGGCCTCCCCGAATTCCGCGCGGGCGACACCATTCGCGTGAATGTCCGCCTCAAGGAAGGCGAGGGCGAGAAGGAAAAGGAACGCCTCCAGGCGTTTGAAGGTGTGGTGATCTCGAAGAAAGGGCGGGCCTCCAGCGCCACTTTCACCGTGCGGCGCGTCAGCTTTGGCGTGGGCATCGAGCGCATCTTCCCATTGCATTCGCCGACGATTAGCTCGATCGAAGTAGTCGGCAAGGGCAAGGTCCGTCGGGCGCGCCTGTACTACCTCCGCGACTTGCGTGGCAAGGCTGCCCGCATCAAACGAGCCGGCCGAGAGGAAGAAGAAGCCACGCCTGTTGCGGCCACCGCCACCGCAGGCACAGAAGCGAAGGCCTAACCCGCTCTCGCAAGTTGCCGCAGATTGTCAAAAAGCCCGGCTTCCCCAGGGCTTTTTCATTTCCTGCGCCTATGGCTGGAGGTTTGTGATTCCTTCGGCGCCCGGCTTTGGGAAATGTTTTTCGTACCAGGCGATGCAGCGGTCGATCGAATCGATATTGTGGCCGGTCTCAGAAAGGCCGTGCCCTTCGCGCGGATAGCGCACGAATATTGCCTCCGTTCCTACATCTTTTAGCGCAATGAAAAACTGCTCCGCCTCCGCGATCGGCACGTCGTTGTCGTTTTCCCCGTGCATGAGCATTGTCGGCGTATGCGCTGCAGCCACGTGCTTCAGCGCCGAGCGCTCCCATGCCACGTCCATCAAATTTCCCTGGTGCAGGAACTGGCCAAATTCCATTTCCTCGTATTGGTTGTAATACGTCACGTAGTTGTAGCTCACCAGGTTGGCGATCCCCGCGATGGGCACGGCAGCCTTGAATTCATTGGTCTGCGTGATCAGCCAGTCCGTCAGTTGCCCGCCGTAGCTTACGCCCTCGATACCCAGGCGCTCGCGGTCGATCCAAGGATGCCGTCGCACCGCTGCGCTCACTCCATACAGGACGTCCTGTCCTTCGTTTCCGTCTTGATCCGCGAAGACCGCGTCCGCAAATTTCTGCCCATAGCCCGTGGACCCGCGATAGTTCACGTTGAGCGTGGCCCAGCCGTGCGCCGCGTACACTTGATTCTTGAAATTAAACGCCGGACCATTCTGACCGTGCGGGCCGCCATGAATGTTGACGATGAGTGGATGCTTGGAAGTGGCCGTCATCCCCAGAGGCTTCGTGAGAAACGCTTCGACCTCGTATTTGTTGTCGTTGCTGATAAAAGTGAAGGACTCCACTTCCGCGATCTGTTTTCCCGCGAGCAGCTGCGCGTTGAGGTCCGTGAGCTTGCGCGGAGCCCCGTTGCCGGTCTTCGAGTACAACTCCGACGTGTCGCGCGGCGACGCGTAACTGTAGAATACAGAGCCGTCTTTCCCCACCGAGAAAGAGCCTACAAAACCGGGCTCCTTCACCACGTATTCCGGTTTGCCTCCGGAAATCGGCAAGCGCATCAAATAGTTGCTTCCGCGCTCCTGCACCGTGAAGTACACGGAGTTCCCATCAGGCGCCCAGTGCGGTGAGCTTTGTCGGTCATCAATCACCGCGCCGATTTCGCGCCGGTCGCTGCCGTCGGAATTCATGGTCCACACGTGCGTATCTTCCATGGTGGTTTCGCGGTCAGTCAGGCCGCGCCGAGTCCCGCGAAAGAGAATCCGCTTGCCGTCAGGCGACCATAGCGGATCGTATTCGTTGAATTCCGTCGCGGTGACCCGGCGAACGCTGTTGTCCGCCACTCTTAGCGCGAAAGCGTCGTAGTTGAAAAACTCGTCCTGGTTCGGCTCCGGATTCGTCAAATACAGAATCTCTTTGCCATCTGGCGACCAGTCGATAGAATGCTCGTCGGTATTGCCCTTTGTGAGTTGGCGAGGTTGTTTTGTGGCCAGGTCCACTACGAAAATATGCAGCCGCAGGTTATCGTTGAACCGCGTCATGCCCTCGCCCGCGTCCGGTTTGTAGAGATAGCGCGTGATCACCATGGGATCGCCGCTAGCCTCCTTCGCTCGGTCGTCGGGCGTTGAAGAAATGTACGCAATCTGCTTCCCATCAGGAGACCACGTCACTTCATTCCCCGTTCCCGGCAGCGGGCTGTTGCTGCCCTCGGGTGACGCCAGAACGGTGACCTCCGAGCCATCAGGCTTCGCAATCATCAGGCCGCTCTTGTCTCCTTGCCTGCCAAAAAACGCAATCCACTTTCCTTCCGGTGACCAGACCGGCCCGCCGCCGCGATCTTTGTCGCCCCCGAACCGCATCGATTTCTGCGTGGCCAAATCCATCATCCAGAGCTGCCCATAAGGCCGCCCTGGCTCATCGCGCATGGCCACGGTGTACGCCAGGTGACGCCCGTCCGGCGAAAGCGCTACGCCTCCAACCGAGCGCAACTTCGACAGATCGCTGCTCGTCAGCCCCTGTGCGCTGCCCACGGGAGCAAGACCTAACAGGCAGGCGCAGAGTGCACCAGCGTGGAGAGCAATAAACGGAAATCTTTGATGCATCACATCTCTCCTTCTATCAAAAAGAAAACCCTTCTTCGTTTGCATTGGCCACTGACACGAATTTCTGAAGACCAACCAAATCTCTTACTTCAAATACTGGTCCATCCACTCCACCCACCGCCGGTACATGTCCATGCGGTGGACCGGATCACCCGGCGCATGACCGCCGATCGGAAAGGCGACGAATTTCACGGGAACGCCGTTGTCCTTGAGAGCGTGATATAGCGAGTAACCCTGCGTAATGGTCACGCGCGCATCGCCCGTGTCGTGCATGATGAGCGTGGGCGTTTTCATGTGACCTGCATACGTGATGGGTGACTGCGCACGGTAGTCCTTGACGTTTTCTCCCACGTACGGCGAGCCTCGGAAGGCGTATCGCGCAGTCACATTAAAGTCCGAGAGGTTGTATTCGTCGTAGAGGTCTGTCACCGGGGCGCCGGCCATAGCCGCCTTCCAAATCTGGTAGTGGCCGATGAGCCAGGAAGTCATGTAGCCGCCATAGCTCCAGCCGGTCACGCCGATTTTTGATTCGTCGACGAATCCCAGTTTCTTCACCGCGTCTATGCCCGCCATCACGTCGCGGCCTGGGCCGTCTCCCGCATCGTTCCAGATAGCCCGCTGGTAAGCGTTGCCGAGATTGTCGCTACCGCGATAGTTTGGCGAAAACACCACATATCCGTGCGTGGCCATGAGTTGCGGAAGAAAACTGAATGCCGTCGTCGACGCGGCCGTTGGCCCGCCGTGAATAATCAGCACCAGCGGATACTTCCGTTCCTTTTGGAAATTCGGCGGATACACCAGCACGCCGTCTTCTTGGAATCCGTCAGGCCCTTTCCAACTGGCTTTCTCCGATTTCCCCAAATTCAGCGCCGCAATCTCATGGTTGAAATCCGTTAACCGCTTAGGCGCTTCGCTTGCCGAAGCCATGTAGTACAGCTCGGAAGGTTGCCTAGGCGAACTCCCGGTGAACGCAATTTCGCCCTTGCGCCCCACAAACGCATCAATCCAGAAGAGCCACGATGGGCTGACATCCCCCAGCGCCAGTTTTTTCGCGGGACCGTTCAGCGGTTGCATCCACATCGAAACTTGCGTGCCGTCATTTCCGCCCACCAGCAACGAATTGCCATCGGGCATCCAGATGGCCCGCAGTAGGTCGCGGTCGATGGCGCGCGTCGCGTCCGCTCCATCTCCGCCCGCCGTCTGCGTCACATAGATTTCATTTTCGTTGTTCGAGTCGCCGTCGCGCGGATACCAGTAGGCGACTCGCGAGCTGTCCGGCGAAAACACACCGAAGCTTTCAAATTTGTCGTGCTTGGTCAGCTTCCGAATCTCGCCCGTCTCCACGTTGAGCACCTGCAATGTCGTGAGATCGGCGTTGCCCTGGTGCGGATGTTCCTGCCGCGTGAACAACAGCCGTTTGCCATCCGGCGACCAGGAGATGGGCGACGCCGGCGGGCTCGGCGGCGCGCTCTTCGGCAGGCTCCACGCGCCGGACGTCAACTGCTTCGCTTTTCCGCGGTCCACGGGAACCAGCCAGATGTGAGAAGGCTGAGCAGCTTCCGTCGCCAGGTAATCGTTGTCTCCAACCTCGAACGCGTCATTGTGCTTTTCAATTTCCTTCTTGTTCGCGGGCTCATCCGAAGTAACGTACGCAAATTCCTGCCCATCGGGGCGCCATGCGAATTGCTCGATGCCATTCGCCCTCGGCGACCATCGCGGGGACCCCACGCTCTTGCGATCATAGGTCAGCGCGTGCTGTGCTCCGCTGGCGATATCAATTTGTACCAACTCGCGCTCGTTGCGGTCTTGCTCCAGATTTGGGCGGGACACGACAATCACGAGGGTCTTTCCGTCAGGCGAAATTTGCGGGTCGGAAACAGAAACAATCTTCGCTAGATCGTTCAATTCGGTGTGTCGGGATTGCGCGGAAACCGGCGCTGCCCCAAACGACACCATAGTCAGAAGGAAGACGACAACCGCGGACTGACCCCAAAAACTCGACCTGCGCGCTGGGAAATGATCAGAACCGGTACAATGCTGTTCGCCCCTGTGGCTGCTCATGCGATTTCTCCTGCAAAGGAATCCCTTCCGTTTTCGTGTTCATCAAGGATGTGGCCCGGCCATCCTAGGCCGCGTCACGGTTCGCGGTCAACTTATCTTCTGAAGCTGACAACCTCCAGCACGAACCGGGGCTTTGAAGACGGCCTCCCGCTGACCTTCCTTGACCCTGCCATGCTTTCCTAAAATCGTCCCTGTTGACATTCAACAGGACGGAGACTATGCTCCTGTTGTTTGTCTAATGGAGAGAACATGGCGCCTCCGCGTGGGGAAGTCTTGCCAGGGACGCTCGACCTGATTGTTCTGCAAACTCTGCATGCCATGGGCTCGCTACACGGCTACGGGATCGCACGGAGGGTCCAGCAGATCTCCGAGGACCTGCTCAAGCTCAACCAAGGCACGCTGTACCCTGCCTTACTGCGGCTTGAGCAGCGCGGCTGGATCACTTCGAAATGGGGTTCTTCTGAAAACAACCGCAAAGCGAAGTTTTACTCGCTGACTCGAGTGGGGCGCAAACAACTACTCGAGGAGACCAAGAGTTGGGAGCGCATGACCGCGCTCATGGCACGCCTTCTCGGCGGTACGGAAGGAGCCTGATATGGAGTGGGTTCGAATTTTCCGCGCGCGTTTGCGCGGACTCTTCCGCAAGCGGCAACTGGATGTTGAGCTCGACACCGAGCTTCAGGCACATCTGGAAATGCTCATAGAGGAAAACATTCGCCGCGGCATGAGTCCCGAAGAAGCTCGCCACGCCGCCAGCCGCGACTTCGGCGGCGTCGAGCAAGCAAAGGAAGCTTACCGCGAACAGCGCGGCCTGCCGTTCTTCGAGACCCTCGCCCAGGACTTGCGTTATACGCTTCGCATGCTCCTCAAAAGCCCTGGTTTCACGGCCGTAACAATTCTGACGCTGGCGCTGGGTATTGGCGCGAACACGGGCCTCTTCTCGCTGGTCAACTCCGTTTTGCTCGGCAATCTCCCTGTCCGCCATCCGGAAGATCTCGTCGTCATCAAGTACGCGGACAGCCGCTCTCAGGAAGCAGGGGAAGACTTTTCCTATCCGATGTATCAGGCCATGCGCGACAAGAGCACGGTCTTTGCAAATGTTTTGACACGGTCGGGGGTGGACCTCAATGCAAGTTACGGCGGACAAAGCGAACGTGCCGTCGGCGAGATGGTTTCCGGAAATTATTTTGAAACACTGGGCGTGCAGCCGTTTCTTGGCCGCCTGATTGGGCCTGAGGACGACCGCACACCGGGCGCGCATCCCGTTGCCGTCCTGAGTTATGGCTACTGGCAGAGGCGATTCGGCGGCGATCCTGCGGTCGTCGGCAAGGATATAATCCTGAATAACCATCCGATTCGCGTCATCGGCGTCACGCCGTCCGGATTTTACGGCACAGAAATGGCACGCAACCCCGATATTCGCGTGCCCATGATGATGGCTACGGCTTTTCGTCCTGTGCCTGCGAACCGGTTGCAGAATCCGCGGCACCGCTGGCTCACTGTGATGGCGCGTCGCAAGTCGGAAGTCCCAGTCGCGCAGGCCCAGGCTTCGCTCGACATCCTCTATCACCAGGTTCTTGTAGCTGAGCTTCAGGAACTCGGGCCGAGCGTCAATGCGCATGACAAAGAGCGCGTCCTCGCGAGCCGCATCCAACTTGAGCCGGGTAACCAGGGATTCGCCCATTTGCGCAGGGAAATGGAGCGCCCTCTGCTCCTGATGTTCTATGTCACGGGCATTGTGCTGCTGGTTGCCTGCGCGAACCTTGCAAATCTTCTCCTGGCGCGAAACGCGAAGAGAAAGCAGGAAATTTCCGTGCGGCTGGCGATCGGAGCCCGTCGCGGAAGGCTCATTCGCCAGTGGCTGACGGAGAGCCTGCTTCTTTCAGTCCTGGGCGGGTGCGCCGGCGTTGTTGTCGCCTATTGGACTAAGACAGCATTGCTCGGGTTTCTGCCCGCCGACTTCAGCGCCAACCTTCATGCGCCGATGGACTTGCGGGTTCTGAGCTTCGCGTTATTTGCATCGTTGTTCACCGGGATGCTCTTCGGGTTGGCTCCCGCCTTGCAGCTTTCGCAGACCGCGGTGTCCATGGCGTTGCGCCACGATGCTCCTTCAATTGCTTCCGGTGAGCGGATCTTCAGTTTGCGCAGCGCTCTTATTTTTCTCCAGGTTGCGCTCTCACTGCCGCTCTTGATCGGCGCAGGCTTGTTCCTTCACAGCTTGCGGAACCTGCGCGGCGTCAATACCGGCTTCGTAAAAGAGAATGTTTTCCTTGCGACGCTCAATCCATCCATGAATGGTTATCCCCAAACAAGAGTTAAGTCCCTTTACGATGATCTCCTCGCTCGCGTTTGCAAGTTGCCCGGCGTGCGCGCCGCGAGCTTGACCACCAGCTCCGTCATTTCCGGAGGCTGGGATCAGGAGGGCGTCAAAGTGGAGGGCTATCAGCCGGGACCCGACGAGAACATGAGCCCCCATGCTGCGGTCATTTCGCCAGGGTACTTCGCGACCATGGGGATTCCGTTTGTCGTAGGCCGCGACTTCACCGACAAAGATACGGCCACGCGTCCGAAAGTCGTCATCATCAACGAAACGATGGCGCACTATTTCTTCGGAAACAAAGATCCGCTCGGCAAGAAAATCGGAACAAACGACGATCCGAAAGTGCCGCCGGATAGGGAAATCATCGGCGTCGTGAAGGATGCAAAGTATGTGCGTCTTTCAGAAGCGCCGCGCCGCCATTTTTATACCCCGATGGCACAGGAGCTGCGCCTGTTTGACATGACGTTGCAGGCGCGCACCTCTGGCGATCCGGAGAAAATTGGAGACCTGATTCGAGCGCAGGTACACGACCTGGACGCAAACCTGCCGCTCTATGCGACCACGACTTTGGAAATCCAGATTGACAATTCGCTCACGCAAGAGAGGCTGCTTACCTGGCTTTCAAGTCTGTTCGGGTTACTGGCCACATTGCTGGCTTCGCTGGGACTGTCCGGCGTAGTCGCCTTCACCGTCGCGCGACGTACGAGGGAAATTGGTATCCGCATGGCGTTGGGTGCCGAGCCAAGCGACATTCTC
>QHYM01000250.1 GCA_003223295.1 Acidobacteriota bacterium | reverse complement strand
GAGACACAGAACAGCCGATACCCGGTTGAATTTGCCGTGCCTATGCGTGCATAGTCTGCACCACGGCCCAAAATAATCTCTGGAACGTTGACAAGTGTTTCGACGTTATTGACCACGGTAGGATCGCGAAATAATCCGCTCTGCGTGGGAAACGGCGGTTTATTGCGCGGTTCGCCTCGATATCCTTCGATGGAATTGAACAGCGCGGTTTCTTCGCCGCAAATATACGCGCCCGCGCCGCGCCGGATTTCAATATCAAACGAGAATCCGCTGCCCAAAACATTGTCGCCAAGATAATTGTGCGCCCGCGCCGCCTGGATCGCCTTTTCCATCTGCTTTGTCGCAAATGGATATTCGCCGCGAATATAAACGTAGCCTTTTCTTGCGCCAACCGCGAACGCCGCAATCGTCATGCCTTCCAAAATGGCGAACGGATCGCCCTCCATCAGGATGCGATCCTTGAACGTGCCCGGCTCGGATTCGTCAGCGTTGCAAATCACGTAGTGCGGGCGATTCGAATCGCGCTGAAGGTGCACGGCCTCCCATTTTTTCCCGGCAGGAAACGCCGCGCCGCCACGTCCCAGGAGTTTCGACTCGATGACTTCGTGAATCACACGCTCGGGACCCCATTCGAATGCCTTTTTCAGCGCGTCGTAGCCGCCCATCCGGCAGTAATCATCGAGACCGGCTGGATGCACCTGCCCCACGCGGCGCAACAGGCGCAATTGTGATTGTCCACTTTGAGGAACAGAAACTGCCGTTTCCAATGCATCGATCTTGCCCGAGAGCTTCATGCTCCCTGCCTCAGCCATCGCGGCCGAGACGTTTTTCGCGGTTGCCGGGGCAATCACGCGTTCGCGCGGATCTTCTCCCGCTGCGGTGATTAACGTGGCGGGTGCACGTTCACAAAGCCCCAAACACGAGCTGCGTTGCCAAATTGCTTTTCCGCCGGAGCACGGTTTTCCCGCAGGCCCAAGCCTCTGCTCAACCTCGGCACAGAGTGCTTCGGCGCCGCGCGTCATGCAGGCAATGTCGTCGCACACGTGTGCGGTGACGGCAGGACGCGGCGCCAGCGAAAACATTTCATAGAACGACGCGACGCCATGCGCTTCGGCGGGCGGCACACCCAAGCACAAGGAAGCGTAATTAAGTGCTCCGGGACTGATCCATCCGATGCGTTCTTGAATCACATGCAGGACAGGAAGGAGCAGGTGACGTTTCGAATGCGTGGGCGGTCCGTTGAAAGTAGCGCGGACCTCGCTGGCAACGTCCCGCTCCCCTCCATCCCGATTGGCTTCCGCTTTGCCGAGAACCGCGTCAATGGCGGTTTTTTCTTCAGCACTAGCTTTGGCGTCCGTCAGATGCAGGTCCACTCAGTGCTCCACGCACTTCTCGATGCGAATGGCCGTCGCTTTGAATTCCGACGTTCCGGACTTGGGATCCACCGCGTCAATGGTGAGATCATTCGTCGAGATTTGCTCGTGAAAATGGACGGAGAGAAAAGCAAGCCCCGGCCGCAAGCCAGGGTCAAAGCGCACGGGCGCGAGCACCGATCCCCGTCGTGAACTCACGCGCACTTGCTCGCCTTCGCTCACGCGGTAGCGCTTCCCGTCTTCCGGCGAGAGGTCAAGCGTTGCTGCGCGGCGCAGCGGCGAAGGGAAGCGCCGGCTCTGCTCGCCGGTATTGTACGAATCCAGATGTCGCCCGGTCGTTAAGCGAATCGGATATTCGTCATTGAGTACGTCGACTGGTGGTTCGAACTCGACCACACTAAAAGGCGCGCGCGGCCCAATGAGCGGTTCACGCCAAAGCCGGCTGTGCAAATACAGCTCGCCCGGATGCCATTCATCGTAGCAAGGCCACTGGATTCCGCCCAGCTCCTCGAGCCGCTTGTAACTCATGCCCGCATGCATGGGGCTCAACTGGCGCAGCTCGTTCCAAATCGTTTCCGCGTGCGGCTGGCCCCAGTCGCGGCCAAATCGCCGCGCGAGTTCGTAAATAATCTCCATGTCGTCGCGCACGCCTTCCGGCAGCGGCACGGCGGCGCGCACGCGCTGCACGCGGCGCTCGCTGCTCGTCACGGTGCCCTCGGTTTCGCACCAGCCGGCGGACCCGGGCAAGATGACGTGAGCGAGTTCGGCCGTCTTCGTGTAAAAGAGATCCTGCACGACCAGGAATTCCAGCCCGCTCATGAGCTTCACCGCGCGGTGGCGGTCCGCTTCCGAATCCACGGGATTCTCGCCCAGAACGTAAAGAGTCGTGAGTTCGCCGTGCTCCATGGCTTCGAACATCGCGCTCAAGTGCCAGCCGCGCTTGGGATCGAGTTTCACACCGTACGCGCGTTCGAATTTCGCGCGCAATTCCCCGTTCTCCACGTGCTGAAAGCCTGGCAAGCGGTCGGGAATCGCGCCCATGTCGCCGCCGCCCTGTACATTGTTCTGCCCACGCAACGGGTTGAGGCCGCTGCCATAGCGCCCGACATGTCCAGTGAGCAGGCCAAGATTGATCAACGCCAGCACGTTGTCTACGGCGTTGTGATGCTCGGTGATACCGAGCGTCCAGCAAATCTGCGCGCGTTTCGCCTTGGCATAGGCATGGGCCGTTTGGCGAATCACTTGTGTAGGCACGCCGGTCTCACGTTCGGCGCGCTCCAGCGTGTACTTTTCAACGCAAGCGCGATAAGCATCGAATCCGCTCGTCGCGTGCCGGATGAACTCCTCGTTGGCCAGGCCCGAATGAATAATTTCCCTGGCCATCGCGTTTGCCAGCGAAATGTCGCTCCCCACTTCGAGTCCCAGCCAAACATCGGCCCATTGCGCAGAACTCGTCCGCCGCGGATCGATCACGCACAGCTTCGCGCCGTTGCGAATCCCTTTCAGTACGTGATGGAAGAAAATCGGGTGCGTCTCGCGCGCGTTCGAGCCCCAAAGCAAAATTACGTCCGTCTCTTCGACTTCGCGGTACGAACTCGTCCCGCCCCCCGCCCCGAAAACCGTCGCCAGACCGACGACGCTAGGGGCGTGTCAAGTCCGGTTGCAACTGTCGATGTTGTTCGTGCCGATCACCGAGCGCACGAATTTCTGAGCCACGTAGTTCAGCTCATTGGTGGTCTTCGAGCAACTGAACATGCCGAACGTGCGCGGCCCGTGTTTTTCGACTTGCCTGCGGAATCCTGCAGCAACGCGGTCCAGTGCCTCGTCCCAAGTCGCCGGACGATGCTTACCGTTCTCCCGAATCAACGGCGTCTTTAGCCGATCTTTGTTCGTGCTGTCCATGGCTTGCCTCTCCCGCCATTCCTCTGCTTCTGTGCCGCCTATTATGCCTCTTCATGCGCACAAACTTCTATTTCAGCGCGGAGTACTGGCGTTGCGCGCACGTCCAGAGGATTCCACACGATGCTAAATGAGTTTGGTTTCCTGCGGAACTAGATAGCGTTGCCCGCCGCTACCTGCTTGCCTCGCAGCTCCGAGAGCTTACTCTGTTGTTCAGGCGTCAGTTTGTTCTTGATGCGCACGAGCAGCGTCACTTGCTCTTTCTTGATTTCGCGCTCCGCGGCCAGCACTTTGTCGAGTTGCGCAAGAGCCTGCTGCTCGTCCACTCGCGGCTGTTTGACAAGCGAAAGCAGCTTTTCCATTTCATCCTGCAGCTTCCATTGCAACTCTGTGAATTTAAGCTGCGCCTGGCGGATTTCCCCCTTGAAATAATCCTTTTGCTCGCCGCTCAGCCCAATCGCTTCCTGATGCTGAATCACCAGTTCGGGGGCAAAGAAACTCTGCCCCACGGGATCCTGATCGGGCTGTTGTGCGCGGACTGCTCCGGCCGCGAGCATGAACATGGCGCAAAGGCAGAGAACTCGCCCTCTCATTTCACTCCTCCTCAACTTTGCTCATGGGGACATTCAAATACGACTCGCCCAGCTTGGGCGTCGTGCGCAGAATTTCCTGTCCTGGAATTGCCAGCAGGGAGTCGCTCGGTGCCCGCCATTCCGCCAGCTTCTGTGCGGCGGCGAGTTCGTCATCTGAGATCTTTTGAGCCGTCGCGCGATACCAAATTGCTCCAATTGTGAGCACCGTCGCCGCCGTGGCCATCGCCCCGGCCAACTTCCATGAACGCCAGCGCATCCCCAGTTTGCGTTCGCCAGACGCCTCGGCGGCAGCAAGTACGCGCGCTCGAAAACCCGTGGAGGGTTGCGAGCCTTTGACCAACAGCGGCAGCATAGAGTCCTGTCGTGCCCGGAGCGCCTCAAGGTCCCGCAGTTCCGTAGTGCAATCCCTGCAACTTTGCAGATGGACTTGGAGATCTTTAGGCCTTGCTCCGGTCAGCGCAGCCTCCAGCAACTGATCTTTCCATTTCTCACACGCTTTCGTCATCGCATCACTTCCAACAAAACCTTTCTCGCGGTATGCAGCCGCGACCTCACCGTGCCGGCGGGAATCCCAAGCACGGCGCCCACATCGCCGGCGTCCATTTCTTCCACCAAGGAAAGCTGCAAGACGCTCCGAAGTTTTCCCGGCAAGCATTCGATTTCTCTGCGCAATTGGTTCAGCATCACTTGCTTCTCCGCTTCCTTTGCACCGTCCACGACCGTGGGAACCTCAGTGATCTGCCAAGCCATGTCGCGCGCCATTCCCCGGCGGTGTCCTCTCTTGCGGTTGAGCGCCAGCCGGAAAACGATGCGGTTTACCCAGGCGCGAAATTTCTCCGCTTCCCGCAGCGAGTCCAACTTCCGGTAAGCGCGCAGGAACGCTTCTTGGGCCACGTCTTCCGCGTCCGCGGAATTGCGCAGGACGCTGAAGGCAATCTGAAAACGCGCCGCTGATTCTCAGCGATGCGCTCGCCAAATCCCGCGTCGGTAGTCTGCGCTTCGGCTTTGGCAATCAACGCACTCACGTACGTGCCTGTCACGCTTCGCTTGCCCCTTTATGAATAGACACCGCCGCACTCCCGCTCGTTCAAGAAAATAATACGTTCAAGAAAATAACACGCCCGTAGCGAGTCAGTTTGAATTTTCTGGTCATCCCGAACCCGGTCGCGCCTTCTGCGAACGGCGGTGAGGCCTGTCTGCCGCAGGCAGGGATCTGTTTTTCATTCCTTCGGCCTGCTCTTCGCCTCATGTAGTGCCGGGCTTTTAGCCCGGCACTTGTTTAGAGTACGGCGGCTCTGCCGCCGCTTTGCCGTGTAGGGGCGGGCTTCAGCTCGTCCCTCCTCTCGCTTCAAGCTTTGTACCGTTGTAGGGGCGGGTCTTCAGACTCGCTTCTTATCCCTCGCTCCTTTCGGGCGGAACTTACGTCCGGGAGCCGTGCAATAAGAACGCCCGCTCCCCCTCTGTCATCCCGAGCGCTGGAGCTCAGGCCTTCAGGCCTAAGGGATCGTGGCTTGACCTAAGCTCTGGCACGCTCACCGCGAACACCACCCCAAACGGTCATCCGGCGCGGGTTGCATGTCGCGCCGGGCTTTCCCCTGGTTTATGGGGGTCCCGACGACGTGTGTCGGGAAGCCCGGCACCTGCTCAACTTCGGAATTCAGGGTCAGAACAGAAAAATCGACTGAAACACCGGAAGTATAGGTTGCAGTTGCACGGCGATCTGGACGGCCTGAAGCCTTTGCAATTGTTCCGGGACGAGCGTGGCAATGAATTGTGTCAGGAAAGCCTGTTGCGCCTGCGCCATCTGCTGCTGCAACGCGTGGATTTGGATTACTACGGTTCCGACCTGCGCCGGGTTTCCGCCGGAACTCAGCATGACTCCCAACTGTTGGGTCAAAGCCTGCGCGTTCTGGAAAAGCGGCACTAGCTTCGCCTGGCGCGTTTGCAGCAACTGCTCCAATTCGCTTATCTGACTTGGGCTCAGTTGCAGGAACTCAGCCACCACTTGCAAAAAAGTTTCTTCGCTGCTCGGTTGAACTTTTGTGGTTTGCAATTGCTGGAGAATCTTGTCGATATTAAGCTTCGAGAGATCGGGCGCCTGAGTGACCGGCCCCTGCGTGACTAGCGAGGTCTTGAGGCTCGGCCTTTGTGCGCGTGCCCCGGCGCCCGTCGTGAGAACGATGGCAAACAAAGCAAACACGATTCCTGTTTTCTTCATGGCGGTGGTTCTCCTTGAAGCACGCAGTTTTGCGCCTTCATGGATACAGACACCACTGCCAGACTCATCGTTCGAAATGTGTGGGGAAAAATTACTGGGATTACATCGAATGCATTCTGCCTGCACCTGCGAAGGCTGCGGCCTGCTCAGTGGGCGCGGGCGTCTCGACGGGGAGTTGGGCGGAACTAACAAGTAGTGCGGGCTTGGCGGCGTATGTAGCGTAAAGGGCCACGCCGGTGAAAAGTGTGCCTGCAACCACATTTCCGAGTGTAACAGGAAGGAGATTCCAGAAAATTGCCCGGGCCACGGAGATGGGCGCGCCAAGCAACATGCCGGAAGGTAAGACGTACATATTGACCACGGAATGCTCGAAACCCAGCGCGAAAAAAGTCATGATCGGAAGCCACATCGCGGCGATTTTTCCGGCCGTGGACCGTGACACCAGCGCCAGCACCGCCCCAATCGTCACCATCCAGTTGCACAAAATGCCCTTCACGAACGCCAAAGCCCAGCCACTTCCGCCCAGTGCCGCGTAGCCCAGAGTCTTCTTTTGTGCCGCCTGCTTCAGAAGATCCGCGACCGCGCCGCCGTCTCCCGTATGCCAATTGGTGATCGCCAGATAAAACAGCCCGGCGTAAAGCAGGCTGCCAATCAAGTTGCCCAGGTACACCCAGGCCCAATTGCGAAGCAATCGCCCCAAGCGCACCATTCCCGCAAGGGCGCCTACGGGAAGCACCGCAAAATTGCCCGTGACCAGCTCGAGTCCGAGCAGCGCCAGCATCACGAAGCCCGCTGGAAAAAGAATCGCGCCGACAATCGGCGGGAGCCCTTGCGAAGTCACCAAAACCGCCAGAGAAGTGGCGTATCCAAGAAACGCCCCGGAGAGCAATCCGCGAATCAGCATATCCGGCACAGATAGTTCTGACTTTTTCTTTGCCAATTGCACGGCTTCCTGGAGCAGTTCCTTGGGGCCAACGTAGTCGGTCATCACGCTTGCTCCTTCATCGCAACGCTTCAGTTTGTACTCAGTGAGGAAGACGGAATCGGGCGGGGCGAATGCCAGGAAGCCAGTCCCGCGGTTGCTGCCGCGGCGCACAGTGGATCGCTCAATGCGGCGTGCTCCCTCGCTTCCTTTTCGAAGCGATACGATTCGATCACATTGGCGACTACTTCCGGCAAATTCTCATCGCACGGCACGGTTTCCACAATTTCTTCGCCGGCAACCGCGTGCGGCCCAGTTTGACCACCGGCATAAATGGCCACCGCGTCCACCAGTTTTCCGTCGAGCTTTGTCTTGAATCCGCGAAAGCCGATATCTGCGGCTTGATGGTTTCCGCATCCGGCCGGGCATCCGGACCAATGAATCGTCAGAGGATTCCCGGTCTCGCCAAGCTTTTTGTCGAGAGCTTCGGAAAGTTCTATGGCCCGGCTTTTCGTTTCAATCTGGGCGAGATTGCAGTAATCCGTTCCGACACAGGCCACCATCCCGCGCAAAAATGGGGAAGGGCGCGGCGAGAACTCCCGAAGCAAGGGTTCTGCGAGAAGACCGCCGACGTAGTCCGCCGGGACGTTGGGAATGATGGTGTTCTGCGCCGTGGTGAGTCGAATCTCGCCGTTCCCGTAAATTTCAGAAAGCCGCGCGAGTTCATCAAGTTGTTCAGGATTGGCTCTGCCCGTGGGAATGCAAAGTCCAACGGAACGAAACCCCTCTTGCTTTTGCCGCGTGACGCCGAGATGGTCGGCATGCGCCGAGCTGCGCATGTCCCGGCCTTGAAACGCCAATTCGTGTCCCAGGTGTTCGATGAGTTCCGCGCGCAAACGCGACAAGCCCCACTCTTCGATCAGGAAAGCAAAACGGCATCTCGAACGAGCCTCGCGCGGCCCGTAATCACGATAGATTTTGGTCAGTTCTACGACCACCGCGGCCGCTTGAAAAACTTCTACAAAGACGTTCAGCGGAGAGGCAACGGTAAACCCTCCCGAGCCCATCTTTCCGCCCACCAGCACGTTGAAACCGATGCGACCGGCCTTTTTCGCGGGAACCAGAGCAATGTCTTGCGACTCTGCGTGCGTGCAATTGTCCAGGCAGCCAGTCACAGTAATGTTGAACTTGCGCGGCAGGTTGGTGAACTCTGGGTTGCCGTGATCGCCGACAATCATGCGGTCCAAATCCTGCACCAGGGGAGAGGCATCCAGCAATTCGTGCTGGTTCAATCCCGCGAGCGGGCAGCCATTGATGTTTCGAACGTTGTCAATGCCGGTTTGCAGTGAATGGAGATCGACGCCGCGCAGCTTCTCCCAGATTTCCGGCGCGCTATCGAGCGTGAATCCCCGTAACTCGATTTGCTGCCGCGTCGTGATGTCCACTACCTGATTGCCTAGCCGGCGCGAGAGCTCCGCAATGGCGCGCAGTTGCTCACTCCTCGCGAAGCCATTGGGCATTCGAATGCGCATCATGAATTTGCCCGGTGTCGGCCTGCGGTAGAAAATCCCAACCCACTTCAACAATTCTTTTTCCGCGGGAGTCAGCGATTCCACGCCACGCCCAATCATTTGCGGCAAATGTTCGAGGATGCGCAACCCGTCGCCATCCATGGACGCTTTGTATCCCTCAACGGCGTTCGAAGGAGTAGCGCATTGACTCGCCACGAATGGCGCGTCCGCCTTAGGCGAAATTTGAAAGCTTTCCATAATGACTACCTCGGAGTGGCGCGGGAAGCCTCTCCAGCTGGTGAACCATGCTGGCACTCTCGTTTGCCGCAAGGCAAACGCAAAGTTCCGTTGGCTTCGATTAAGAATTTTGGAAGAAACCGGCGAGCGGCATTCAAGAAATGAATCGTATTTATCTTATTTGGTGATGTGACGGACGATTCCGCGAAACGCTAGCAGCTTGAAATGAACAGATGCCTCAACTAATGAGATCCGCAGCGAACCTGCACTTCCGCCGCAAGATCGGGATCCATCACCGCTGTTCGGCCATTCTGCGCGGAACAAACCTGCAGCGAAGTTAGCCCCAAAGCCCCGCGCAAGTCGGTGCCTGTCAAATTCGTGCCATCCAATTCCGCTCCCCGCAAAACCGCGCCTGCCAAATTTGCTCCCCGCAAATCCGCTTTCTTCAAATCCGCGTCTAAAAAAATAGTTCCCTTGCACAGCGCGCCCGTCAGATCGGCTTCGGCCAGCCGGGCTGAGGACAGGTCCGTCTGCTCCAAGTTGGCGAAGGAAAGCACAGCGCGCTCGAGCCGGGTGTCCCGCATGTCCGTGCGCGAAAGATCGGTGCGCAAAAGTTGCGCGTTGATCAAATCCACAGCGTAGAGCGAGGCGCCGGAAATTCTGGCGTTCGAAAGCACCGCGTTCTCAAAAATTCCGTAGGAAAGATCCGAAAAGCGCAAATCAGAAGCTGCAAAATTCGCGCCAGTGGCGTTGGCGGAAACCAAAACCGCATGCGAAAGCTGGGCGCGATCGAAAATTCCGGAGCGGAGCAGAGTTTCTCTCATGTTGGCGCCTCGCAAGTCCCCTTCGGACAAATAAATCCCCTCAAGGTTGGCGCGCCACAATTTCGCGTTCACCAAAAACGCATGGTACGCACGGGCATAGCGCAAATTCATTTCATTTAGGTGCGCGCCCTGGATTTTCGCAATGTTTTCGTCCGTCCACGGCGTTCCCTTGGGAAGCGAAGTCGAAAGCGAGGCTTCGGTCAAGTCCGCATACGGCCGGTAGCCCACCGACTGAAAAACGGTGGCGGCCCAGCGGCGTGGATCGGCGGGAGAGACTTTCGTGGCCGTTCGGTCGGAAGGCAGGCCGCGGTTCACGCCCAGAGAAATGACAAAGAGAATGCATCCTACTGCGAGCGCCGCGCGCGTGGTGCCCAGAATCATGCGCAAAATATTTTTGGATTTTGGCAACCGAATATCGCCAGGCCGGAGCACGCGCGAAACCACAAACGGAACACTTGTGGCGGTGGCGACGGCAATGGTCATCAGAAAAACGTGAAGCAACGTGCCGCGAAAATCCTGGCGCGTCAAGTAGCGCAGCCAGAAGAAGAAGAGCGTGGCTGGAACGATCCAATACGCAAGCAGCGTCGAAAGCACCGATTCGAACGCGGTCATCGCCGCGCGCGCTTCCCCCTGCCAGCGGAAATGCCGCCGCACAAGGCCCATCAGATACCACGGGCCGTCTTTTTCGAGCGTCTGTCCGTCGGGAAATACCGCGGGCAATGCGGCCATGCTTCCCCACAACCGCAAAAGCAGAAAATGAAAACGCAAAGATAGGATCAGAAGAACGATTGGACCACCAAGATAAAGGCCGGTCATCGGCAGGAGATTACCCAGCTTTGCAAAAGGCAGGGCCGATGAGTTTATTAGCAAACGCACATCGTTGGTGTAGGCGATCAGCAGGCAGCAGACCATGCTGAGGCCGACGGTCAGAAAATAAAACCAGCGCGCCACCTTGGTTGCATCGCCAATCGCTTTCGAACTGTCCATGGCGGAAATCGATTCGGGGAGCACGGCGTCAAATAAATTTGTTCCACCGAGGCGGCCGAACCACAAGCCGTCAGCGCCATAAACATTCGCGCCCATCAAATTAGCACCTCTTAGTTCCGTACCTAATAAGTTGGCATTCTGTAAATTGGCGCGGACCAGGCTGGCTCCCCGCAAATTCGCCATCGACAAATCCGCTCCGGATAAATTTACTCGATGTAAATGAGCGGCCTGCAAATTGACGCCGGTCAAGTCGGCTTTCGAAAGATTGATGCCGCAGAGGTCGGCCTTGTTTCCGGTTTCTCCGCCCGATTCCACCCACTGTTTGTGCTGATCCAGAATCTCGGCGAGATCGATGAGAGAAATTCCGATCGTGCCTTCTCCGCTGGGAGCTTCCGCAACGGCCGAAGATTTTTCTTTCGGCTTCGCATCGATTGCGATTTCGGTCTTCAACTCTTCAATTTCTTTGATTGCGTGGATATCCGGAGCCATGCGAACTCTTTCCCCCGACTGATTTCTTTCTCTCTCGCCCATACGCGCGCCAGGCCGCGGAATCGGCATTTGAATCCGCGCAACGCCAGTCCCCCACTTTTGCGTTCGAGTGACGGCCGCTGGGCTGGGTACATCCTCTCTCACTTGGGATGTGGAAATCGCCTGACCCAAGGTACAGGTTGCGCCACGGGTAACGGGGCTCGCGGGAAGATGAAAAGACGAGGTAAAGAGATGAGCACGTAAGAAAAAGGCCCTTCGCCGCTAGCGCTGTGAGGGCCTGTTTCGTGGACCTTTCTGCCGTATGATTTTCCGCGTTGAAGGGCTTCCCGTGAGCACAGCTTATCTGGTCATTACAGTCCTCTTTGCGGTAATAGTGGCGGAAGCCGCGGCCACGCGCCAGCGAGACATATCGCTCCAGACAATCAACCCAGCGCCCGTCGGAGCAGAATGACGATGGGTTTTCCACTGAGGCCAAGGAAGGAAAGCTCCAAATCTCCGGAGTTTTCAACCTCGCCGCGAAACTCGCCAAACTGATTTGTCATCGTGTTGACGACGCTTTCCCGGCCATCCGAGAGCGTGACTTGCACTTCGCGACCAACGACCTCCGGATGGCTAACGTCCAACAATTGTCCAGTGACGAGGAGGCGATTGCGCTCCGGCTGCGCTTCTAGCTGGATATCGATCTGATCGGGCTCAGCCCGATAGAGCATCTGTCGGATGCTCATGGCAGCCGAGCGTATGCCAGCCAGGGCCGCGTGGGAAAAGCTGTCGAAGAGCAGCTCGATCAAACCGCCTGTTTCCGGCGGTGTGGCTGTCAACGCTGACGTTGCGAACGCTGCCTTAGCTATGTGAACTGTTTCCGTGGGCGGTTGGTAGCTCGCATCGACGGCCGCCGCATTCGCTGCTTTCTGCCATGACGCTAGTGTCTCCAGGCAACGTTTGGAACCCGCGCCCAAGTGCTTCTGCATCGCCTTTTGCCAATCGTCGGAAGCAAAATCAGTCCATTCCACAACATCAAAACTCATCATCCACCGTCCCCTATTCATTACTTCTTGTGGTTGTCTTCCACCTTCGCATCAAAATGGGCCAATTCAATACTACCCATGGAAGAAGGAGAGGACCCGTGGGGATAAATATAGGTCAGCCGGAAATGACCCGAGGGCTTCTTCAGACGGAAGCCGTAATCAGGACAACCATGAAACTAAGTACTAAGGCAGTCAGCGGATAAAGCTTTAAGGTCTTGACTCGATTGCTCTGGGCCCAGGCGAATGATATCCAAAACGGATACGTGGAGTAGCTCACGACGTTTCAGGAGACGGACTAAGGGGCCGATCGTCGGAAAGCAGACAGAGGAACTACCGCTACACCAGCTCAAATCCCTCCCGCCGAAGATCAGGTTGTACGTTTCCTAGCCAAGTCGGAGCGCCACAACGCCTCAGGTTTGCCCAATCGAGGTCTGAGCGAAATGCCTTTGGACCACTGGCTCACTGGCAGGATGGAAAGGCGGCTGCTGATCATTGTAGTTGTGCGCCTCTCGCACTGTGCGCCTGCGGGGGGCGATGGAGAAGAGAAGACCTACACGGATAACATCAGTCCACGCGGCGCTCGCATATTCTCTAGACACGCTTGGCAACCTGGCGACGCGTTACGGGTTACCCCGCTGAACGGATATCCGGCCTGCGGGAAGGTGGTTTACTGTCAGAGACTGCCGGACGACCGCTACAGTATCGGAGTGAACTTCGAGGATCACCCCGTCACCTGGTCCATCATACGGAGATATGACGGCACATAAATCATCCTCAGCAAATGAAATTCTGCTAAAGAGCGTATCATCGGGACACTGCCCCAAGCGTAATATTCACAGCGCAGCATAAATGCCGTTCGATTCCTACGTCCTACCTCCAGGCCTAAGAAATGCGGTATCCACGTGCTCGACATTCTAGAGGGTTCCCTACCGCGGTTACTGGACAAGCGCCTTGTAACTCCTCAGAAGTCCACCCTGAAATTCAAACCAGAAAATAGGAATTAGAAAAGGAACAGCGCGTTGCTTTCTGCGTCCGACGTTGTAGCGACCTCCGGCCCCACGACAGGCTCGGGTGGGTGGCGCACCCTTTGGGGGTTGGTGTTTCAAAGGGTGCGGTCTTTGACTCTTAAGCGAAGGCCAGGAGGCCGCGCGGGGCGGGGATGGGGCGGGGCAACGAAGGAGAGGAAGTAGCCCCTCGCAAGACTACTCGGGGTAACCGGACTTCTGTTTTTCAGCCTCGACTGCTTCTTTCGCTAGGGGGAATCCGCAGGCTATTATGGATGCATTCGCGAATCCGCGTAACGGTCCTTGAATAGCTTTTGGGGGAGGCCAACGATGCCTTTGGAAATAACGCAGCGTGAGACGAATGGAATCTATCTTCTGGCGCTCAAAGGGCGTCTCGTGCTCGGAGAAGAGAGCATTGGGTTGCTTACAATGATCGACAATCTGCTCGCATCCGGTGCCACGCGGATTGTCCTGAATCTGGAGCAAGTCAATTACGTGGACAGCGCGGGCCTCGGCGCACTCATCGAAATGCATCGGAAGACCAAAGCCAAAGGCGGAGGCCTCAAGCTATGTCATCTCCGCCCGAACTTGAAGCAAGCGTTGGAAATGGCCCGGCTGCTGCCAATATTCGAAACCTGTCCGAGTGAAACTGCGGCCGTTGCGAGTTTCTGAGGCCGTCGCCGAAAATGGAAATTCGGGCGAAAAAATAACGGCGGGCAAAAAGCCCGCCGTTATCGCTTGATTCTCAACTAAGGTGCTTCGGACGCGAACTACCTGCCGATGCGCCACACGATACCGCTCTGCAACCTGAAGTTATTCTGTGAAGCGCCACCGAAATGCGTGTAAAGGTAGTCGAACTGCAGGGCACGCAAGGAGACGTGGCGTGTCAGGGTTATGTCTGCTCCGCCGCCCAAAGCCATGGCAAAGGCATTGGTCGACCCCGAGCCGACACCGGTGAAACCGGCAGAGAAGCGGTCGCTGCCGAAGAGCCCCTGGACGAACGGATTGACACGTCCATGAGCATGGAAGTACACCCTGGGACCGAAAAGGAAGCTCATCGCGTGAGCGTTCGCGCCGGAAGGCAGGCCGGTGAACTTACACGCGCCGAACTCGCCAACGATACCAAACGAGGCCTTGAGATACGCCGCACCCGAGCCGGAGCCGCCTTGGCAGTTTATGCCGGAAGCGCCATTGCCTGGGTTGAAGCGAACATACTGATAATTGCCAGTAATCTCGAATCCTCGGTTTTCCTGGGCCTTGGCGGAAGTCGCCGCCAATAAGATGAACCCAAACAGAATGAGCAATTTACGCATTCTTACCCTCCTTGATAGAACTATCCCCGTTGGATATGGTCCTAGTACGATACTGCTAGTGGGCGGGTGCTCTGACAAGCCTCGCTCCCTGCCGTGTCGCCTGACGATAACCCTGTCCGTTAGGTCAGCGGTGGCGTTCCATCGCTGGGAAATTCAAATACGAATCACTTCGGAATCATGCCAATTGTCGCCAGCCACGTCTCCACCAATTGAGGCCATCCGGTTATCGGAAACTTCGTCCGCCGCAGACCAAACGCATGCCCTGGGCGGGTGGGGCAGGTTTCTTGAATTGCGTGGCGCACCGGTTATGAGGAAGTGGCGAGAAAAACAGCGAGCCGCTGCCGTTGAGATGACAGCTTAGGGGCCGGATGAAGGGCTGTCCCTTGAGAGTGGCGCTCTGTAAACCTAGCCTAAGAAATTATGGAAGTGCATCTTTCTCCAGAGCTGCAAGCGAAAGTCGACCGGGCCGCTGCCGAGAACAAGAGCGACGCGGAGGAAACGTGAAGCAGCTCGTGGAACACTACGTAGACCATGACGCTTGGTTCCGCCAGCAGGTGACAAGAGGCCTGGAGCAGCTCGGCCGAGGGGAATTCCTGACTCACGAAGAAGTCGCCGCCCATATCGATCAAATGTTTCGCAAGTAAATGCAGCTCCGCTGGGCACCCGTCGCCGCTGAAGATCTTTTCCGAGTTATCGAGTACATCCAGCAAGAAAATCCGGTTGCCGCTCAACGCATTGCTAAGACCATCTACGAAAGTGCCGGTTCGTTGAAGTCTTTCCCAAACAAAGGCAGGACGGGCCGTGTGGAAGGGACTCGTGAACTTCCCTTGCCGCCGCTTCCTTTCGTGGTGGTTTTACCGGGTCCGAGAAGATGGTGTGGAAATTGCAAATGTTATCCACGGCGCCCAGAAATGGCCGCCAAAAGATTGAAGTTAATTCCTGACGATTTTTCCCAACAACAAACGGGGTGTGGATATGTCCGACGCACAAGACCAAGGCCTGCTGGAAGCTCTGCTGGACTCCTGGGACCGCAACAACACCATCCTGGTCAACCTGCTCCGCGCCCTCTCGGGGGGCGGGCTGGCAAACACGCGATCGTCATTGGGGTTTATGGTGTGCTGTTTGGAATTCTGGCCGAGATGCGGAAGAGTTTGCGACCAGGCATTATGGTTCACGCCTGGCATGATGCGATTACTGGGCTGCTGGTCAGATTGGTTCGGACTTGAAGCGCGATTAAAAAACTGAGCCGGGGCGCTTCGCTGAGGGGCCAAGGCACCCCGGCTGATCCTGCCCGCCTCCGCAGTGTGCGAGCAAGAAACCCGGGAAATCTGTTTGCCGCAGGGTGGCGCAAAATTCAGGGTCGGAATCCTGCGGGTTTTAGACCTAACTGGTTACGCGCGGCGAGCCGGGGGAGTTGCGGACTCGCGCGCAGCAAAAATCTATTTGTTTTCGTCGCCGCGGAGAAACTCGTACCGCTCGATCGCGGCAACTACGCCGACGGCGCCTTCGTCGCGTGGCTCGGTGCGCTGGACGCGGCCAAGGCAGCGGACGCGCACGGGACCAGCCATGGTAATTTCGTTGGGCAGCGTCAGCAGAATCTCGACCGGCGAGCCTTCTTTGACGTCCTTGGAAAGGTAGAAGTAGACGCCGCGAGAGCTGACGTCGCGCGATTCAGTGCTGGTTTCGCCCACAGCCGCGCCTGTCGTCCAGCGAACCGTGAGCGGCAGCCGCATGGTAAAACGTTGAGTGGTGCGGCGTTCGGAACCCGTCAAGACAGTCCTCCTGAGTGAAGCCAAAGTGTATCTGGGTATGGCCTAGCGAACAATAGAACTCCCGATACAAAATCGATTCAATGCTGAGAAGTACTGAGGTACTAGGACAATTCAAAAAGATAGGCCGCGAAGAACATGCCATTACCGAGGAAAGGGGTATCCGACAGCATCAGCGGCTTGCTTCTAAGTAGTTGTAAATAAATGACTTGCATATGATGGACGCCACGGTGCAGAGCGCCTGTTCGGCAACTTTATCTTCTAAGATTCCTGCCCAAAACGCTTGATGTCTTCCGGACCTTCTTGCAGCTTCACCGCGGCGCGGCCCTGTACCAGCTCGCGGATTTGCTCGACGATGTCGGGATTTGCCAGCGTCGTAATGTCTCCCGTATCCATGTGATTCGAAATGGCGGCTAGCACGCGGCGCATGATTTTGCCGGAGCGTGTTTTGGGCATGTCCGGAACCATGTGAATATTCTTGGGCCGCGCGATTTTGCCGATCATGGTTTCGATCGTGGAAGTCACTTTCTCCTGGATGGCCTTTTTCGGCAACACTCCGGGCTTCAGAGAAATATAGACGACGGGAACGCGACCCTTGACCTCGTCGACGGCGGGAACAACGGCGGCTTCGGCGACTTCGGGGATGGTGAGACAGGCTGATTCGACTTCCTTGGTGCCGAGGCGGTGGCCAGCGACGTTGATGACGTCGTCCACGCGCCCGAGGATGCGGTAGTAGCCATCGGCAGGAAGCACCGCGCCATCCGCAGCGTAATAAGGCCAATCGCGCCAATCCTTGCTTTTCGCGTTCTTGCAATACTTCGAATAATATTGAGTGACGAAGCGCTGGGGATCGCCCCAGATTGTTTGCATGATTCCGGGCCAGGGGTTTCGAATGCAGATGTTTCCGGCGGCGTTCGAACCGGCCTTCACTTCGTTTCCGTCTTCGTCCCAAATCACTGGATAAATCCCGAGCGCGGGCGGCCCGGCACTTCCTGGCTTCATCGGATCGAGAGCGGGCTTCGTGGTGCAGAGGAAACCGCCGGTTTCGGTTTGCCACCAGGTATCGACAATCACCGCTTCGCCCTTGCCGATGACTTCGTGATACCACTGCCAGACTTCCGGCTCGATGGGTTCGCCGACGGTGGTCATATGCTTGAAGTGGTAATTGTATTTTTTCGGCTCATCCGCGCCGGCTTTCCGCAGCATTCGAATGGCGGTCGGAGAAGTGTGGAAAATATTGACGTCCAGCCGTTCCGCGATGCGCCAGGGCCGGCCGACGTCCGGGAATTGCGGCACGCCTTCGTACAAAACGCTGGTCGCCGCCAGCGCCAGCGGTCCGTAAACGATGTAGGAGTGGCCGGTGATCCAGCCGATATCGGCCATGCACCAGTAGACGTCTTCCGGATGAATATCCTGGTAATACTTGGCCGTGCCCGTTACGTACGCCAGGTAACCGCCGGTGCGGTGCTGGCAGCCTTTCGGTTTCCCGGTCGTGCCGCTGGTGTACATCAGGAAGAGCGGAGCTTCTGCATCCTGGGAAACGGGCTCCACGATTTGGCCGCGATAGTCCTTCAAAACATCATCGATAAAATAATCGCGCTCCATGACCATGGGCGTTTCGGAGCTGTACTTGCCTGCGTAGCGCTTCCAAACCAGAACTTTGTCGATCTTCTGCCCTTCCTTTTGCGCCGTCCGCACCGCGATATCGGCGCTGGCTTTGTGATCCACCCACTTTCCGTTGCGCCAGTAGCCGTCGGCGTAAATCAGCACGCGGCTGCCGGAATCGGCGGCACGCAGACCGCAGGCCTCGCCGCTGAACCCGCCAAACACCACGGAATGCACCACGCCGAGGCGCGCGCACGCGAGCATGGTGATGGGTAGCTCGGGAATCATGGGCATGTGAATGGTCACGCGGTCGCCGGTCTTCAGCCCGGCAAAGTCCCGGAGCAGCGCGGCCGTTTCGTTCACGCGTTTATAAAGCTCCTGATAGGTGATCACCGTGGCGGCTTCGCCTTCGGGCTCCGGTACAGCAATGATCGCCGCCTTGTTTTTGTACTTGGCGAGATGACGGTCCACGCAGTTGTAGCAGGCGTTGAGTTTTCCGCCCACAAACCATTTCCAGAAGGGCGGACGCTCGGTATCTAAAGTCGTATGCCAATACTGGTCCCAGTCAAGCAGCGCCGCATACAGACGGAAGCATTCCGGGAAATTCTTCTCGTCGAACTTCGCCACAAAATCCGGATCGTGCAGATTCGCCTGCCCGATGAATTTTGCCGGCGGGCGGCAATAGGCTTCTTCTTTCCAGTGGACTGCAATCTGCGCTTCACTGACTTTGTGCTTGCTCTTGTGTTCTTTGTTGTTCAGTTTCTGACGCGGTGTGGCCACGGTGGCGGCTCCCTTGGAAGCTCGATTCGCTCTTGACGCAACGACGAGGGACAGTCTGGTTCGGGCGCGCTCACTCGAAGGTTAGAAGAAGCTCGTCCTTGAAAAATAATGCTACTGCGCAAGGGCGCTCGTCAATCGTTCAACTCGGGTGGTGGTAGGTCAGTTTGAATTTTGACCTATTGTCACGACTAAGAAAATTCAAACTGACCCACTACCGATAATGCGTACGGCCTCCCAAGAAGAAAAATAGAGTGCGAAAGAGCCTTTTCGTCAGGTCAATGGATACGGCGCTCAAAACCGCGCTATTCAACATCACATTGAATAGCAAAGCTCATCTACTTTTGAAGAATGATAGAGATCTGATCTCGTGAGCCATTGCTTTGCCGCACTGGCGCTCGGCGGGCGGCAACTGGGGCTGGTCAACTCCGAGCCGCCACCCAAGACGCAGCAAATGGCCTGGTGGCCATCAAGCGACTGGGACCAGAAATGCCTGGTCTCCTGGCAAACTTCTGAGTCGCGGTGGTGTGACCAGTCGTTCACAGAGGCAATCTGCTTTTTGCCAAAAGTGCGCGGAAGCTGGGATTGTCCCGTAGCGGGTCGAGGCGCGGTTCGACCGCGAGAACCATCATGGCCCAATCCCGTTCCTGATAAGCCTTCTGCAGATAGGTCAAGGCCGCGTTTTTCTCGTTAAGGGCAATGTGAATGACCGCCAAGTTGTAGGCGGGAACGAAATCGCGCTTCGATTTCTCTTTCAAGCGCTGGAGAATCCTTCGAGCCTCCGGCTGGCGACTTGCCGCAGCTAGACTGTACGCAAGCTCTGTCAATCCAACAGTGCTATCCGGCATTGCTTGCAGGACTTTGTGTGATTCTGCGATGGCTTCCGCGTACAGTTTCTTCTGGGCGTAGACGCGCGCGAGCCAGAAATGGGTTCGATAGTAGTCCGGATTGAGCTGTAAGGCTTTCTGGCTCTGTTGGATGGCCCGATCGTAGTCTCGGGCATAGTAAAGCGTGCGAACGACCTCGGCGTTGTTGGGGAGGGAGAGCGGGTCCAGCCGCATCGCCTGGTTAATCTGCTCCCAAGCCTCGTCATGCCGCCTTAGAGTCGCGAGGAGCGCCGCGTACACGCGGTGCTCGGTGGAGTAACTCGGATTCAACTCGATGGCACGCCTGAGCTCAGCCTCTGCTTGCGACCAGTCCCATAGTCCAAGCATCACGCTGCCCATGGCGTTGTGTGATTCAGCCAATCCTCCACCCAGGGCTACGGCTTGGCGCGCAGCGTCGTGAGCTTTGGACACTCCGTCCTGCGGTGATAGGGCATCGGTGACGACCAGAAAATAATAAGAATCCGCTAGTCCCGAATAGGCTTCTGCGAAACTGGATTGCCGATCGATGGCTTGCTGGAAATAGGCGATCGCTTTCCCGTAACCGGCTACGGTGAATTGGTTTCCAAAATACCGTCCTCGCAGATAAGCTTCGTTTGCTTGCGGATCAAGAGGGCGCGGACTGGGAGGACCACTGTAAGCCGGATTGAGTTTTATTCTGATCTGTTCAGCGACCGCCATGGCCACCTCTTCCTGCAAAGCAATGGAGTGACTGATTTGGCGGTCATAGCTGTGCGCCCAGACATGAACCTGGTCCCGGGTACGGATGAGTTGGGCGCTGATGCGCACCTGGTCCGCATCGCGCCGAATGCTGCTCTCGAGGATGTAATCGACCCCCAATTCTCGGGCAATCTGCTGCGCGCTTTTCGATGTGCGCTTGTAAGCCATTGAAGTCGTTCGTGCGATTACACCGAGCTGATCCGGGCTTAGTGCTCCAAGCTGGGTAATGATTTCTTCCGTGAGTCCGTCGCTGAAATACTCTTCGTTGGGGTCCCCGCTCAGGTTTTCGAAGGGAAGCACTGCCAGCATCACGCGGCCCGAGTTGTAGAGTTGGACAGAATGTGTTCTCCGCCAGCCAAAGTAGCCGACAAGAGTGAGCACAAGCATGAGTGCGCTGGCGAAAGCCAACATGCGAGACCGAGGTCGCCGGCTTTCCTGAGGCGCCAGCGGCATCGAATCGTCTGAGGAATCAACCGAGTTGGGCACATTGACCGAGGGTGTCGGATCGCCGGCAATGGGTGCTGCCGTTTCATTGCCGTTCTCCGTGATCTGCCCAATGAAGCGATAGCCGAGACGCGGTAAGGTCTCAATATAAAGTGGAGCGTCAACGGAATCGCCTAGGACGTCACGAATTCGTTTGATGGCATTGTTGAGTCCATGGTCAAAATCGACGAAGGTGTCGGCGGACCACAAGGCCTGATGGAGATCCTCGCGGGTGACCAGCTCTCCAGGCCGGTCCAGCAGGATGCGCAACACCTGGAAAGCCTGGGGGGCCAGCTTGAGCCGCAATCCGTGCTTAAAGAGTTCCTGAGTGCGCAGACGAGTTTCGTAGGGGCCAAAGCGGACGATTTCCCGTGGGCGCGAAACTTCCACTCGGTCACTCCCGAAAAAGTGAATGGGATTGTAGCATGAGGCTGCCGCAAACCTTGGCCAGACTGGTCAAAAGCCGCGTATCTCGCTTAAATCCAGAGGCTTGCACGATGATTCACAAAGGAGTGGAAACAGCGCGGCAAAGGATTGCCCTTCAATGATTGATTCGCTCAAATGCTGCTCGCCCGATGATTGGGCTCCGTTTTCCGGAACAGATGTACGCAACGAGGCCGAGTGCGTCCCGGCTCGAATTCGCTCGCCTGTCTGACGGACGGAATCTCGTAACGCGAAAAGGACAATTCTATGAAAACGAAGGCAGGAATAGTCATCGCGGGCCTCGCTATGGTCATCGTTGCGGCGATGCTCGTCCCGGTCGCCTCGGCCGGATGTGGAAAGATCGACAGGCTAGGCACCGGAGCAGCTTTGTGGCAAGAACGGTCTGGCGGGGGGGACTCTAGGGACGACGACCCCATCGTCGGTTTCTGGAAGGTGAAGCTTGTCTCCAAAGGAAATGCAGGTATACCTGATGACGTCGTATTGGACGCGGGATACTCTCAGTGGCACAGCGACGGAACGGAAATCTTGAACTCTTCACGCGAACCTGAAACTCAGAGTTTTTGCCTCGGCGTGTGGAATAAGATCGGGCACTCCCACTACAAACTGAACCATTTTGCCATCAGTTGGGCCAACGGAGCCTTGCTCGGACCAGCCAATATTCGAGAAGACGTCACACTGAGCCACGACGGGAACACCTTCACAGGAACCTTTACGATTGATCAGTATGATCAAGCGGGGAACCTGCTGGTTCACCTGGTTGGCCAGATCGAAGCGAAACGTATCACGGTGGATACCTCTGTCATAGACGTTTTATGACCTAGCGCGGCGCGATTGTCGGCTTCGCGTTTGCGAAGTAGGCTCACGGAGTCGTTGAGTTAATGTGATTCGGTCGAAGGATGGCGGTCTCCTCGGGCCGCCATTCGCATTTCTGCAAATCAATTTCGCACTCATGTTCCTCTAGACTTAAATTACTGATTCCGTGAAGAAGCCCCTCGGTGTATTGATAGTTGGTTAATTTGAATTTTGACCCCTATTGTCACGATAAAGAGAATTCAAACCGACGCCTAACGATGTATTCCCTGACTGGAGGGTCAACCGGGAATCGTGATAGAACCTCTGCTTGAACCTGCAGACTGCCATCTTTCTCTTTTTTGCCGGCGCTCTCGGTGGCGGGATCAATGCCGTGGCCGGGGGCGGCAGCTTTGTCGCGTTTCCAGCGCTTCTGTTCACTGGCGTTCCGGCGGTTCCTGCGAACGCGACCAACACGCTAGCCTTGTGGGTGGGAACCACTGCGAGTGGCGGCGCCTATCCGCAAAAGCTCGACATCCCCGCGCGCATTCTGATTCCTTTGGTAATCACCAGCCTCGTCGGCGGTCTGGCCGGAGCGATTCTCCTGATTCACACGCCGCCGAAGACTTTTCTTCGCGTGATTCCATGGTTGTTGCTAGGCGCCACGCTGCTCTTCGCGTTTGGCAAGCACCTTACCGGACGCATCTCGGCGGGAATTTCGCATGACGCCCGCAACACGGCAGTGGCGGGCGCCTCTCTCTTCGAACTGCTCGTGGCCGTGTACGGCGGTTATTTTGGCGGAGGAATCGGCATCATGAACCTGGCCATGCTTTCAGCGCTGGGCATGACGGACATTCACGCCATGAACAAACTCAAGGTGAGACTCGGCGGCGTGATCAATGGCGTTGCCACGGTAACGTTCGTGGTGACGAAGGCGATTTACTGGCCGCAGGCGATTCTTATGACGGCCGGCTCGGTTCTAGGAGGTTATTCCACCGCGCATTATGCGCAAAAGCTGCCGCAATCCTGGGTGAAGGGATTTGTCATTCTTGTGGGTATGGCCATGACGATTGTTTTCTTCTGGCGCGGCTATCGTTAGAAGCCCACGAGTCCCAAGTCACGGGTCAGCAGTCACGCTGAGGTAGCGGGTCATTGAATTTTGACACCTATTGTCACGAGCAAGAAAATTCAAACTGATCCAGTAACCGACGCCGACAATATTTGGACGCACTTTGTATTGCTTTGATATAGTCCCCGCTGCCATGAATGTCGCCGCGCCTTCGAACACGAAATCGGTCCCGCCGGCTTCGCTGACGCGAAATCAGATTCGCGGATTCTGGGCTTCGTGGGGCGGCTGGGCGCTTGATGGCATGGATTCGTTTATTTATGCGCTGGTGCTGGTGCCTTCGCTGCGCGATCTGCTGCCACGATCCGGCATTGCTGCGACGAAGGGCAACGTTGGCTTTTACGGCGGATTGCTGTTTGCGTTATTTTTGTTTGGGTGGGGACTGGCGTTTTTGTGGGGGCCAGTCGGAGATAAATTCGGGCGCGTTCGAACGCTCATGCTGACGATTGTGTGGTATTCGGTGTTCACCTTTCTTAGCGCGCTCGTCACCAGCGTTTGGCAGCTGGCGATTCTGCGGCTGCTCGCGGGAATCGGCATCGGCGGCGAGTGGGCCATGGGCGGAACTTTCGTGGCGGAAGAGTGGCCCGAAGAACGGCGGCGCGCCGGGGCGGGATACATGCACACGGGCTATTACGTCGGAGTTTTTTTAGCGGCGATGTTGAATTTCTTGATCGGCAGTTATTTTGGAAGATTCGCGTGGCGCGTGATGTTTGCAGTTGGTGGGTTGCCGGCCCTGTTGCTCGCGTGGGTGCGGCACGGTGTGACCGAGCCGGAACGCTGGAAGCAGAAAGAAGCCGTCGTGAGTTCCTGGCGAATCTGGCAGCCGTTCACGGTGCTCTTTTCGAACACGCTGCGGCGCAGAACGATTCTGAATTCGCTGTTCATGCTGGCCTCGATTTGCGGATTGTGGGCGGGGACGGTTTATGTGCCGGCGGCGGTGACGGCGCTGGCGGAAGCGGCAGGGAAAATCGGTCCAGCGGCGGCGCAACTCGCTTCGCGCGCAGCCATGCTGGTTTCGTTCGCGACGATTCTCGGCTGCCTGGCGATGCCTTGGCTCGCGGAGAAATTCGGGCGCCGCGGTGCGTTGGGATTCTATTTTTCATTGATGCTGGCATTTATCGCTCTGACTTTTGGTAAAGTTTTCTATCTCGGGGCCGACGCGCTGCCCTGGTTTTTCGCGTGCCTGTTCTTTCTGGGATTTGGCGGGGCGAATTTTGCGGTGTACACGCTGTGGCTGCCGGAGCAGTATCCGACGGAATGTCGCGCCAGCGCGTTCGCCTTTTCCACTTCGTTGGCGCGCTTTGCGGGTGCAGGGATTACGTTTCTTGTGGGCGCGGGCGTGCAGCGGTACGGTTCGCTGGGAATCCCTGTCGCGTTGACTTCGATGGCCTTCGCGATTGGCTTGCTGCTCGTTCCCTTTGGCGCAGAAACCCGCGGAGAATGCCTGCCCGCATAGCGCTGCGTCTGGTGAAACATGACCGAAGTCGAATCCAAGATTTTTCCCATCGAGAAGCTGCGCGAATTTTGCATCCGCGTATTTGTGCATTGCGGCGTGCCGAAAGACGATGCCGCGCAAGCCGCTGAAGTATTGGCCTGCGCGGACCTGCGCGGCATTGATTCGCACGGCGTCGCGCGGATGTACAGCTATTTCGGCATGCTCAGCGAAGGCCACATCAATCCGAAGCCGGAAATCAAAATCGTGCGCTCGACACCGAGCACAACGACCGTGGACGGCGACAACGGTCTGGGCCTGGTCGTGGGGCCGCAAGCGAATCGCATCGCCGTGGACATGGCCGAAAAATGCGGCTCAGGCTGGGTCGGCGTTTGCAACACAAATCACTTCGGGATCGCGGGGTACTACGTTTTGCAAGCGCTGGAGCGCGATCTGATCGGGTGGGCGATGACCAACTCCACAGCGCTAGTTGCGCCGCTGTGGGGCGCGCAGCGCATGCTGGGCACAAATCCCATTGCGATTGCATTTCCCGGGAAGGAAGAGCCGCCGATCGTAATTGATTTAGCGACCAGCGCGGCCGCGTACGGAAAAATCGAAATCGCGCGAAGAAAGGGCAAACCCCTTCCGGAGGGCTGGGCCATCAATCGCGAAGGCCGCAATACGACAAATCCCGACGAATTGATCGACGGCGGGGCGATGTTGCCGCTGGGATCAGAACGCGAGCGCGGCGGCCACAAAGGGTACGCGCTGGCGATGATGGTGGACATTCTGTGCGGTCCCTTGAGCGGAGCGAACTGGGGGCCGTTTGCGCCGCCGTTCGCGCTGCGGCAGGAAATTCCGAAGCGCAGCGTGGGGAAGGGGATAGGGCACTTTTTTGGCGCGATGCGCATTGACGGTTTCATTGACGCGGAGGAATTCAAGCGACAGATCGATGAGTACATTCGCGTGTTCCGCGCGACGAAGCCGGCGCCCGGCACGAACGGTCCACTAATCCCCGGCGATCCGGAACGAGAAGCGGAACAAGAGCGACGAAAAAATGGCGTGCCGCTGATCCGGCCGGTAATCGAAGAATTGCGTGAGATTTCGAAGAAGGCGGGGATTCCCTTCGATTGAAACGTGAGCAAGTAGAAGTTTGCAACAGCGGACTGAGCTAGTCTTTGTTCCAGGTGAGATGCTTTCCGGCAAGGCCCGAACCTTCGGTCGCCACGCCTGCCTGCCGCAGGCAGGCTCAAGATAACAGCAAGTCTTGCGTGTTTGCGAATGTGGTGATGGAGCGCGCTTAAGGATCAGCTTCGCAAAGAGTCGGGCGACTGAGCGCGGAGAGAAGCATCGAGGATTTGAATGGTGTGCACTACGGGCGTTTTATGATGCTGGCGGGCGAGAGCGGACTGGAGTTGCAGGATGCAGCCGGGATTGCCCGTAGCGACGACGTCGACTCTGAGATGGGAAACCAATTCGGCTTTGCGATCGCCAAGGGATTGGGCGGCGTCGGGCTGCACGAGGTTGTAGATGCCCGCGGAGCCACAGCAGATGGCGGATTCGGGAATTTCGGCGAGTTCCAACCCGGGAATGCTGGAGAGCAAAGCGCGAGGCTGCGCGCGAACGCCTTGCGCGTGCTGCAAATGGCAGGAGTCGTGAAAGGCCACGCGTAGCTTCACCGGATGACGCGGGCTGCGTGGCTCGAGGTCGGCAAGAACTTCGGTGATATCCTTACACTTTGCTGAGAAGTTTCTCGCGGGTTCGGCGTAATCAGGATCGTCACGGAGCAGGTGTCCGTACTCCCTCACGTTGGAACCGCATCCGGCCGCATTGGTGACAATCGTTTCAACGTTGGCGCTCTCGAAGGCATCAATTGTTTTTTTGGCGAGGTCGATCGCAGCGGTTTCTTCTCCCGCGTGGACGAGCAGCGCGCCGCAGCAAGTCTGAGCTTGCGGGGCGACGACTTCGCAGCCTTCCGTGGCAAGCACGCGGACGGTAGCGGCATTGACCTGGGAGAAAAATTCGCGCTGCACGCAACCAAGGAGCAAGCCGACGCGGCGGCGCTTGGTTCCGACGGCTGGAGTAACTTCGGGAACCGCTTCTTGCGCCGTGAGTTTGGGAAGCAGCGCTTCCATGGTCTGCCATTGTTTCGGGAGCAGCTTGAGCAGACCGAGTCCGCGCGCGAGAGCCTGCAAACCGGATTTTTGATAGGCGAGAAGGGGCGCGCGCAAGCGGCGGAGGCGATCGGGGCGGGTGAACGTCTCGAAGAGAAAATGGCGATGGCGTTTCTCGGTGGAAGAGCGGGAGAAATTGCGTTCGATTTGCGCGCGCGTGGCTTCGATGAGTTTGCCGTAGTCCACGCCGGAGGGGCACGCCGTCATGCAAGCCATGCAGCCGAGGCAGGTATCGAAGTGGCTGACCCACTTGGGGTTGATCTGCGCGGCGCCTTCGGCAGCAAGCTTCATCAGGTAGATGCGGCCGCGCGGCGAATCCATTTCCTGGCCCCACAGGACGTAGGTTGGGCAGACGGGTAGGCAGAAGCCGCAGTGCACGCACTTGTCGATGATTTCCGCGGAGGGCGGATGATGCGCGTCGAAGGCGGAAGGCAGCGGGTTAGAAGTGGTGGTCATGGCGGCACTCTGAAACCAGGTGGCAGTTCCGAAGGTACTTGAAGGAGGGCCGTGAGGCAATGGCGAGAGGAAAGTCGAAGCTGGGTTCAGGCGCCAGCGGCTGAGGGCGGCACCCACGACCGACGCGGGGACACCCGCGCGTTATACGAGCAGTCGAAGCGCCCAGATCTGTCTAGCGTTCGGGGGAAACGACGCCTGCCAAACCCGGGGAAGCGGGATCCTGCACGGCAACCAAAGTGTCGAAGACATCGTTCAACCGGATCAGATTGTCGAGGGAACCCGTCTGCTTGAGAATGCCGACGGAAGCCTCCGTGATCGTGTTCTGCTGGATTGCGCTGTTATTGCCGCTGACAAAAATGCCGGATTCCGCGCCGTTGAAAACCTGGTTCTGACGGACGCGATTGCCGTCGCCTTCGAGGCGAATGCCATCAAAGACGGCGCTGGCAAATGTTGCGTTGCCCGTGACGAGCCCCTGGTTTCCGTGAATGAAGATACCCACCTGACTGATTCCCACGCGGTTGTTACTGACTTGCACTCCATCGGACTGGGTGACCAGGATGTTCGTCGCCACGGCCTGGCATGTGTCCACGGCGGTGCATGGCGACCACAGATTGTTCGTTACCGTGTTTGTGGAAATGGCGCCTCCCGCGCCAAAACCGATCTGGATGCCGTTCTGAGCCGCTCCGGAAGTGGGGCCGATGCCGGTGATGACATTGTCGTGCACGGACACAAGCGTTCCGGCCTCGTTGGCAGTGATTCCGTTTTTCTGAAAATCGTGGACGGTCGAGTTGTCAATTTCGACCTTGGAGATGCCACCCCCGCCGCTCTGGACAAAAATGCCCGTGCCGCTCTGGCAACCTCCGAGAGCCGCGCCTAGCTGGAAATTGCGAATCGCCACATGGCTAATTTCGCCTGACGCGTTTTGGAAAGCGATTCCGAAAAGCCGCGGTGCGCACTGGGATAGACCGTTGTTGGCACCGTCCACGATCAAGCCATTGATGGAGACTCCGGTCGTGCCGGACACCAGGATCGCCACAGCAAAGGGAGAGCCATCGAGCAAGCTCGCGGCGTTCTGCTGCATCGTGCCGGGCATCAGAACGGCGCCGCTATCCGCAGCGATGGTCAGCGGTTTGCCGATAGCCACTTGCTCGGCGTAATTCCCTTTGCAAACACGAATTGTCGCGCCAGGAGACGCCGCATCCACGGCGTCTTGAATTCGGGTGAACGTGGCGTTCGGACATTCCACTTTGTCGTCGTCCACGACGAGTTGTGGTGCATCCGCCGCGATCGCGGGAAGGGGCCAGAACAGGGCGAATGAAGCGGTCAAGGCACAGAGGCTCAACGAGGATCGGAATTTCATCAAGGTCTCCCTTCACAAAGCGACGCTCGCGAGATGCCAGAGGTAAAACCGAAAGTTAGCCCAAGCAGTGTTCGAGAATGGCCGACACCCGGTTGGGCTGATGGCATTCGCTACGTCTTCAGGGATTGAGGCTGGACGCTAGAATGCCACCGCAATGTACCAACCCGCTTTGCTGCAGGCAATAGTACTGCCCAGCCGCGGAGAGTCATTTTGACGCGCGGCACCTCTGGCACTGCGTAATTTTCTTGAGAACGCGATTCGAGCGTTAGATTCCGCCGAGGAAACGGCCAGGATTGAGGGTGTAGGCGGGATCGAGTTGATGCTTGATGGCTTTCATGAGGGGCAGGGAATCGCCGGGGGAGCCCCAGGCGTCGAAAGAGGAGAGTTCGGCGGGGCGATAGAGGAGGACGAAGGAGCCGCCCATTTTTTCAAGTTCGGCGCGCAAGCTACTCAGCGCACGGTGTAGATTTTCGGCAGGGCCTTCGACGCGAAGCCAGCCGAGGCCGGTGGCGTACACGAGCGATTTCCAGCGAAGGCGATGCGGCTCGGCGGTTCGGCGGAACAGCTCGATGGTGCGGACGATGTCGGTGGGAAGAATGCTGACTTTGGCGATGGCGGTGGATGCAGGATCAGAGAATGACCAGAGTTCCTGCCGGGCGTTCCAGGCGTTAGGGGGGGCTTCGGACATTTGCGCCGACCGACAGAGCGCGCGCAAATGGACGGCTTGCGCCTCGAGGCCCGCTTCGGTGCCTTCGAAAAGAATATCGGAAGTAGGTGAGGCGTCGCTGGAGAAATGGGATTGAAGCGCGGCGTGGGCTAGCTGGGAGTCTTGGATGGCGAGGACGAGCCTTTGTGCCTCTTCGGCGTTCACGGTGGAAATAGAATAGGAACGTGCATAGCGCGGAACGGAGTGGAGGCGGAAGACGGCGCGAGTGATGATGCCGAGGGTGCCGAGAGCGCCGGTGACAAGTTTGGGGAGGTCGTAGCCGGCAACGTTTTTGACGACTTTGCCTCCGCTCGTAGCGAGCTTGCCATCGGGAAGAGCGATGGTGACGCCAATGATGAGATCGCGAAGTGAGCCGAATCGCAGACGAAGCGCGCCGCTGTCGTTCGTGGAGAGGATGCCGCCGACGGTGGCTTTTTCAGGCCACAGAGGATCGAGGGCGAGGCGCTGGCCGTGCTGAGCGAGCGTTTGTTGAAGAGTTTGCATGGTGCAGCCTGCTTCGACGGTGACGGTGAGGTCGGCCCAGGCATGTTCGATGATGCGGTTCAGGCGCGCGGCGGAAAGGATGAGATCGGCGCGGGAGGGCGGATTGCCCCAAGCGACTTTTGTGCCTCCGCCGCGAGGAATGACGGCGAGGCCGGCTTCGTTGGCGAAGTGCAGGGCCGTTGCGAGTTGTTGTTCGGTGGCGGGTTCGAGAATGAGATGCGGTTGAACACCGAAGATGGCGTCGGCGGGAGAGGCGGGGCGGATTTGATCCGTACCGAGGAGTGCGGCTAGCTTGTCGCGGAAGGCGGCAGAGAGAACGGGAGAGGCGGATTGGGCGGCAGCGTCCACGAATCAATTGAGATCCTTAAGACCGCAAACAACGCGGCCTTCAGGATGACATGCACTCGGTTGTTTTCGGCGAAAACCGAGCAAGAGGGCGCAGCATTGCTGCGCCCCTACACGAGACGGCGGACACATCAGAAGCGCTCCGCAAGGCCGGCGGATTCGAGTGCATGGGAGATGTATTCGCCGGGCTTCTCGCCGCAGAGGCGCGGCGTGGGAAAAACTTTTGTGGGATTCGAAAGCTGCAACGGATCGAAGGCGCAGCGGACACGCTGCATGGTGGCAAGATCGGGTTCGGCAAACATTTTGGCCATCATGCACTTTTTTTCTTCGCCCACGCCGTGTTCACCGGTGATGGAGCCTCCTGCGGCGAGGCAAAGTTCGAGAATTTTCATCGAAAGTGCGAGAGCGGCTTCTTCCTGGCCGGCAATGCGGCGGTCGTAGAGAACGAGTGGATGGAGATTGCCGTCGCCAGCATGAAAAACGTTGGCAACGCGCAAGGCGTTTTCTTTGCTGAGCCGCGCGATCTCGCTCATCACTCGAGGAAGAGCAGTGCGGGGAATCACGCCGTCCTGAACGATGTAGTTGGGAGAAATACGGCCCATTGCAGCGAACGCGGCTTTGCGGCCTTTCCAGACGAGTGCGCGCTCGGCGTCGGATTGGGCGACGCGAATTTCCCAGGCGCCATTCGAACGGCAAATTTCGTCAACGTGCGCGAGAAGGGCCTCGACTTCGGCGAGCGGGCCATCAAGCTCGACGAGAAGCAGGCCGCCACAGTCGGGATAGTTGGCGTGGACGGCGGCTTCGGCGGCCTGGATGGCGAGATGGTCCATCATTTCAATGGCGGCGGGGAGCATGCCGGCGGCGATGATACCGCTGACTGCGGCGCCGGCTTCGTTGGTGGAAGGAAACGCGGCGAGGAGCGTGCGGACGCATTCGGGACGCTTGACGATGCGGAGAATGATTTTCGTCGCTACGCCGAGCGTGCCTTCGGAGCCAACGAAGACGCCAGCGAGATCGTAGCCGGGAGTATCGAGCGTTTTTCCGCCGAGATGAACGAGCGAGCCGTCGGGAAGAACGACTTCGAGGCCGATGACGTGGGTGGTGGTGAAGCCGTACTTCAGGCAATGCGCGCCGCCGGCGTTTTCCGCGACGTTGCCTCCGATGCTGCAGACCGATTGCGAAGAAGGATCGGGCGCGTAGAAATATTCGTGGGGCTGGACGCGGCTGGTGACGTCGAGATTGATGACGCCGGGTTCGACGGTAACGCGAGCGTTGGGAATGTCCACTTCGAGAATGCGGTTCATGCGAGCAAGGCTGAGGACAATCCCGTTTTCGACTGGGAGTGCGCCGCCGCTGAGCCCGGTGCCGGCACCGCGCGCGACGAAAGGAATTTTTTCGCGGTGGCAGAGACGCAGGATGGATTGAACTTGCTCGATGGAAGTAGGAAGCAAGACGGCGCAAGGGAGGACGCGAAAATTCGTGAGGCCATCGCATTCGTAGGTGTGGCGTTCTTCGAGCGACGAGACGAGACCGCGATCACCGACGATGGAACGAAATTCGTTGAGGATGGAGGCGTTCATGAAGGGAGCCTACCTCATTCAATCCGGGTGAGCGAGGATGTGAGATTCTTCGAGCGCTTCGCGCCCTCAGAATGACAACCGCTGCCCACGGGACAAGCTTGCTCCTTCAGTGGATGAAGGTCAAACCATGGGGCACAAGATGGGGAAAGACATAGGCGTACAGCATCACGATGATGCCAACAATCGCGCCAAGCGCAATCGAATGCCAAACGACGAAGCGAAAGATGATGCCTTCATTGCCCAACTGATTGGTCGCAGCAGTGGCCACGCAAATTGACTGCGCGTCAACCATCTTGCCCATCACTCCGCCCGCGCTGTTGGCGGAAGTCATAAGAACGGGGTCCAAGTGCAACTGTTCCGCGGTAATGCGCTGCAAGCTGCCGAAAAGGGCGTTCGAGGAGGTGTCACTGCCCGTGAGGGCTACACCGAGCCATCCCAGGAAAGTTCCGAAGAAAGGGAAAAACCACCCAGTATGGGTAAACGCCAGGCCCAAAACAGCGTCAGTCCCCGAGTAGCGCGTGACGAAACCTAAGCCCAGCATGCCGGAAATCGCCAACACGGCAAAACGCATGCGAAACAGCGTGAGTCCGAAAATCTTTAGCAATTTTGCGGGGCGGACCCCACGAATCAATCCGCCCACAACGGCCGCCAGGAAACAACTGGTTCCTGTGGCGGAGAGCCAGATAAAGGGAAACTTGGCGGCTTCCGGAGCCGGCTTAGGGACGACCGGGGCGTCGCGAGAAATCTTACGATGCAGCGGGGTGGTCCAGCCCCCATTGGGCTTGCTATCTGCGGTTAGCCACGCCGGGGTGGTGTGCACATTCATCCAGTCCTTTACCGGTTTGTAACCCCAGAGGAAAACAAAGACGGAGAGAATCAGAAATGGAATCCAAGCCTTCAGGATTTGGCTCTTGCTGTAGCGGCGAGTGGGGCTGTCCGGCACTGAGGGTTGTGCCGCGCCAATCGGTAACGCGTCAACCCGCTTAATCGCGGGATCTTCTGCAAAGCGCCAGATTCTCTTGGGCTTCCAGAAAAGCAGAAATAGGACGGTGCAAAGGAGGGAAAAGAGGCCTGCAGTAATGTCCACGAGATTGCTATCAACGTGGTTGGACCAGAAGAACTGCATGGAAGCGAAGGAGATCCCGACAACCAAGATTGCGGGGAGAACTTCGAAAGTCTCTTTCCATCCGACCATGGCGCGCACGAGCCAGAAGGGAACAAGGATGGCGGTGAAAGGAAGGATCCGGCCGATCATGGCGTTCAAGTCGGCCTCCGGCAGCGCCGTCACGGCAGCCAACATGTGCACAGGCGTGCCAATGGAGCCCCAGGCCACGGGCGCTGTGTTAGCGATGAGGTTCAGTGCGGCGGCATGGAAGGGCTTGAATCCCAAGCCGATCATGAAGGCTCCTGCGATGGCCACGGGAGATCCGAATCCGGCGCAACCTTCGATAAATGCGCCAAAGCAGAAAGCCACCAGCAGCAATTGCAGACGGCGATCGGGGGAGATACCACCGACGGAAGACTTCATGATTTCGAAGTCTCCGGTGTTGACCGAAATATCGTAGAGAAAGACAGCCGCGACTACGATCCATACAATGTTCATTAGCCCTGTGGCCACGCCGTAGAGGAAGCTTTCGCCAGCGAGAAGAGCGGGCATATGAAAGACCAAGATCGCGACGAGGATGGCAGCAGCGGCTCCGGCTAAAGCGGACCAGTGGGGTTTCACGCGCAAGCCGGCCAGCAACGTGAACAAAACAATAATGGGGAGCGCGGCAACCAGGGCGGAGAGCCACCAATGTCCGAGGGGGTCGTAAACTTGTGTCCAGGTCACGGAGAGGCCTCCAGGAAGCGATGCGGTTGCATCAGGTGTGCCGGCAGCAAGGATTGACGCAAGTTCCCGGGAAAGGGATGTGCCCTGAATTCCGCGAGCCACGCCGGGAGCCTGGGTGCGTGGGCTGAAATACTTCGTTACGGCGTTCTTGTCAAGCGATAAGTGGGAGCTTCGCTAGCGATACGCGAGGTTGCGTAAAGACCATTGCCAGTGCTATCTAGTTGGTCTCTTCCGCCTCTGAACGTTTCGATTAGTGCCTTGGAAGCGCGGGTCCACGGAAAGCCGGTAAGAATTGTTTCCCTTGAACCGGATCCACGCCCGCACCGGCTCGTTCTTGTCCTGGACATCAGTGGCAGCATGGGCAGCAGCGAGGACGAACGGGCACTATGGAACTTGGAATTGTCTCTTGCCCGGTATTTCTTTGATGCCAATCGTCAAAGATCTCAAATTGCCTTGTTGTTTTTTAACGATCAGGTCAACGATGTTATCGATTTTTCCCAGGGAAATTCGGCAGTCGGCGTCAAGTTAAACCAGGTTGCGGAGGACCAGAAATACGTCAAGACGGATGTGGTCACCAAGTGATTCTTGGAGACAACCCCCAACCTGCTGGAGGTCGAGCTGCCATTCCCGATTGCCAAGAGCGAGCATTGGGAGCTAAGGCTTTCGAGTGTTGCGCGCCATCAATGGAAGGACGCGCACATCACCTACCCGGACACTATGATCAGTTGCAATGCGGAAGTTGTTGGTTCGGGCCGCAACTAAGGCTTGCGGCCGCGGGCGCCGGATTGCCAAGCGTCCCAGTAGCCGAGCAGCTTCATTTGCTGGTCGAGGCCGGTCTCTTTCATTTGGGTTTCAATTTCGGAGCGAGTGAGACGCTTGCCGAGCGGCTCGCCGCGGTCGGCGATACCCCAGGCGGTGAGCGCAGCGAGCACGGTGTGGAGCTTTAGCTCGCGCATGTCCACCTTGTCGAGTGTGTCGGAAGCGGCGTGATAGTTCGCCAGGTAGTTGGCCTCTTCCTGATTGGCGACGAGCGTGGGCACGCCTTCCAGCAGGAAATCCATATTGTCTGTGCCAAAAGAAGCGTCATAGGTGTGATTGTTGGCGCCCCAAGATTCGAGCGGCTTCAGGACTTCACGCACGCCGGCTTCGGTGTCGCGGCGGCCGCCGAGGGAATAACCGGTCACGCGGCCAATGCCTGCGTCAAAAGTGATCATGGCGCGGATTTT